>CANDVA010000006.1 GCA_947389015.1 uncultured Clostridia bacterium | reverse complement strand
ACTTGCTAAAATTCTTTGCGTAAATTGTGTCAAGTGATATTGACAAAATCAAAACTTTCCCGAAATATTTTTCAGCGTATCGCGGAGTCGCTCATGATCGGCGGTCGTAAAGCCCACATTTTCGTAGTAGCTCTCGGTCGAAAAATACGGCGGATCGCAATAAAAAAAGCTCACCTCGCTGTCCTGTGCAGAGATGAGTTTCTCGAAATCCTTATTCTCGATCACGACCTTTTGAAGCCGCCGCGAAGCTTGTTCAATCAGCGGGAAATTACCCCACATACTGTGCGGCTTTCCGCCGAAACTGTCGCACCCGCTTGCGTAACTGTAACGGATAAGCTGATAAAAATTCGCGGCTCTTTGCACATCGCCGATCTCGGCTTTTTCGCTGATGATGTGCTTGATCCTATCGAAATCTTCACGGCAATTCAGCACATACCGCAGCTTCTCGATCAGTTCCTCACTGTGTTCGCGGACGCAGTAAAACAAATTGGATATATTCGAATTTGCGTCGTTAAATATTTCATGGTCGTTACAGGGCGGTTTTGCAAAGAGTATCCAGCCGCCTCCGCCGAAGACTTCGATGTATTTTTCATAATATATCGGAAATCTCGGAATAATGATATCGCGGCTGCTCTTTTTACCGCCGATCCAACTTAAAAAACTATTTATTTTGATCACCTCCAAATCGCGTTTCCCACAAAACAGCAATAACGCCTTTATCCGAGGTGACTGATCAACATATATTTAATTTGGAGTTGTGCTGCACCGTGAATATAGTCGTTCTGCTGTTTTACAGGCAACACAATTTTTATTTACATGGTTTGCTCCATCTTCGGAGCGGGATTTGCGAACTCGTCGAGCGTCATATTCTCACCGAGATAATTATAATCGTTATCTTCAAGCACGATACCCTCATCCGCGCCCTCGATAGGTTCGCGCGTGACGACCGTTCCCCAATGATTTACCATGACATGGCTTTTCAGTTCGCATATTTCTCCCGTAGAATCCTCATCGCGTAAATCATACGCGTGAAGCCCCTCGGGGAGCGTCTTGCGGTCTATCCGTAAGCAAGTAAAAAGCGCGTCGTGACCGAGGATTTCAAAGCGTTCGTAATCGGTTTCGTTAGCGTTTATCGGTTTCAAAAACTCACCTCATTCCATTTTCGGGCTTTCGTCCGGTTCGTCGGGGCGGTAATCATATGACCGCGTTTCCTCATTAAAAACGAAGCCTTCTTCCGCAAGATCGATATCCCAAAGATCCGCGGCAAGCTCATACGCGTCATAGGAATGGGCGTTGTAGAATTCGTCAAAGGTGACTTCTCCGTTTTCAAATTCAGCCATTCCGACGTTCACGCCCAAATCCTCGTCAGCCCAGCAGTATTCGAAATACAAGTCGGGAAAGTTCTCCGCGAGCTTTTGGATCACGGGCATTGCCCTCGACCAAGCCGTGTTGAACATGATCGTGTTATCTTCGCCGATTTCCGCGTTATATGCCGACCATTTTGTTCCCCAATTCTCTCGCGCCCATTCGTACCATGTCGCCGCGCCGTATTTCTGCTCGTTCCGGAATGCCGCCTTGCCGAGCTCCCATTCGTCGCGCCTGATATCCTGCCGTGTTCGGAGGAAAACTTCCTCTTTTTCTTTCGGGATATTCAGCAGGTCTTTCTGCTCGGTTCCGGCAAAGGTGTAAACGTACACAAAATCCTTATACGCTTTCATCCCTTTTTCCGTGCGGCTTCCCGCTTCAATGCTCAGCGATTCCGGCATCGGGATTATTTTGTTAAAGTCAAGCACGCTGTCTTTGCCCTTAACGCTTTTCAGCAGCTCGTCAATTCTGTTCCGAGCCCCCTCCAAGCGCAGGCGGTTCATAATATGGTTCGGCAATTATCTCACTCCCTCCGTCAAAAATTACATCGCGGATTTTTTCGCCGATCGCCTTGATAACGGGTACGGAAACCGCGTTTCCCGCCATTTTGTAGAGCTGCCCGTCGCTCAGTCCGAGCGCCGCAGCTTTATTGAACTGAGCGTCATCAAAGCCTTGCAGCCGCCACGATTCCAATGGCATAAGTTTGCGAAGAATACCGACTCGCAGCACTCCGTTTTTGTCGATAAATCTTACCGCGCCCGGGAAATCTCCCTCGACAAATATTCCGGAATTTACACCCTTATGGTTGCTTGCTCCCGAATCGTATCGGGCGAGCAGACAGCGCGCGTTTTCGGTAAAATCAAAATCGGGGTTCATATCAAAGAAATACAATCCCGTTTTGCCGCCTCCGCCGCCCGATCCGGCGCACTGTGTCACAGCAGTTCCCTCGGCGGAGTATATTCTCGAGCCTTGCGAACCACCGATGAGTTGGACAGGAGTTTGGTAATCGCCGCATTCGACAGGGAATATTTTTCCGGCGCGTTCGGGACGGCGATGTCCGACAATGTACACCCTGTTCCTCGACTGTGCAAGATCAAAGGCTGCGCTGTTAAACACCATCCATTCAATACAATACCCCAATTCCGAAAGCGTACGGAGGACGGTCTGAAACGTCCTGAAGCCGTCATGAGATATGAGTCGGGGAACATTTTCAAGCAGAAAAGCTGCAGGTCGTTTTTCCTTGATAATTCGGGCAAGCTCAAAGAAAAGAGCGTCTCGAGGGTCTGCAAATCCTCGGGGATTAGCCGAAGATATCGAGTAGGGTTGGCAGGGAAAACCGCCGACGAACAGGTCGAAATCGGGCATTCCTGCTGTGTCAATTCTTGTAACGTCGCTATAATAAATCTCCCCCTCCGTGTCATAAATGGCTTTGTAAGCCGCCGCGGCGTACTTGTCTATCTCGCAGAAGCCTACGCACTCAAAGCCGCCCGCTTTTTCGAGACCGCTGCGAAAACCGCCGATTCCCGCAAAGCAGTCGAAAAATTTAATTGCTATAAAATCACTCCCTTACAAATTTTCGCGTCGATTTTTACATCGACATTTTCGGCTCCTGCGATTCCGTCTGCTCCGTGATCTTGTGGAAGCCGTCCACCTCGGGACAAATCCCGAGCGACCTGCCGCAGTCGAAATCCGCGAAAACAGTTCCGCAGTCATCGACAAATGAAACAACGCCTTTTGACCCGTTGGGAACGGGATTCGGATCGTCGCCCATCGAATCAAGACAAATGCGCGTTCCTGCAGGATAATGCTCTTTGTAGAACTCGATACGTCCTCTGCTCATTGCCATAATAACACCCCCCCATCTGTATAATTTTTTATGCTAAGGCTCACGCCGTCACATACTCAAATCGTTTGTTTGCGTCAAATCCTCGCGCAGCTTCTCATAAGCCGCATTTATGTTCAGAGCGCCGCGAACATCATTTTCCGAGAGGGCGCTTTCAAATTCCTCGTCGGTAATCTGCCATTGCCCGTCAAGCTTATCACAGAGCCGATTCACATCGGAAATCTTATCCTCGGGCGAGAGCCTGTCGCAGACGATTTCCGCGATCTCGTCATCCACCTCGGTCGGATAATAATCCACGGAGATATTCTCCGTGCCGCCTATCGGAATATCCTTACAAATTCCGATACTGCCCAGATGATCCGCCAACTCGCAAGTGGGCATATCAAATTTCAGCCAGTCGTTTCCGTTTTTAATTTCAAATCTTATCATATCAATTCCTCCAATTCAGCAGTCCAATGCCGTCCCTGAACAGCATAACCCCCGCAAATATCGTCATCACGGTCGAGTCGTCGATAAGATTCGCGTCGCATAATTCATTTAACGAGATATCCGCGCCGCCGTGATATACCGCTTTTGCCGCTGTAAACAGCGCATAGCCCTCGGTGTATATTCCCGCGATATCAATGCTTTTGAAGTTTACGGAATATCCCGTCAGCGCGCTCCGTGCTTTTTTCCACAAAAACTTATCCGCGGATAATAAAAAAACAGCCGCGACATATTCATTGCGGCTGTTATAAGGGTTATGGACATTCGCGGCGATAAACTCCGTAAACGTTTTTCTGTGCCAAGCGCTTTTAAATTTTATCTTCATCACACACCTCACATCGACATTTCCGGAGCTTCGTTCTGCTGCTCCGGAATATTTTCGGATATTTTTTCGCTTATTTTTTTGAGAAAATCGCAGTCGTCAAACTTCAGATCGCCGTTATGCCTCATCGTGAAATTCACGCACTTTTCAAGCTGCTCAAGTTCTTTCGTGCTGAATATTTTATTCTTATCCACCATTCCCGACCGCACCGCAAAGTTCTCCTTTGCCGAAGCATAATCGGTGTAATAATTGCCCTGACAAACCGCTTTGCCGTCAAACGTTCTGTCCCAAGTGACGAACTCAAAGCCGTATTCGGTGTGCTTTGCGGCTAAGACCGTGCCGTTAAATTCCGCAAGGCAGCGGTAATTTCCCGACAAGCCCTCCGCTTTCAGCGGCGCGGCTTTTTCGTAGGCGGAGCAGTATTCGCTGACGGTACCTGCGATTTTCTTGATCTCAAAATATGTGTCGTCCGAAGTGTTATCGGGCGCGCTTATCATTCCGTTGCCGAAGATTTTCGCAGCCTCTTTGCCGTCCGAAAAAACGCTGATATAGCCGCTGTTCTCGGAAACGGTAAAGTCGTTTTCCCTCAAAATTCTCGCAACTTCCTTATTAAATAGGCTCGCGGGCTGCTCCCGATTCAAACAAACGCCCTCGGACTTCAGTTTGCGGTTCAGTTCAAACAGTTCTTTTGTTTTTTCAACCTTACAGATTTTGCCGATCCACTCCTCGGAAATATCTTCGATCGAATCGACAATAACCGTACAGTCCCTTATGCTTTCCGCGCCCAATCTGCACAGCGCCTTTCTGATCGCGATATCCTCGCACGGCAGTTGGACCAGCTCCGTCTGATCGAAAAATTCGAGTTCGACCGCCGCGACCGAATCCGGTTCGGAATAATAAGCGGGGAATGTCGTTCCGTTGAAAATTTCCTCGAACGGTACATCCTCATTGATATACAGCTTTCCGTATTCGGTGTCGATCCCTTTGCCCGAATCCAGCAGCTTCCTGCCCTCGGCAGTGAGCCAGTCGCTGTTTTTGTATTCGGACTCGGAAAGTGAGCCGTGAACGCTGAGCATATGGATTCGCCCGACGCGCTCCAGATCGCTCGTATCTTCTATCAGCGTAAAGCGCGCGAGGTTGTAGGTGAGATTGATTATATTTTTCAGTCCGTAACCGATTTCCGCTTCATCGCACGACAGCACAGCGAAAAACTGTCTGCGCTCCGTCTTGCACATACCGTCCATGCGCTTGCCGAGATAGTTGAGCGCGTCCAGACTTACTTCGCAATCTTCCAATGCCGACAGCTCGGACGGCTCTATTTCGATAACCGTTGCCATCGGCGCGAGGTGCTCCAGATTCATGCCAAGCTCGCCGAGCTTTTTCGACAGTTCCGTTTCCGTGCAGGGAAAGCGTATCTCCGTACAGTACGGGCTGTTCTGAATTGTTGCTTTGATCATTTTGATACCTCCGTTATCCCATCCTCATGTCCATATCCTCATTGGGTTCATCGACCGAGGTTATATTGACGTACTCGCCGATGATACCGAGCGCCTCATCGTAGCTGCCGCTGCCGAAGACCTTTTCCGTCATTTCGGACGCTTCGGCTAATAAGCCGTTTCTTTTCAAGGTTTTTGCCGCGATCCCGACGAGGTTATAGATATTGCCATTTTGCCCGATCAGCGGGCAGTCCGGTCTGGTCTGCTTATTTTCGTTGCTCATTGTGTTACCTCCGTATTTTATTTCAAGCCCGTAACGGCTCGATGACCGATTTACTTCTCCGAATTATGTCGGAAAACAAAAAAGGCGCCCGTAAATCGCATCTCATTTTGATGAGGTGCAACTTACAGGCGCCCATGCTTGCAATACTTATAATGTGCAATCTGCACAAATTCAACTGCTAAAATTTTGTTGCCAAAGGGTTCAAATCCCGTCGATATCTTTTTTGTCAGAACTCTGTGCAACAAAAAAACGCCCATGAATAATCTCTCGCAAACGAGAAATTATTCACAGGCAATTTCGTCAAAATATCCAATTTCAACCGGAAAAATTTTGTAGGGGAGGGTTCAAGTCCACTTTCGTGTCGAAAATATCTGTGGATCGTGAATCCTGTTTTTCGCAAGATTTATGCCCACAAATGGCTTTGTACAGCCGTTTGTGGGCATAATATCTTTTTTGTCAATGAATGTTGGTGCGCTCGGCGGCGCAATGCTCGAACACTCCGCAGCCCCACCGTCAACGGCTTTTTCAACCGTTGACAGCGTGACCTTGCTGTGTTCGCCGCAGTAATTCAAGACAATTACCATTTTGCCATCGTCATATAAAAATACTGAATTTAAGAAAGTATCAACAAGCATAAGGCGGTACGCCTCATCGTTTGGGTCGCCTTTTCTGAACCGCTCCAAAAAGAAAACAATTTGATCCCGTTCAAGTGTGGGGTCTGAAATCAATTCACGCGCGATCCCTTTATCGATATTAGCGCGCTCTGCCTCAAGCTCCATAAGGCGGGTTTTTGTGCTTGGCGTTACGATCCCCGCCTCGATAGCGGCAAGCATATTGGCGATCGCTTTTTCATTTTCCTTTTGCCGTGCCTCCAAAGCGTCCAGTGCCGAACGGTCCCGCTCCCGTTCTTGATACTCCATCACCTTGTCCGCAACCTCGTTTATAAAGTCGTCGGAATGCACCAACTGAACGAGGGCGTCAACAACAAGCTGCTCGATCTTATCCTTTGCCGCTCGTTCTTTTTTGCAGGTTCGCTTATACTTTCGGTTGTTGCAAGTGTAATAATAGTAAACTTTACCGACTCGGCTTGTCCCCCCATCGCCGGTCATTGCCGCTCCGCAGTGACCGCAGAACAGCTTAGTCGTCAATAGGAATTGTTCACGCTTTGCGGCGGGTGAGGTGTGATTTTTCTTTATCATTTTTTGCACCTTTTCAAACAGAGGACGGTCAACAATGGCGGGAATGCCGCCCTCTACCCGTATGTCCTCATATTCATAAACGCCGATATATTTTTCATTTTCCAAAATGCGGCGCAGGCTGTTCTTGTTAAACAAACCGTTTCGGCTTGTCCGATACCCCTCCTCGTTCAGCCGTGTGTAAATATCCTTTGCACATTCGCCGGCGGCGTATTCCTCGAATATCCGGCGCACGACCGCCGCCTGCCCCGGATCAATTTCAAATTTACCGTCCACGCCTGTTTTATAGCCTATGATTTTACGACCGAGGGTTTTCAATTCGAGCGCGCTGTCGTACATTCCGCGCCGCACGTTTTGGCTTAAATTCTCGCTGTAATATTCGGCATACCCCTCCATTACGCTTTCAAGAATAATGCCCTCCGGTCCGTCGGGGATCGTTTCCTTAGCGTAAAAAATGCGGACGCCGTTCTTTTTCAGCTTATACTTGTATATCGCGGAGTCGTAACGGTTACGGGCAAAGCGATCCATCTTCCACATTATAACCGCGTCAAAATGCCCGCGCTCACTGTCCCGGAGCATTCGCTGAAAGTCGGGGCGTTTGTCGGTCTTACCCGAAATGGCCTTGTCTATGTACTCACCGATCACGTTTATTCCGTTTTTTCGGGCGAAGTCGTAACAGTCGCGAAGCTGCCCCTCGATCGACTCCTCCCGCTGACCGCTTGAGGAATACCGGGCGTAAATCACCGCGCGAATAAGCGGCGTTTCGGCGTTGCCGCTTTTATCGTTCTTTTTCTTGTCTGCCATAAAGTCACCACCTATTTAATGAAACAGCCAAAAAATCAGGGAGATTTATATAAAAACGTTACACGGGCAGATGTAATTTTTTAAAAATTGTTGCGTTTTGCGTTACGCTTGAAAGTTACGCCGTAAAACCGCATTGTAAAGGGGTTTTATACCTTGATGTAGCAGATGTAACATTTATTCCTTATAGAGTATTAAATATAGGGAGTAGGGCGTATATATCCCCCCACACACCCATGTATGCGTAATGTGTACGCGTGCGCGCACGCGCGCGTATTATATATAAAGCCTGCCGCCTGCGTTTGGTCTGTCATAAGCCTAAAAGCTGCTTTTTCTTTGCCTCGTACTCGTCCTGCGTTATTGCCCCGCTGTCTAAAAGGGACTTATACTTTGCAATTTCGGCGGCAGGGTCAAGCGGTTGGTTTGTGGTAGGCGCGGGTTGTTCGGGTGGTGTCGCAGTCTGCGCCTCCGTTGCTGTTGGAATGGCATTGAATAAATTCTCAACAAGGGTTTTATAAATATCCTTATCGACCTCGATCAAACTGCTTTTAGCGTCAGTAAATTGGAGCGCAATGGTGTACAGTCCTTTCTTTTTAGCTGAAAGTGCAGCGGCAATTCCTACCGGTCCGAGCAATGCCGCACCGAGGCCGCCACGGGCGATCGCACTTGCCGCGCTTGTTTTGCTTTCAGAGTCAATGACTTCATAAGAGGCAACGGTGGTTGCGTCAAGTGTGAATTTTCCCGCAAATGCGCCCGGTTTATGTAAAATAACCTCGTTAGCTTTTGTAATTCTTACTTTCCATTCAAGCTGACCGCCCTTGTAGTCCCCGGCTGTTACCGTGTTTTTAGTTCCCATAGTGATGTCCTCCGTAATATTTATTTTGTTGCCCTCGGCTGTTTTAGGTCGGGGGCTATTTTTGCGCTTATCCCACGGCGTTTTAACATCGTCGGACAGTGGCAGAATTACACAGCGGCACTCATCACAGAACGGCGGAGCGTTCTTGCCAATAACTGCATCCGTTGTTTTGTAATTCTTGCCATTCTGCTTTTTACATACCTCGCAAACTCGACCATCGCCGCAGGTTCGTATTTGATAGGCAGTTATGCCCGCATCCCTAAAATTGGCAAGGGTGCGCTCGGTTGTTTGCCGGGTAAATTCAGCCCTCGGCACTTTCGGCTTTTTACTGCTACGAGGCATTATGCTTTGCCTCCCTTTTCCTTTAAGTCGGCCACATAGGCAAGAACTCTCGCCTGATCGACAATTCCGAGTTTGGAAAACAGGCGCAACAACTCCTTTTCATTATCGGTCAATATTTTTTCGGTATGATTTGTGCTTGAAACATTATCACCCTGCACCACGTTGGAGTTGTGTATGTTGTTTGCATAATTTTGAAAAATAGGAGGCTGTTCTGATAAGGCATCCTGCGCTTGTGCCTTTTCAAAATCCAAATACGCCTTTATAGCTTTTTTCTCGTTACCGCCGTGCTGCTCAAGCAAATGTTTAAAAACAGACTGGTTAAAACTTGATGTGTCTATGCTGTCATAGTCTATGTAGTCAATGCCGCTTTTCAATTCGTCAATCGTCATTCCGAGATAGTCAGCAACTTTTTTGATCGTCCCCGGTCGAGGCATATTGCTTGACGCTTTCCACGAGGTACCCGTGGACTTTGAATAGCCTAAATCAGAAACCAATTTTGAAACCGAAATACCCCGTTGATCGCAAAGGCTTTTAACCCTTTCGTAAAAAGTCATAAAGATACCTCCGAAAAAAAAACAAAAGAAATTTTAAAAAACCACTTGACAAATGCGGCTAATCGAGGTATACTGTACTTAATCCCGATAAATACAACCTTATCGAGGAAAGCCATCTCTATCAATAGGGTGTAGTCTATTGATAGAGTTTTTATTGTTTATAGCAGTTTCCGAACGTCCCACACGGGCGTTATCATATCCTCCACAGCGTAGCGCATAGCGTCCATCAAGTGGTTTTCGTCGTCGATCGGAACATTTAACCGTGTGCCGGTTTTATCGACTGCCCACGTATAGTTTGCGATTTCACGCAGAAAATTCACACACTGCGGGTGAATTACGATCGTGTAATTCTGTATATACTGAATACCATTCGCCACGGAGTCTTTACCTTTGCGCGCTCCCCGTATGCGGGTAAGCCCTAACGCTTTCAACTCGTCAATATCTTTCGGTGCTGCCGAGTCAGCGGTTATGCGCTCTTTTGCAAGTCCTTTTTCTTTGATACGGTTATAAAGCATTATATTTGTCAAGCCGCGCTCGTACAATTCGTCAAAGACGTATATTGTTTTTTCGGAGGCATTAACCAAGCCGCAGAACAGCGCGGAGGGGTCGTTGGTATATCCAAAGTCAAGCCCAAACGCCGACTTGACGCCCGGCTGCCGCCGTACCGCGTCAAAGTCAAACGCCCGCTCCTCGAATTTCTCATAAACAACCCCGTCAACTATGCCCCAGTCACCAAGACCTGCAACGGCATAGCGGCGGGGGTTTTCTATCTTCATAGTTTCAAACAGCTTTAGGTCGTCGTCGCTCAACCATTCGTTGCAACGGTAGTCGGTGGTGAGGGTGAACACGTCCTCCGGGTCGGGCGGGTTGTCGAAAAATCGCTTTTTCAGCCAGTGCCGCTCGTTCCACGGGTTAAAGGTCAGCGTGATCTGCCGAAACAACCCCTCCGGCATTTCACCACGGATCGACTCGTTCAGCGTATCAAAATCCGCTTTGTTGCTGATTTCGTAAGCCTCCTCAATCCACAGCCAACACAGCACCCCGTGCTCAACGGTGATCGACGCGACTTTCAGCGGGTCGTCCAGTCCTCGGAAAAGAATTTTTTGCCCCGTCGGAGTGTATGTCATTTCGAGAGGGCTTTCCTTTATGTCGAACCACTGATCCAACTCAAGGCGATGTATCGCCCACTTTAACTCGGTGAAACAACTGTCTTTCAGGGATCGAAAGGTTTTCCGCACCACCAACAAATTACTTTGCGGGTATTCGATAATGCGGCAAATGAAATTTAGCGCGGTGGTCTTTGACTTTTTGGAGGCACGGCTGCCCTTGCAGACCCTGTAATTTGTTTTACAATTCCAGTACCGCCCGTACCCTTTCCCCACAATGTCGGGGAGGTATATGCGCCGCCCTGCCGGTTTAGTCCTCAAGGTCATCACCGCCGGTAATAACAACGGGCAGCGCGCCGGTTACAGTGTTGTCGGTCTTTGTGCTGTACCCGTGTTTGGACATCCAAAGCCCGGCAAGCTGCGACGGAATGATACCGAGTTCAAACTTTTTGCGGGCGTCAACCTCGCAGGACTCGCGGATGCGCGTTACGATGTCAGCAAATTCAGGATCGCTGCCGTATGTGTCATAGAATGACTGCCGCGAAATATCCGCAAAATCACAAAAACCCTCGATGGTGTATGTTATGGCTCTGCGGAGTTCTTTGCTGACAAATTCGCTATTCTTTGCGCTGAACTCGTGGGTCAGCACGATTTGATTGTCACAGTCAGTTTTGTACCATTCCCACGCCGCCTTTAATTCTTCCGGCGTTTTAAACTTTCTCGGTCTGCCGATTTCTCCCACGATTGTTTCCTCCTTTCCGTGCGAGTGCGTTTCCGTTCAAAATAAATACAGCACCAAGCAGGGGAGAACCCCCGCCCGATGCCGATTTTAAGGAGGTCCGTGCGCTTTTGCCTTTCGGCCACACGTCCACAATATCATTATACCACATCCATTTGCGACATTTGCGACATCTTTCCCAAAATCCAAAAAAATTTTATTCGGGGTGTTTTTCAAGATAGCGGTAGCAGGCTTTACTAACGCTTTTCTCGGTATTGCTCCCGCCGATATGCGCCGCAACCTGCGTCCACGACAACCCGTTCACGAACCGAAAAGTAAAAATTTGCCGGGTCAAGCTGTCGTCAATATCGCTTATGTACCGTTCCAGTCTGTTCCGTTCGTGAATGTACTGCTCACACTTTGCGGCAATGATCGCCTCAAGGTCGGCTATTTCTGCGGCGTACCGTTCGACGCGGCTTTCAATGCTTGTACTGTGCGGCATACCGTCAAGTCGTGCCGACGATGGGCTTTGAGATTTCATTTTCAAACTCTCAAGCCGCCGCTTGTCCATTTCAATTTCCCTGTTCAGGTAATACAGCTGCGATAATTCTTTCAGCGTCATACCGTTGATCCCTCCCGACCGTGTAATTTTTTCAACCTTGCTTTCAATGCCGACATAACAGCCTCGTGCGTATCTGCCCGACTGCGTATTGCCGCCATCACGTCCTCGTCCACGCACCCCTGCGCAACAAGGTAATGAATGAAAACCTTGTCGAACTCGCTCCCTTGTCGCCACAGTCTGCATTTGCCTTGATCGTTTAATTCAAAACTCCAATTCAACCCAAACCACACGATATGCCGCCCGCCCGCTTGCAGGTTCAGACCGTAGGCGCAGGAGGCGGGGTGCGCTAACAGAACATCAATTTTTCCGGCGTTCCAGTCGTCCTCGTCCTGCGGTCCCTGATACACACGCACCCGCCGCTTTGTCTTTTCCAGTCTTTCAAGCAGGCGGTCAAGGTCGTGCTTAAAGCTGTAAAACGTTATGACCGGCTCACCGTCAAGCCGTTCAAGCAGCTCCATATATGCATCCAGTTTACAGTCGTGAACGATTAGCCCCTGCTTGTCCGCATTGTACACCGCACCGTTGCAGAACTGTAACAGTTTACCTGTAAGAACCGCCGCACCCTGCGCCGTTATTGTTTCGTCCTCGATTTCAAGCAGCAGGTCACGCTCAAACTGATCGTATTCACGTTTTGCCTTTTCCTCAAGCACCACGGGGATTTCGTGTTCAACGCATTCCGGCAATTCCAAATAATCCTCGGCTTTCATACTTACGCAAATGTCACTTATCGCCGTAAGGACTGCGCTCTCCGCGTCGGTTTTGGGTTTGTAGTCGGTGAAATGCCCGCCGTGCGTATTGGCGATAAAATACCGCTCCCGATATTGGCTGATCGTCTTGCCGAGCCGCGCGCCCTCGTCAAGCAAATATACCTGCGCCCATAAATCGATCAATCCTTTGCTTGACGGTGTGCCGGTCAGCAGTACAACCTTTTTGCAAAACCGCCGGATCAGCTTCAAAGCCTTAAAGCGTTTACTTTGGGGGTTCTTAAAACTTGTTGACTCGTCGCACACCAACATATCAAACGGCCACGCCTGCTTGTAATAATCAACAAGCCACGACACATTCTCGCGGTTGATAACGTACACGTCGGCGGGGGTATTCAATGCCCGAATACGTTTCGCCGTATTGCCAAGCACGGTAACGACTTTCAAGTGTTGCAGGTGATCCCACTTTGCCGCCTCCTTGCTCCACGTCGCCTCCGCAACCTTTTTCGGGGCGATAACAAGCACCCTCGCGATTTCCCACCGCAAATACCGCAGAACGTTTACAGCCGTCAGCGTTATAGACGTTTTGCCCAACCCCGGACGGAGAAACAGCCCGACCGCCGGGTCTTGAACAATCCGCTGTATGCAGTAGCTTTGATAATTATGCGGTTCATACTTCATTCGGCATCACCTCGTTTACAAATTCTTTCGCGGCATCCCACCCGTGAATGACCCGCACGTTCGCGCCCCTTTTTTCAAGTTCGCTTTTCTGCCATTTCTGAATTTTAGCCAACCGACCTACCTCGGTTTTTAATTCAACAAACCAAACAACGCCCGCCGGGGTTATTATAAGGCGATCGGGTACGCCGGGGTTTCCGGGACTTGTGAACTTATACGAAAGTCCTCCGCGCTTTCGTATCATTTCACACATTCGCCGCTCTATTTCCTTTTCAAGCATTTTGAGCCTCCTTATTCTTTGCCGCTTTATATATAACACGCGCGCGTGTGCGCACGCGCGGGCGCGTACACACGCCGCATCATGACATGACAGGGGGTATATATACGCTCTACGCTCTAATTTAATACTCATTATATAATAAATGTTACATTGTTACATTAAGGTTAAAAAGCCTTTTGTAATGCGGTTTTACGGCGTAACTTTCAAGCGTAACGCAAAACGCAACAATTTTTAAAAAATTACATCCGCCCGTGTAACGTTTTTATATAAATCCCCCTGATTTTTAATGTTGCGGCTATTCTGATACGGTCATTTGTCGGGAGAATGCGGGTCTTTTCTGATAAAGCCGCGCTGCGGACCGTGCGGGCCGAACCTTAACGTTGCGGCGGCTCTGCTCCAATCCTCCTGCCGTTCAATAACGGCATTTATTTCACGGGAGATCGCTTTCGTCAAGTCTTTTGGCAGACCGTTCAAAGCCTCGCACCACACTTCGGCAGCGCAAACCCTTTGACGCGGCACGGTCTTGATCTCGCCCGTAATGCCGCCGCTCCAATACATACGCCGTCTGTCGAGCTTGTAGGACTCCCAGTCCTCCGGCACTTCACGGTTGATAAAATCAATCGTAATGCCCTCAAAAGAGGACGCTTCGCGGTGTTCTTCCTGCTTTTCTTTGGCATCGTCCTCAACGTCGCCCGACAGATAAAGGCTCTCGCCCATTTTCCAGTAAAAGACCGCCTCCGCCCATATCTGATCTACCTCCTCGGGAAGTCCGCGCCAAACGTTCTTGATCGCAGGGCGTTCGCCGACGTCCACGGGCCAAAAGCGGCGGTTTCCCGTGGTGTCCTGCAAAAAGGCTTTAGTGTTGGTCGTGCCGAAAAATACGCAGGGGCGCGGCAGCTCCTTGACGTGCCGCCCATAAGCCGCGCGGAAACGATCGGCGCGCAGGCTTAAAAACTGCTTGATACGCGCAACGTCCGTGCGCCGAAATGCGTCAAGCTCCGATATTTCCACGATCCACACGCCCTGCAGCAGCTCCGACGCCTCCTTGCCCTCGAATGTGCGGATGCTGTCGTTAAACCACCCGCGCGACATAATGTCAAGCAAGGAACTTTTTCCTATGCCCTGCGGACCAACAAGGATCGTCATATTGTCGAACTTACAGCCGGGGGTCATTGCCCTTGCAACCGCCGCAACAAACCCCTTACGCGCCACAATGCGATTATAGGGCGTATCAGCCGCGCCGAGGTAATCTATATATAAACGGTCAAGGCGGGGCGTACCGTCCCACACACGCGCTGTCAGGTAGTCCTGCACGTCGTTAAAAGCGAATTTATTTGAATGCAGGGACAGCCCCGCGTCGATCTTGCCGTTGCCCGTGATATGGTGACGCTTTTCCATATACCAGTAAAGACCGTTATTGTCGTTATCGTCCCAAAGCCGCCGCCCCGTCCGCACGTCCCACGGTAGCGCACCAAGCACCTCACCGCGACCGGCGAACATATTCAGCGCAAATTTACCCTTGAGGTTCGGGTCGTGTTCAAGAATGATACAAACGTTGTCGATCGTAGCCTTTGGGTAGGCGGTTTGTGAACTGATTGAAAGCAACTGCTCCCAGTTCCCGGCGGTGTCGTCGTTGGTGGCGGCTATGCCGTCAAAGTCTTTCTGCGCCTCGGCGGATCGTTCCTGATTGATACGCACCAACACATCGGGGAGCTGCGTCGCCGCCTCAAGCATTGCCGTGTAGGACGGCAGGCGGTTGTTTGGTGTGTTAGGCTGTGCATCGTCGTCAAGGTCTGCGAAACGATGCAGGCGAACGAGGTCAAAGGCATTGACAAGCCGCCCTCCGCAGGGGTCGGTGGCGTGGTGGCTATATAAGAACCTGCCGTCGTCGTAAATAACCGCGCCGCCCGTCGTGCTGCCGCCTAAATAGGTGTATCTGCCGGGGCTGTTGTCTACTGCTTCATATATGCCGGGGATCAGTTCGTCCATCGCCCGGTATATGTCATAAGTGCGGCAGAATGCGCCCACAATGCCCGCTTTGGTTTCAGGATCGCCTTGCTTTACCGCTATTTTAGTGAATGCCTGCGCATTCGGCAGAGCGGGCCACTGCGACACGTCGTGCCAGTCGGAATATTGCGCCAGTAAACCGTCAGCCGACACAAAGGGTTTGTCTGCATAATAATACACGTATTTGCTGTCGGAACAGCAGGAGGGCCAGTACATAAGGCGCGCAACCTCAAAGGTGGTGGGGTCTGCCATTTCAAGCCCGATATATTCAGCCATTTTGCGGGCGCAGGGTTCGTACTCGTCAGGCGTGACGGTACGATCAAAGGGAATAAGCACACGCAGGCGCGGGGCAGTGTCGCAGTGCTTACGGGTGCTATACACGCAGTAGCCAACACCCAAACCCTCAACGCGCCGCAGTACGTCAGCCGTGCCGCCCACGGGGATATTATCGAGATCAAGCGTTATAACGTCCCTACCGGTCACGTTGTTGGACTTTCTGCGGGGGCTGTTCAGCATTCCGCATACATAGCCGCCCACGTCCTTGAGGTCGTCCTGCTGTGCCTTTTTCATTGACATATAGTCGGCGAGGGTTTCCGTGCCTCTCGTCGGTATGCGCAGTTTTTCCCATAATTCGGACAGCAGCAGGGTTTGCGGCTGCCAGTTGGTTGAACGGCGGTTATTGCCGTGTGATATTTGAATTATTCGGTCGTTGTTCATTGCGTTCGCTCCTATCCTCCCCTTGCCCTCATTTGTAGGGGGGGGATCACTTGAAAATTATGCCGCTTTTTTCGTCTTTCAGTTCAATGCGGTTAAGCAGCACAAAACCGTTGTCCGCGATAAGGGCTTTAATTTCCTTGATTAAGCGGTTGACGTTCTCGACCGCCCGATCGTGTTCCACTTTCCGTATAGCGTTGTACGCCGTAGGGTCGGCGCACCCGCTGCCGTTGTAAAATAACTCTTTATCTTTCATAAGAGCCGCCCTCCTATTAATACTCCTCGTTGTCAACGTCCATTTTTTGACCGCATTCACGGCAATATTTGTCGGTCGGGTACTGCCAACTGCCCTCGGTGGTGATAACAAAGGCACAGCAGGGGCAGCACCATTCGTCGCCGCCTAAATGCTCCCACCTGATCGCATTCGTGGGCGGTTTAGTGTTCTCGTCCATTGTGTTTTCCTCCGAATTTATAACGCTTTCAAAGTCGTGCGCTGCCTTGCAGTCAGGGCAGTACCATTCATAGCCTTTTGTGTTATGTTCTATTTGCCACCCGTCACTCCGTGCCGCTCTCGCCGTGTCAGCTACGGAACGGTACAAGTTTTCATATTTTGCCCCGCACCTTTCGCACACAGCCGCCCGCCGCGAATAATATGTGGGGTCACAAGGGCGCGTATTGTAACGATAACGGCGGCGGTAATAATTGCTTAATGCGTCGTCATCGAAATTGTCGACATCATAATGCGAAAATAGCATAAAATCAGCCATTTCACCCATTGTCTGAACCCTCCCCGTTAAACCGTCGCTTTGTCACAGCGATCGGAAATTCTTCAATTTCACTTGCCCACAAACACGACCCCGCGCCGTTCAGCCTCTCCCATATCAGCGGAAAACCGCCGAGGCCGTCAAACAAACTCGCCATCGTTATATCGTCGCCGCAACAGATACTTAACCGTTGCAGAACATACGCCCACGGCGGGAGGGCTATGCTGTTACCTATTGCCTTATACCGTGCGGAGTCGGTGCTTTCTGCGTGGGTTTTGCCGTTGGTGTCTACCCACTCGCCGATGTCTGTCCACCCGTCGGGGTAGCCCTGCAAGCGTTCACATTCAAGCGGGGTCAGCCTGCGCACGGCGTAGTCAACATTAACGCCGACAACAGCTTGACCGTTCGGACTGCCGGACGACAAACACGGCGTCACTGTTTCCGAGGTGATCGGGTCTTGCATTGTGTGAAAAACAATAGGCTCATTATTGTGGGACTCTGCCCTCAAGGTAGGGCTGATACAGTCTTTTTCAATGTTCATACTGCTGCCGCCTTGATCGTTCAGCACGATCAGGCTCTCGCTCCCCCCCCCATTATTGCCGCCGCAGGCTCTTAATGTGCCGAAAACGTCCTCGGCATACGTGCCGAAACTGCTTTCCCTATATACCATACTTTGCCTCCTTATTTGTCGGACAGCAAACGATCTGCGGGTCTTTATAGTCCCTTGCTAACAGGGTGCTGCTCACCCCGAATGCTGTCTGTATGAAACTGCCGCAGGTTGCTGTTATCACGGGGGGGGGATCAGTAGGAGGCGCAAAGGCTGCGCTGTCTTGAGCTTCCATTACAAGCGGTACGTTGTTACCGCCCATCCCCATATTGCTTGCCAAAGTCTGCACCACGCCGTTTTCGCTTATTTTAATGCGGCTGTCTTGAGGGTGGTTTTCCAACGCCACGGCGTGGCTGTAATCTGCGGTAATGGTGAACGCAGGGTCGCCTATTTCACCGATCCCCCCCCCGCAGGTGTCGCCGCTTGCTGTGTTACGGGTGGCGTTTCGCAGGTCGATGGGAATGACGGCGACTGCGGGGCGGTCAACGGTGTTGAGGGTGTAACTGACTCCCTCTGTCCATCCTTTTCCGTTACAGCCTGCGGTTTCGGCTCTGTCGATCCCGTTACCTTGAAAGCAGAAAGCCCGGACTGCCGCTCCAACGCCTCCCGCAGTTTCGGCGGCAGTATCTTTCCCCGCCGATCCGCACGGTTCAGTATTCCCGCACACGCTTTCGCGCTCAAATAATACTTCGGGTGCGGCGAGGCCTCCAAAATCTGCGACAAGTGCGATCCTCTTTCTTCTTTGGGGGACTCCCCAAAACTGTGCGTCGAAAACTCGCCACGCAACGCTCCATTTTCCTCCCACGTCGGTAAGGCATCCGGCGTTTGGCCATCCGTGTTTAGGGATAGGAACAGAGGGGGCTTTTTCGCACACGACTTTGATCGTTTCTTCAAGGACTGCGCCAAAGTCTGCGCCTTTGTTGGAACTGAATGCTCCGGGAACGTTTTCCCACACCATAAAGCGGGGTCGGGTGTAAATGCCTGTTCTGCCGTGTTCAATGTCGTTTCGCCTCATTTCCTTAATAATTCGCAGCTGCTCCATAAACAAGCCACTGCGGGTTGTTTCGTCGTCGCCGTTGTCAGTGTGCTTTATGCCCTTTTGCTTACCCGCAACCGAAAGGTCTTGACAAGGGCTGCCGCCGATTATCACGTTGACGGGTTCAACGGCTGCGCCCTGTATTTTTGTTACATCGCCGTAGTGTTTCATAATCTTTTACCCGCTTCCTTGCAAGCTGCTACATACTCCGGATCGTTTGCACCCTTGACCGAGTTCCACATTTCGTGGGGTATGCCTATACTGTTAAAAACCTTGATCGGTATTCCGAGTTCCTTTGCGCGGGCAAGTTCTGCCGCCATTCCTGCGCTGATCGTTTCGCCCCATTGCCAAACCTCATCACAGATTTTCAGAAATTCCTGCCCGATTGCAAGCCCTAACTCCCGCTCCGCAGGGTCGTTATCGTCAAGGCACTGCGGCAGGTAAAGGTGCGGAGCATACGGGGCGTAGCCCTTTGTTGCGGCGTAATTGCAAGCGAATAATGCCCTTTGTATGTTATCCTCAACAGTGTGCTGATCGTCCGCACGATAACGCGAACAAATATAAACCTTTTTCATTTCTTCAAAATGCCCTCCAATGTAATACTTACCGCCGCTTTCAAAGCAGGTCGTGCGGCGCGGGTCGTTCAAAAACCTGCTTTCATTCATTTCTGCCTCGGTGTCAAACTCATAGAGAATTGTCAACCGCTTTTCGTCCATGTAATAATAGCGTTTATGTTCTCTCACTTTATCACCTCCCACGGGTCAATCGGTATCTCGTCGCCCTGCGTTCCCCACGTAGGAGTGGGCGCATTCAAGGGGTCGGTCGGTACTTCGTCGCCCCACGCATCCCACCCTGCGGCGGTTTCGCGGGCAAAAAGTTTTATACACGAGTGATCCCCCCCCCATAAGCTGAATAATGCGGTCGCGTGTTTCGGCGGGCTTTTGGCTGTGCCGTCCTACGGGGGCAAATATAAGCTGACTCACGCTGTTACTGTTGCGGGAGGGCTTACCCTTGACCGCCAAAAGACAAGGCTCGGTGTTGCCGCGCGTCCACCGTCCTAAACCGTAGAAAAAGCCAAAGCCGGAGCGGTTCAGCTTCACCCACTGAAAAGCAATACTTTTATAGGTAAAGCCCCACGCCTCGATTACTTTTAAAGCCTCTTTCAGCATCGGGTAGGTCGCCCAAAGGAACAAAACGCAGTTATCAGCGGCGATGTCCTTGACGGGCAGGGCGCAAATGTCATTTACATTCATACAGTGATACTGCGCCTCTGCCACACCTATACAGTTTTTGTCGGAATAACTCCACGGCGGATCGGCATAAATAACACTGTATTTTTTATTCGGAAAGGGTATGTGTTCCATAGCGTCACCCCTCTTTATCGTTTTTGGATTTTTCGGTCTGCTTGATGCTGACTGTTCCGAATAAGGGAATAATGAAAAACCAAAGGGCGGCTGTGCTGCCGGTTGATACGATGGCGGTAATAACTGCCGCACTTACGCCGAGCCACATTGCGGCATTTATCAGAACCGCCGCTGTTGTAATCTTCATATTAAAGCCCCTTTCTCAATAGCTGCGGTGGCATACCGCAGTAACTTGTTTCGGTATTTCTTACGGGTTCGGAGTTTCTTTGCGTGTTTGTAGTAGTGCCAATATTTGGGGTTGGCATCGGCTGTACATTGCATCACGTTATGCACCGTAGGGCGTATCACTGCGGCTATTTCTGCGGCTGTTTCCATAACGATTTTGACAGCCTGTGAAATAGCAGGCACAACCGAGTCAACGATATTTTCAAACTGCTTTAAAGTTAAGCCGTATTTTTCAATTTCAGCCTCAAGCAATGCCCGATCGTTCGGATTTTCAAAAACCATCACCATTCCTCCCTGAACCAGTTGTGGCGACCGTCACCGTCAAAAAAGTAGTAGGGGGCAGTCGGTGCGTATATTTCGTGCGTGGGAGGTTCTGCGCCGCTTTGCCACTCTGCAAGAGCCTCAAGACAAAGGTTGTATATATCGGGATCAACCGGGTGCTTTTCGTCATAGCCTACAAACTGCCCCGGTGCGGTAATTACTGCCTCTATGGTGTTATACTGTGCGAATGCGCCGTCTGCGTCCACACGTTGGAGAACCGTCCACACCACGAGCCGCTGTTCCTCCGGCGTACAGCCTCGCGCCTCGCCCCATACCGTTTTAGCTAATAGGGTAACGTCTGAACTCGTCAACGGCGTTTTGGTCGTTTCAGTTGAGGGGTCGCCGCTTTCGACTGTTACGCTGTCGCTGATTTCTACACCAGTTGTAGGGACCTGCACCGCAGTTGACGCGGGCGGGGTGTCGGGAACATTTTCAGCCTGCGGTTGATCGCTATGTAAAACGCAGGCGGTCAGCACCGCAGTTATTACCACCGCCGCAACTGCGACAAGGATCGTGCGCTGTAAGCTGTTCAGGTTTTTAAACCATTCCTTTATTGTGTTGAGCTTCTGTTGCATTAAAAGCCTCCTATTCTACGGCAAAAGCGGTGTCATATACGCGCTTTTGCGATACGTTGTAAAAGTGCGGGTCTTTTTCGATCCCTATGTATGTGTAGCCCTCCAAAGCAGCGGCGGCGACCGTCGAACCGCTCCCCATAAAAGGGTCTAACACCGTGCCGCCTTTTTCGCAAATATGCACGATTTCACGCATAAGTACAAGCGGCTTTTCGGTTTGGTGCAGGCGTTTTTCTCCCGTGGGGGGGGGGTACACTGAATATTCCGGGCATAAACGGGGCATCGCGCTTTATATCAAGCGCACCGTTGGATGCCCACACAATAAACTCGCACTGCTGCCGGGGTCTGCCCGGTTGTGGGCGGCTGTTCTTCTTGTCCCACACCATAATGCCGCGCCATACCCACCCCGCCCACTGTATTGCATCGGTAAGTGCGCCAAGCTGCCGCCAGTCGGTGAAAATCGCCGCAACGCCTCCGGACTTTGTAGCTTCACGGGCGAGTGAAAGCCGTTCGGCGGACCAACTCATCCACGACCGCTGATCGAGGTTGTCACCCGTGAAAGAGTGCTGTGCGTAGTCTGCGGCTATTTCGCCGGAGGTCAGGTACTTGTCCCGCGTACTCCGTGACCGATCGCCGCGGTATTGCCCGCCGCTGCTGTACGGCGGGTCGGTTATGACCGCGTCCACCGTGTTTGGCGGTATCTGCTGTAAAATTATCAGCGCATCGCCGTTTACAAGGGTATTTGGTTCTATGCTCAATGTTTGTAACCTCCTATTTTACGGCGAACGCCGCCTCGTATAAACGCCGCTGTGCCGTTTCATGATGTTGCGGGGATAGTTCCACCCCTATGTACCGTCTGCCGCTTTGGAGAGCCGCTACAAGCGTTGTGCCGCTGCCTGCGAATGGGTCAAGTATTAAGTCGTTCGGTTTTGTCGTCGCCTCAATCAATCGCCGCATAAGGTCAAGGGGCTTTTCGTTTGGATGTCGCAGGTCTGCGCCGTTGATCCTTTGGCATTGGATAACGTCGGCAGGTCTGCCGTTCGGGAATGCGTAAGAACCTTTTACCGCAAAAATGCAAGTATCATAACGCGGTGCAAATGTGCTTTTCAAGTCGCCCATACCGTGAACCACACGATCCCACACAATAACCGACTTGACCGAAAACCCGGCGATCTTCATAGCGTCAATAAACACCTGCTGAACATCCCATCGGCTGAAACAAAGGAGTCCCCCCCCTACGGTCAAGACCCGAAAGGCATCATACAACCACCAAATAAAAGGGGCTTTGTCATTGGCGGTTTTATCCTTACGTCGTGCCTTTTCCACGCGCCCGCTCTGAAAGTCCACGCCGTAAGGCGGATCGGTTATGATAAAATTAACGCTTTCAGCTTCCATTTGACGGAGAACCGTCAGGGCGTCGCCGTTTATCAAGATGTTAGGGGTCATTTTTCTTTTTCTCCTCCATTTCAAAACGAGCGTCAAGTTCAAATACACTTTTGCCCTCGCCTTTCATCGGGCGGTCTGTTCGTCGTTGCAGGTCTTTCAGCTTTTCCCAATATTCGGGCAGATATTGTCGAATGTTCCGCAGTTCCCGCAGGTTTTTGTTTGTACAGCACCAACAAGAAACACGGTCTAAAAGGTCATACAAACGATGCCCGTTTTCCAACCATTCAAAGCCCCGATCGTAGCACCCGCGCAGGCAGTCAGCCTCAACTGCGCCCCATTGTGCAAGCGGAAAACGCTTGTACTCTTTGCGTTCTTTGGTGAGTCGGTCTGTTTCGTCTGCGGCTATGCCGATATAAACGACCGCCCCGCTTTTCTCGGCGTATTTGTCAAGGGCTTTCAGCTTGTCAGTAGTACCCCACCGACAACGACCGCCGCACCACGAATAACCGTAATGAAAACCGTTTGTGCGACCCTTGACAGGCTTGTCAAACATTTTATACAAAAAGGCACAGTCCGGGGGGGGTGTCAATTCTTTATAAGCGATGCCGTGTTTAGCAAGCAAAGGCAGGACAGCATCGCGGGTGTCGTAAATCGCTTGAAATTCCATCCCTGTGTCATAGAAAACAACCTCGTCAAGCGGTGCGCCCGTTTCAATCAATCGCAACAGCATATAAAGGCTGTCCTTGCCAAAACTGACAGATGCAATGTGTTTCATACTGCGCCTTAATCCTTTCTGAAAAATAGTCCCGTCCACCCGTCCGCATTAAGCGGCAGGTCGGCCGCCCACGGTATCGGTGCGCGCATAATCTGCACCACCGCGTCAAGATCGGCACGATCGGCGGGTATATCAATAACAACCTCATCGTGAACGTGGAACACGACCGGCATTCCTGCCGCCTCTAATCGTTCAATAGAACACGCCAAACAGTCACGGGCGATCGCCTGAACGCAGTTCTCCACGAGTTTGCCGCCGTAGGTTTCAATTTCGTTCCACTTGTTCTTGTCGTTCAACCCCATATAAACGATCGAGGGCTTGTCCCACTTATTTACACCGAGTTTTGGGCTGATATAATACAGCTTGCGCCCGGACGGTAAGAGGATCGTCATACAGTCCGCGCCCGTGTTTTGGTCGTACTCACGGGACAGCAGAACGCACCCCACGCCAACACTGCCGCCCTCGGAAATAACCCGCACGGCTGCGTTTTCCATTGTGTACCACAGATCGCGGATACGGCGGTTCGCCTCACGCCAACGGGTCACGATGTCGGGAAGTTCCTCCTCGGTCAGCCCCATATCGAATGCGCCCATTTTGATAAGCGCGCCGGTGCTGCCCTGATAGCCCAACGCCAACTCCGCAACCTTTCCCTTTTGCCGGAGCGCATATTCGGGGCTGCCTTTCTTGATTTTCTCGATCGGAACGCCGAACATTTGAGATGCCGACGCCTCGTAAATTTTGCCGTGTGTGCGGAATACGTCAAGCCGCCACTGTTCGCCTGCAAGCCACGAAATAACCCTCGCCTCGATCGCCGAAAAGTCGGCGTCCACCAAAAGGTTGCCGGGGGAGGATGTGAACGAGGTGCGTATAAGCTGCGAAAGCGTGTCCGGTATACTGCCGCATACAAGGCGCAGGGCATCGGGTTGATTGTTTATCACCAACTCACGGGCAAAGGATAGCGGCTCGGTGTACGTTCGCGGCAGGTTTTGCACCTGCACCAACCGTCCCGCCCATCTGCCGGTACGGTTTGCGCCGTAGAACTGTAAAAGCCCTCTCACGCGCCCATCGGAACACACCGCTGCCTCGATTGCGTCATACTTCTTTGTCGAGGTTTTTCCAAGTTCCTGCCGTATTTCAAGCATACGCTGAACGGCGTCGCTGTTGTCGTCACGGTTCAGCAGGTGCGCCACGGTTTCCTTGTTGAGGTTCGTCACTTTCTCATCAAGCTCCTTGCCGAGCCATTCCCGCAGCTGCTTCACGCTGTTAGGGTTACGCAGTCCCGAAATTCTTTCCGCTTCGTCGATAAGAGCGGCGCGGGTATTTGCGCCCATAGTAAGCGCGCCCGATACGAGGTTCATATCCACCATAACGCCGCGCGCATTGATCCGCAGGTCGGTTTCCCACTCCTTTTGTACAAAATCGGGGACGGGAAACGCCGAGAGCCGCCGTTCGATTTCCATCTCGGTTTCAACGTCCCGACGGTTGTATTCCTTAAACAACGCCCATTTTTCGGGATCGTGGTGCGGGAGGTTTCGCGTTCTGCCGCCGTTGGTTTTCGTCGGTCGGCACGGTACGCAGAAATAACGGATCAGTGCTTTGCCGCTGTTCAGCTTCTGCTTGTCGGCGGCAAGCCCTAACGCCTTGCCGGTCGCCTCAAGTCCTGCGGTATAGCCGCAGTAAAGACCGTGAAACATTGTGCAACGCCATTGATCGACAGGCAGCGTACCGAAATACTTTGAAAGCCCGCCCCATTCAAACGCCGCGTTATATGCGTGTTTGATAAATTCGGGATCGCGCAGTGCCGCCGTCAACCACGGAGGAATTTGCTCCCCCGTGGCGAGGTCGATCACCTGCACAAGCTCTCCATCGATCGAATAGGCAAAAAGCAATATTTGATAATCGGGACTTTCAATGTATTTGAACATTCCCGACTTTTTAAGATCAACACTTGAATAAGTTTCAAGGTCAATACTCAAATGGTGAGCCATATTTGCCCCTCCTTAAAACGGTAAGCCCGTGAAAGGGTTAATTTCGCCGGTCTGCTGTTGCGCCTGATATGCGGGGGCGGTGGGTTGCTGATAAACAGGAGCAGGCGCGGCGGCTTGCTGATAATTGGGAGCGGGTGCGGCTGTCTGCTGATATGCAGGAGCTGCGGCGGGCTGCTGATAAGCGGGGGCGGCGGTGTTCTGCGGCTGTACGATCGCATTTCCAACCGTTGCAAAGTCGGAGGCTGCCGAGGCATTACCCGCCAAAGGCTCACCGTCACGGGTTTTCATAATGTTACCGAGTCCGCAACCTACGCCCTTGTTGCCGCTGTTGGAATAACCGAAAAAGCGAATTGTTACACGCCCATACATACCGCTGTAAATGTCGGAGGGGGCGAGTTCGGCGTTTATGTTATCCATACCAACGACCTGCGGTTTCATTTTGGTGGATGCCGTGATTACCCAGTGACCCTTGCATTCCTCACCGAAAGGAACGCCCGATTGACGAACGCCGTCACCGTCCCAAATAGGGATGCGGGGCTGCGGGGGACGAACGCCGCCCCACACTTTGCCGACTGCTTCCTGCATTGCCGCCTGAATAGCGGAGTCAATGTCCGCTTTTGTTGCGTAGTCGCTTTTAGGAATAAGCAGCGTTACCGAGTATTTAGGCTCACCGCCCTGCTGTGAGGCGCGAGGTGTGATTACATTCACATACGACAAGCGAACCTCGCCGGTTAAAACTTTCAATGCGTCATTCTGATACATAGTCCTTAAATCTCCTTTATTACCTTAAAATTTCGTTGTAAGCGTTTTTGATTTTGCCGCAACGCTCTAAAGCGGATTTTGCACGTTTTACCTTGAGGGCGGCTTTCTTCAATTTGCTTTGTGCCTTTTGCAACTTGTCTTTCATTTCCTTTGTTGCCATAGTGCCAAAGCAAGCGACTTGACTTTCTGTCGCCCTCGCAGTCTGTTCTGCCTCTTTCTTTTCCTGCGTGTCGCTTTCAAGCTGCTGCTTGAGGTACTGTTCCCACGCAGGGAAAAAGCGGTCGAATGTTTCAAATGCAGGCGCATTTTGGTGGGGGCGTTCGCTCAACAGCTTGAACGCTTTGCGGATATTTGCCAACGAGCTGCCGTCAAAGAATGCGGGCAGGTATAACACCATTCGGCAAGCATCGTACTGAATTAAAACCCTTTCCGGCATTACGAGGACGCCCCCGGCTGTTCCCCCTGCGCCGCTCCCGAAAAATCAGCGGCGGCGGTGCTGTACGGTTCGCGCTTGTCCGACATCGGGGCAAGCGTAGGCTTACCAAGCGGCTTTACAACAAACTGTCCGATCTTTTCCGCAAAGTCTTTCTTGCCCATCAATTCCTCAAGCCCCGTGAGGGTTTTCGGTTTGCGTTCATAAACAAGCGACTCATCATAGCCTGCGGCGATAACGGCGGCGAGGGCGGCTTCCTGATCGCTGAATGTTCTGTTACTGCGACCCGCAACGACCTTCCATCCCGCTATTTCCTCGCCGTTCAGCAAGGCATTGAGCGCATATTCCTCAAGGTCGTTATACCACTGTACAAGGTGCTGACCGCGAACAAGCAGCTCGCCGATCTCGTCATTGGTAAGCATTGCGGGGGCATCTGTCCCGGCGTTCTGCTGTGCCTGTTCAATGTTCTTTGCTGTCGGCAGCAGGCAGTCCTTAAAATCCTCAAGGGCGGTATTGACATCGGCGCGGGCGCGGCACTGTGCTTTCCCACGACAGAAACGGCAGTGATCGCCGGGCTTAAATTCACCAAAGCCGCTAAATGCCATTTGTGCGATCGGCTTGATTGTTTCGCCCCACGCTTTCAACTCGTCAACCGTGATTGTTTCGCTTGACAGTTCGGACTGTATGCGGGGTTGGTCGATCGTCATACGCACCCGCTTTATCATACCGCCGTAAAAAGGCTCGTACTTTTTCAGCGCACCGAGGGCGTAAAGCCGCATTTGGGGGTTGCCCTCCGCTGATACGGGGACGCCCTTTCCGTGCTTATAGTCTGTAATGTCAAGCAGATCACCGCCGATCATAATGCAGTCACACGTGCCAAAGCCATCGGGTACATATTCCGAAAAATCGACCCTGACCTCGGCGTTGACAAGCGGGGTACTGTCGTAGCCCATCGCCTTTTCGGTAAGGTGTTCAACATAGAGATCGCTTGTCTGATCCATTTCGTCAGTGTACAAAGGCTCTTTTTTCAGCTTACTAAGCCGGGTCTTGTATGCGCTCGGTTTGATCGAGGTGGTGAACTTTTTCAAGACCTTTAACTCGCAAAACGAGTGCGCCAGTCTGCCCTCCTCGGCATATTCGGACGTGGTTTCGGGGAACTGCGCCTCAAAGCGGGGTGACGCAGTACACGTCAACCACCTGCTTGCAGAGGACGCAGACAACAAAGCGTGTTCCATAGCCGCCATCCTATATCTGTGCGCCGAGCGCGCGCAACTCCGTAGCAAATGCGCCGTACTGTTCAGGCTTTAACTGATTTACAGTCTGTACGCCGTACTTTGCAAGCAGGGCAAGAGCCTCCTGCATCTTACCCGCCTGCGCAAGAGCAGCACCCGCACGAGCAAGCGCATCAAGCGTATAAGTAGGGGCGACGGTAGGTACAGCGGCAGGGGCTGCTGTGGGTGCAGGCGCAACGGGTGCGGGAGCTGCCGCAGGTGCAGGCGCAGTGGGTGCGGGTGCTGCCACAGGCGCAGGCGCAACAGGTGCAGGAGCGGGCGCAAGGTTAGAATTTGCCGGGGAAACAGGGGCAGGCGCAGCACTCGGAACAGTCGCGGCTGCCGCAGGAACTGCAACGGGGACCTGCGCCGCCGTAGGGTTTACCGCTGTGGGTGCGGGGCTTGCAGGGGTTGCGGGCATTTGGGGAACTGCCGCAGGTGCGGTGTTCGCATTAGCCGCCGCCATCTGTGCAAGGTTGGCGAAAAGTTCCGCCGGAGTATTGCCTTTGATCGTGATTTCGTACATTGTAAAATCCTCCTAAAATTTATTTACTTACCGCACGGCGTAAAGCCGCACAGACAAGGGTCAAGAAACAAGGGTCAAGTTACAGGGGACAAAAAGCGGCGCGGAAACCGATGCACGAGCCGACGAGCGACCGCGCATTATCGAGGGACAACGCGAACACACCCGCAGAAGCGGCATCGGTCCAGTTGCCACCACGGACCGGTACATACTCGCCCTCGGTGCTGTCAGCGTAGAAAAGGGCATCCGGTTCACCGGGGAATAATGCGAGGGCTTTCATTTGTTCGGTGATCTCAAAGTCAGTGTAAATGTCTTTCCAGTCTACACCGTTCCAGTCACGCTCTGCCTCGCCGATCGTAAATCCTACATTTTCATCGCCGCAGGTGAATTTAATGCTCTTACCGCTTGAGGGGTCGATCATATCCTGCCACGCCGCGCTGTTTATCGACTGATCCACATTCAGCGCAACGTCATTATTTGCGATTGTCTGTATAACGCTGTCCTTGATACGTAAACCGGACACCCACTCCCAAACATTGCCGCAGAGGTCGAAAATACCGTCCTCGGTGTGATCGTGCGCCCACGTTTTGGGGCCGCTGCCGGTAAGGGTGAAATAATCGTCGTAAGTCATACCGCGCTCGTTAGGTTCTGCGTGATATGCTCCCCGACAAGTGTTACCGTGGGGCAGTGTGCCGTTTTTCTTACTCCAAAGGGCGATCGCCGCCCATTCTGCGTTCGACATCAAGTGCCACCCTTTGCCCTTTAAGGCACAGGCTCTAACCGCATCGGTGTAGCTTATGGACGTTGCCGCTTTCTGATAGGGCAAGCTGTACGGGAGGCGGTTGTGGATGCTGTTCAGGTACTTGCTCACATAGATTTCATCAACCTCTTTCCCACCAACGATAAACGCCGGGTGTACGGCATCGCTTGCGCCGTCGATAACGTCCGACAGCTTAAATTTAGGAATGCGCTCCATTACGTCAACGTTGCCGTTTTGGTCGCGTACTAACACTGTGTTCATTGTGAACCTCCTTAAAATGTCGTTTTCTTAATACACTTTTAAGACTTCATTGCAAGCCTCGGTAAGCGTATATCTTGTGAGTTCTGTTTCATCAAAAACGGTGATGCCCTCTTTCATTAAATAAATTTTGTCACCGACTTTTTTCACTTTCATATCAACGGGAACAGGAACACCCCAACCAAAAAACCTCCACGCACTCCAACGACCGTCTGTTTTGGTTTTATATTCCATCATCATTCGATATTTGGCATAGCTGTTTGTGCCTTTTACCTTTTCATTAGCTTCTGAAAGTTTTTGAAATTCGGCCTCTGTTACAATAGCTTTCACGGGTCAAAGTTTCCTACCTTAAAAGTTTTTTTTTACTTATGGACTAACGCTCTGCGCCTGTCCTCCGTACCGCTTTATGCGCCACGCCTCGTACTCGGCAGCGAACGCCGGGTTTTTAAATGCTTCGGTAACACTGCGGATCAAAACGCGGCAGAGGGCATCCGTTTCGTGCTTTGGCATTGCGTTCACATCGATTTTTACCGCAGAGGGCGGGGTCGACGCCGTAAGCTGTTCAGTGGCTTTCACCGTTCCTCAATCCTCCTTTTGCGCCGTGGTGCGGTATTGCTTTTCAAAGGCATCCAAGTCTGCGGTGCGTATGCGATAGCCGGCAGCACCGGCAAGTTTCAACGCAGGGAGCTTCTTGCCTTTGATCCACTCACGCACGGTGCAAACCGTAACGCTGTATTTTTCCGCGACCTGCTCACAGGTCAAAAATTTTTCCACACGTTTCACCTCTTTCTACTTGACTTTTCCTCGGTTTAGTGCTATAATATAAGTGATGAACCTCAAGACTATGCACTAAACCGGGAAAAAGTGAAAATAATATCCGATAGACTACACTCTATTGATAGACAGCTATAATCTATCAATAGAGTGTTTTTTATTGTTTTGAAATATATCAAAATTCCCGTCCTATCCTATTGACACACCGCGCCGTTTTGTGCTATAATGGAGCAAAAGGAGGCGCGGCTTATGAAAGTTGGTTATGTGCGGGTTTCGACGGAGGAGCAGAACACGATCCGGCAGGAAGTCCTGATGCGGGAATTAGGGGTTGACAAGATTTTTATTGATAAGGCAAGCGGCAAGAACACTGCCCGAAAGGAGCTTCAAAATATGCTCCAATTCGTGCGCGTCGGCGATACCGTGATAGTGGAAAGCTATTCGCGGCTTGCCCGCTCCACGCGCGATCTGCTTGACATAGTGGAAACGCTGAAAAGTAAAGGCGTGGAGTTTATCAGCAAGAAAGAAGCGATCGACACCTGCACCCCTGCCGGTAGGCTTATGCTGACTATCTTTGCGGGGCTGTATCAATTCGAGCGCGAAAGTACGCTTGAACGTCAAGCCGAGGGCATACGGGAGGCAAAGAAAGCCGGGAAGTACAAGGGCAGAAAACCGATCGATGTTGACCGTGATAAATTCGCGCGGCTGTACGCCGAATGGAAGTCCGGGAAGATCACCGCCGTTGCAATGCAAAAGGCGTTGAACCTGACCGCTCCGACGTTCTACCGCCGTGTGAAACAATACGAGGGAAAATAAACCGCAGAACTGCGGAAAACCCCGCTCCGATTTTGGGCGGGGTTTTCTGTTGCCTGCAAATAGCGAGGTGAAAGGGTTTGAATAAAAAAGCAGGGCAGCGCGCCGATGGCTACGCGAATATGCTAAACAAGTACGGTACGCCGCAGGACAATTCCACGGCGTACCGTTTTCAGTCCGAGGGATTTGTGCCGGACGCACTTTTGACGGAGCATTACGAGGAAAACGGGCTGTTCGCCAAAATCATTGACGCGCCCGCAGAGGAGGCGATCAAGCACGGGTTTGAACTCGATACCGAACACCCCGACGCGGAGCAGCTTTTGACGGATGCTCTTGATGCCCTCGACTGGACGGAAAAAGCGGCGACGGCTATTAAGTGGGCGCGGCTGTATGGCGGAGCGGTCATCGTTATGCTGATTGACGACGGCGGCGGTTTGGACGAGCCGCTGAACCGTGCCGCGATAAAGGGCATAGGCGGCATCCACGTTTACGAACGTGCAGTCGTTCAACCCGACTGGACGGCGGCTCTTTACGGTCTGCCGCAATATTACAACGTAAGCAGCATAAACGGTTTTTTTACCGTTCACGCAAGCCGCTGTCTTGTTTTCAAAAACGGCATACTGCCCGAATATACGACAAACGCGCAATACCGTTTTTGGGGGCAGCCCGAATATATCCGCATACGAAACGAACTGCGCGAATGCTCGACCGCTCACGGCTTGGGCGTGAAGCTGCTCGACCGTTCGGTGCAGGCGGTCTATGCTATGAAAGGACTTGCCGAGCTAATGCAAACCGAGGAGGGCGAGGACATCGTTCTGCGGCGTATGCAGCTTATAGACAAGGCGCGCGGCGTGTTAAACAGTATGGCGATCGACGCGGACGGCGAAAGCTACGACTTTAAGAGCGTGACATTCGCGGGGGTCAAGGATATAATCGACACTACCTGCAATATGCTGTCGGCGGTCACGAGCATACCGCAGACGATCCTTTTCGGACGTTCGCCCGCAGGTATGAACGCCACGGGACAGGGCGACCTCGAAAACTTTTACAACCTATGCGAACGCATTCAGAAAATGATGCTTTACGGCAATTTGAAAACGCTTGCCGAGATCATATTTGCCGCCGCATACGCAAAAGGCGACATAGACGAAACCCCACGGGTCAAAATCAAATTTAATCCGCTGTGGAGCTTGTCCGAAACCGAGCAGGCAACGGTTGAACAGACGCGCGCCACCGTTTCACAGATCAAGGCGCAGACAGCGCAAATTTATGTAGATATGGGCGCGCTTGACCCAAAAGAGGTACGGTGCGGACTTGCTGACGAGGGCGACTTTGACATTGAGAAAATGCTTGACGACCTGCCGGAGGAGGACTTAATGACGGGGTGGGAAGATCAGCCCGCGCCGTCAAATGCGGAAAGCGAGGAGGAGCAAGGCGGTGATCCGCTGTGAATGTTCAGGCAATGCAGGAGGCAACGCGGGACGCGGTAAAAAAGAAATTCCACGGGAAACGGTATCTTGTAAGCCGCTCCCCTATGAAGTACCCACAACACCTTGAGCGCGACTATACCCGTATAACTAACGCATATATGGGACTGCTGAACGATACGCTCCGCGAATATATCCCCGAAATAAAGGCGCTTTTGGACGATTACCGGGACGAAGCGGCAAACGCCGACCGCCCCGACGCCAAAGGAAAGAACGGCGACTGGCAGGAGTTCTCCCGTATGCTCCGTCGGGTGTTGGAGCGCGCCGAGGTTGACCTAAAGAAAAAGACCGCGAACTTTGATCTTGTACGCAGACTTAACGACCTTGAAAACCGGGCGCATAAATACTCCATCCGCGAATGGAAAAGGGTTGTACGGCAGACTTTGGGGATCAATATCTTTGACGACTACTACGACGGGAAATTCTTTCGGGAAAATACTCGGCAGTGGGTTCTGCAAAACGTTGATTTAATAACAACGATACCGAAAGAAACCCTCAAGCGTATGTATAACGTCATATCGGGCGGGCAGTATGCGGGTAAGACTGCGGCAGAGATCGGACGGCAGATACAGGCATCTTACAACGTTTCAAAAAGCCACGCCCGTTTTATCGCCCGCGATCAAATGGCAAAGCTGAACGCCCAAATTACACAGCGGCAACAGACCGACGCAGGTATAACCGAGTACGTGTGGCGCACCGTCGGCGATGGTCGTGTACGCGAAAGCCACCGCCACCTGAACGGTAAGCGGTTCAAATACAGCGACCCTCCGATTGTTGACCCCAAAACAGGCAGACGGGCAAACCCCGGCGAGGACTACCAATGCCGGTGCGTTGCGCTGCCTGTTTTTGACATAGACGGCTTGACGCTCCCGTGGGAGGCAGAAGCCAAACAACAAACCAAATAGAAAGGCAGGTTTTTACTATGGGTGATGAACCTAAACTGAATAGGGTTAAACGCCTTGACAGTGTTCCGCTTGAAAAAGTGGAGTACACCCCGGAGGGGTTCTTGATAGACCACCCCATCGTGACAAGCGTCGGCGTGTTTGAATACACCAACCCCGATGGGAGCGTCCGCAAAGAACTCCGGCTACCGGAACACGTTTTTGACGAAAAGAGCCTCGCAACGTATGAGGGGAAACCCGTTATAATCACGCACGAGGCGGGGCGGGTAAGCAAGGACAATGTGGGCGATGAGATCGTCGGCACTATCTTGTCAAAGGGCGAACCCGACGGCGACAATGTAAGAGCGAAAATCGTTATACACGACATCGATGCCGTGAAACAGTCGGGACTGCGCGAACTTTCGCTCGGTTACGACCTCGTTCTGGACGAAACGCCCGGCGAATGGAACGGGCAATCTTACGACGCTATACAGACCGAAATTGTAATAAACCACCTTGCAATCGTGCGGGAAGCAAGGGCGGGTGAGCAGGCTCGGCTGAATATAGACAGCACAGAAAACAAGGCTTTGCAGAAAGGAGCAAGTGCAATGGCAGGAAAAGCAACAAAGCAGACAAAGGCTACTAACAGCGACGAAAACCGCAAAAAGATCGCCGCTTTTGAAGCAAGGCGCAAACGCCGCCTTGACGAAGCCGAGGCAGAAAAGGAAAAAGAGGAGGCGGCGGCAAATGCCGACACCGACAGCGAAGTGACCGAAGAGATCAAGGAAAACGGCGACACCCCGCCCGCTGATAACGACAAGCCCTCCGTTGAGGAGCGCGTTTCGCTTATCAAGGACAGGCGCGACCGCCGCGATGCTGACGGCGACGCCGCAGACCTTGAAGCGGCAAAGGCGGCGATCGCTGAACAGGACGAGGACATCGAGCAGCTTATTGAAATTGTCGAGGAATTGCAGGCGGCAAATGACATTGCCGCAACTAACACCGACACCGACAACGGCGGCGAGGAAAACAAGGATGAGGACGACAAGCCCGACAGCGGCGAAAAGCCGATGAATGCTGACAGCGTGGATGCGGTAATTGCGGAGCGGCTGAAACTCGGCAGGATCGGCGACAGGCTGAACCTTGACGGCTTGGAAACCCTCAAGCCCATTGACGCCAAAAAGCGCATTATTAAGGCTATCAAGCCCGACCTGCGCCTTGACGGTAAAAGCAAGCACTATGTCAACACAGCGTTTGACATTGCTTTGCAGGAACTCGACAGCCGCAAAGATACAGACTATCAGCGCAGGCAGATGTTTAACGCCGACGGAAGAAACCGCACTAATTCCGGCAACTCCGCAATGTCGGCGCGTGACCGTATGATCGAAAGAATGACGAACGGAGGGGACGAATAATGCAGAAATCTTATAGTTATACAACGCCGAAAGGTGTTGCGGGCGGTCTTATGGACTTGTCGCCCTATTCGGTTGACAGCCGCATCAACGGCGAAACTGAACCCGGTGCGCTTAAGTTTGGAATGGGCGTTGTGCAGGGTGCGACGCCCGGCACAAATGTTGCGCTCCCTACTGCGGCGGCAACCGCTGACAAGTTCGAGGGCTTGCTGCTTACCGGCTTTACGCAGGAGATGGACAGCACGGGCGAGGTTACGATCAGACCCAAACAGACCGTGGGCGTACTGCGCTACGGTAAGGCGTGGGCGCGTCTGTCAAAAGACGCGGATGCCTCCTACGGCGACAAGCTGTATTTGGTTACAAGCGGCGACGAGGCGGGACTGTTTACCAATAAGGCGTCCGGCAACCTCGCCGTAAACGGTCGGTTTGTCGGTGCTGCTGACTCGGTAGGCATCGCCCCTGTTGAGATTTACAATCAGCAGGCGGCCGAATAAAGAAAGGAGTTTACAACAATGGCTATCAAAAGAAAAAGATACAACGCCGACAGCCCCTCCGCAACTTACGATCAGGCTGATTATGAGGCGTTAAGAATGTCGCAGATACCCGCGACGCTTGCGCGTCAGGGTTCTCTGCACTTTGACAGTGCGGAGGACGCGAGCGTGTTCTTTGCCCGTGAACTTGATTATATCAAGACCGAAACCTACGATGTGCTGTACCCCGAATTTACAGCGGCATCCTTGTTTCCGCATACAAGCGAGGTTGATCCCGGTGCGCAGTCCGTCACGTTCTATTATTACGATAAGAGCGGGTTTGCGAAAATCATTCAGAACTATGCGACCGATCTCCCCCGCACCGACGTAAAGGGAAAGCCCACCACCGCCGGCATTTACGGCATCGGTGACAGTTTCGGTTATTCCGTGGACGAAATGAGGGCAAGCCGTTATGCGAGAAAGTCCCTTGACATTCGCAAAGGCGAAAGCGCGCGCTATGCGATCGAGCGTGAGTTGAACCGTATCGCGTGGGCGGGCGACGAAAGCACCGGACTTGTCGGCGTATTGTCCGAAAGTAATAACGTGCCGGTGCTTACCCTGCCCACGAATGCGGCGAAAACCTCCACAAAGTGGGTTGATAAAACCCCTGCGGAAATTCTGAACGACGTCGCTTTGATGCAGTCGTACATAGCGACGCTTACAAAAAGCGTTGAGCGTCCTGACGTTCTCGCAATTCCCACCGAGGCGTATTTGCACATTGCAAACACCCCCCGCTCCGATCAGAGCGACAAGACGATCCTGTCGTGGGTGCTTGATAATTCGCCTCGCCTGAAAAGCATTGTGGAGGCCCCCGAACTGAACGCCGACAGCGGCATCTCGCCTTATGCAAAGGGCGAAAACCCGCAGGGTGTGGGCTTTATGTTCACGAAAGATCCGAAAAAATTCACAATCGAGCATCCCCTGCCGTTCTATCAGCACCCCGTGCAGCCTACGGGGCTTGAGTTTGTAGTCCCCTGCGAGGCAAAAACAGCGGGTGCGCTGATCTACTATCCGCTTTCAATGCTTATCATTCCCGGAATTTAAGGAAAGGAGAAACACGACGCTATGAAAGTAAAGAACTTAACCGTCAAGCCTATGGGTTTTGGCTCAACCATTATTTTGCCCGATGACGTTGGCACATTGCCGCAGGGTTACGATCAGGATCACCCCACCGTCAAATATTACCTTTCCCGTAACTGGATCAAGGTGGTAGGAGGCACAAATAAAAACGGGGGCGCACCTGCCGCCGTAAATGTTGGTGTGAACCTTAACGGCGACCCAAACGCACCCGCTGAAAGCACTGGCGGCGGTCAGAACAAGCCCATCGACAGAATGAACAAGGAGGAGCTGCAAGCCCTCGCATTCGAGTGCGGCGTTGAATTTGTGGAAACCGACACAAAGGCAATGCTGATTGAAAAGATCAGGGCGGCGCAGTCGGCGGAGGAGTAAGGAGGTAACGCCTTATGGCACAGCCTTTGAAAGTTTTTCGCATTGTTGCCGCCGAGTTTTCAACAGTCGATGACGAAACGGTGAACGTTTGGCTCGATTTAACCGCGCCGCTTGTTAGCCGTAAGCGTTTCGGCAAACTGTACGAACAGGCTCTCGCCCTGCTTACGGCTCACCGTATGAAGTTAGCGGCGGTCGGCTCGGACGAAAGCGCAGGCGGGGCGTTTGACGATATAGGCGGTGCGGGTGTTGCTTTTAAGATCGGCAGCTATACGAGCGGCGGCGAGTCCGTCAGCTTTAACAATGCCGCCCTAACGTCGCAGTTAAGCGCGGACGCCGAATACACGCAAACGATGTATGGCGTTCAATACGTTTCCCTCCGCAATCGGTGCGCAATATCAATTATAAACGCCGGAGAAAGGGGGTAAAAATGGCAGGACACGACAGAATGACGGTAGAGGGCAGACGGTTCTTTGAACAGATCGAGGAACTGAAAAAACTGCAAGTCCGCGTCGGCATTCAGGCGGGCGCGGCGCAGTCTGATGAGGGCGTTGACATTCTCGACATCGCCGTTTGGAATGAAGTCGGTACAGACACGATCCCCGCCCGTCCTTTTATGCGTCAAAGCGCAGACGGTAACAAAGCCGCTATCGAGAAAATGTGCAAGGCGCAGCTGCAAAAAGTGGCGCAGGGCGAAACAGCGGAGCAGGCCTTGAACGCGATCGGCGTTACACAAAAAGATTTGATACGGGACACTATCACCAAAAGCAAGAGCTGGGCAGAGGCTAATGCCGAAAGCACGATCAAGAAAAAGGGATCGGATGTTCCTCTTATTGACGAAAGCCACCTGTTACAATCCGTTAATTATGTTATTACCCCGAAAGGGGGCGGCGACTGATGGCAATCGGCATTTTTCGCCGTCCGTACACGGTACGGCGGCACGATAAACAGAAATTTGTGAACGGGTACGCCGTAAACGGCAGCGCCGACCTCACCTTTATGCTGAATGTGCAGCCGCTTTCCTCGGACGAGCTGCTTGCCTTGCCGGAGGGCGAACGCTCCGTGGCAAGGGTCAAAACCTTTGGCGCGGATAGACTGATCCCGGCAGACGAACACAGCGGGACGCCCGGCGACCTGCTTTTCGTTTCCGGCAAATGGTACGAGTGTAAGTCCTGCATACACTGGCAGCACACCCCGCTAAAGCACTATGAGGGCGAGTTTGTTGTTCTTGCAGATCAAAGCGGGCAAAAGCCGCCCAAAGCAGGAGGTGAAGCGGTTGACGATTAACCAACTCAAACAGGTTATATTTTTGCACATTTCCGCATACTGGGGCGGGGCTACGGTGGTGTGGGGAGCGACCGACAAGGTGAAGCCCCTCGCGCCGCTTGTTGTTTTACGGCTCGGCACGGTCACACGGGCGACGCAGCCGATCACACAAATGATAAGCGGCATCGTTTTTTCCGCTTATCCCTCGGAAGTACCCCTGCAAATTGACCTGTTCACCAAAGGAAACACGGTCGACGCCCCGGAGGGTCAGTATACCGAAAATACGGCGGAGAGCGATCTGCTTGATTTCGTAAATTATCTTGACAGCACCGCAACCATTGAGTGGAGCAATAAAAACAATATCGGACTATCGCTTATGGGCGGGGTGCAGGACTTGTCGGAGATAATCAACGACAGCCGATGGCAATATCGGGCAATGGCTGAAATACGCTTGACGTTCACACAGTGGGCGGCAGAATATAACGGCGTATTGACCGAGGCAAATATTATTTTTAACGATGCGGGTATTCCGGTAGGCGTCAACAATGCAAACTGGCAGCCCACAGCAAGCGGGGGCGGTACGGAAGAACTCGCCCGCGTTAAATCCGGTGCTTTTGACGAAACACCGATCAATCAAATACAGGAGGAGTATTAAATGGGCAATTTAAACCGAATTGTCAATATAAACATTGACATTAAAACCCCTGCGGTCAGCGCGGCGAGTTTCGATAATTTGTTAATTGTCGGCCCCGCCCCCGCAACCGCACCCGAAACCGCACCTCCCGCCGTTGGATCGTACACCGACCTTGAGGGCGTGACAGAGGCAGGGTGGGTGACGGTCGGCGACAATGCCGATCCCGTAGGCGTGGCGGCGCGCATCGCATTTTCGCAGAACCCGCGCCCCGCAAAAATCTTTATTGCAGTTCAGCAGACCGCCGAGGGAACGACAGAGCCGATCGGCACAACATTGAACCGCGCCCTGTCTACGAGCGGGTGGTATGTCGTTTGTCCTGCGGGTGTTCCCGAAAAGGACTTTGAAACGATCGCAGAATGGACGGAGGCGCAGACAAAACTTTTCGCCTTTACCTATACGAGTGTCACCTGCCCCGTTACGCTTGGAATTTACTACCGTTCGATGGGGTGGTATGGCAAAGTAACAGAAACACAGGCAGCCGCCGATGTTCCGCAGTCTAACCTTTATATGCACGTCGCGGCAGTTGCAAAGTGCCTCGCTTATCCCGCAGGCAGCGAAACGTGGAAGTTTAAGCAGCTCGCGTCGGTTGTGCCGAATAATATCACCTCGACAACGAGTGACAATCTGGAAAAGGATCATTTGAATTATTTCGCTGAATACGGTGGGCGCAACATCACAATGAACGGTCAGGTATTGGCGGGAGAATGGATCGATGTGATCCGTTTCCGTGACTGGTTGCAGGATGATATGCAGTATCGAATTTATAATCTGCTGATTATGAATACAAAAATCCCGTACACCAACTCCGGCATCGCGCTTGTTGAAAATCAAATGATCGCAAGCCTGAAAGCGGGACAGGCGGCGGGCGGCATCGCTCCCGATGAGTTTGACAGCGACGGCGTACTGAACCCCGGCTTTACCGTGGAAGTGCCTAACTCTATGGACTTGTCAGCCTCCGAAAAGGCAAGCAGGGCGTTAAGCGGCTGTAAATTTTCCGCGCGACTGGCGGGAGCAATTCACGTCGTTACCGTCAACGGCGAATTGACATATTAAGGAGGGATAAACGATGGCAGGTAAAGTCAGAACCTATAACCCGAAAGAGGTATTGATCTCTTTCGGTACGCATTCCGTCACGGGCTACGCAGAGGACAGCTTTGTAAACCTTGAAAAGAACGGCGACGGCATTTCCGATGTTATCGGCTGTGATGGCGAACAAATCCGCTCACTTGACCCGGATGACACTTGGAACATTACGCTTTCACTCTTGCAGGAAAGCGTTACCAACGCTTGGTTGCAGAATATGCACGACAAAGACCGCAACGACGGGTCGGGGATGTTCCCCGTTACGATCAAGGACCTGCGCGGCGGTACGCTGTTCAGTTGTGAGCAGGCGTGGGTAACTACTGCGGCGGCTCGTCCGTTCGGTAAGACCGCGCAGAACAGAGAATGGTCGCTCCGCACCGGCGAGGCAACCCTTGTTGACAGCGCGGAATGGAAGTAAAATTTTAGTTTTTTAGGAGGTCAGCACTTATGAAACAGCACGAAACCACAGAAAAGAAAATCGGTGAAAACACCTTTTACATTCGCCCTTTCCCCGCTTTCACAGCGGCAAATATCAGCGGTGAACTTATTGCAATGCTCGCGCCCGCTGTTGCGGGTCTTGCGCCCCTTGCAATGAGCGCGAGCGACAGCAACGCCGAACCCGATATTATGAACCTTGATGTTGCGTCATTCTCCGGCGCAATATCGGGGCTTTCGGGTGATAAGGTGGAAAACCTGTTGAAAAAGCTGCTCACAAAACACGGGAACGTTTCGGTTGAAACCGAGGACGGTGTGAAACGCCTCGACAACGATCTTGCAAATGAGATATTTTGCGGGTCGGCGCAGGATATGTTTATTCTCGCTGTGGACGTTATCAACGTAAACTTTGAGGGTTTTTTCAAGAAAATCAGCGGCCAATTTGGACTCCAAAAGGCGCAGCCCAAAGCGGTGGCGATGCCGTTGACAAATACGGCAGATTAGACACAAACCAATTTTCGGAGCTTGAGCTGCGAATGTACGCGCTTATAAAATCGGGCAAAGCATCAATGTGGGAATTAAAAACCTGCTACACGCTTGACGAAGCTCTGAAACTGTATGCGCTTATACGAATGGAAACCGACATCGAGGCGGCGCAGTCAAAAGAATTAGCCGACAAGAACGCTAAAACGGGGAGGAGGTGACAACGGACTATGACTATACGCGACATCGCTATTGCCTTTGGCTATGAGGTAGACGAAAAAAGCGAAAAGAAAGTAAATGAAAGTATTGACAAGTTAAAATCCGTTGCCACCAAAGCCCTCGGAGCGATCGGCATCGGGTTTTCCCTTGTAAATGCAAAACAAATCATTGAAGAGTTTGGAAAAATAAATGCACAGATCAAAAACGCTACAAAGGAACTCGGCAATCAAGAGGCGGCGCAAAGAGAAATTGTTGACGCCGCAAACGCGGCGCGCACCTCTTATGCTGATATTGCCAAACTTACGACAAAACTTGTGCAGGAAAACAATGAACTTTTTGACGTATCAAGTGCGGCTAAATACGCCGAACTGACTACAAAACTTTTCAAAAGTGAAAACAAGGAGCAGGGCGAAATATTAGGCTTGCAGGAAGCTATCAATAAATCATTCGCAAAGGGCGCAGTGGACTCTGAAACTATCAGCCAAATTCTTGAACAGTCGCCCGCCGGAGCGAATATGCTTGCAAAGCACGTAGGCGTTGCGCGTTCGGAACTTGAACAGATGGCAAGCGACGGCAAAATATCACTGGAACAACTGCGCGATGCTTTTTTTGATAATGCCGATGAGATTGAAGCGGCTTTCGCTAACGTTGACCTGACGATCAGCGATGCTCTTTTAAATATACGCAATCAGTGGGGGCTTTGGCTTACACAGATGGACAAAACCCTCGGTGTTACAAAAACAATCGCTAAAGTAATGACCCGCACCTTTACACAGTTTATGAACGTTCTGCGAAAGGCACAGACCTACACGGAAAGGTTCGTCAAAAAAGTAGGCGGTGCGGAAAATGCCCTCAAGCTGCTTGCAATGGCAGCGGGGGCAATTTTTATAGCGTTAAATGCGGGAAAAATTCTTGATTTTCTAACCCTTGCAAAAAAAGCAATAACGGGCATAAACCTGAAAACTGTTGCGCTCGTTGCGGCTATTATGCTGATCGCTCTCGCAGTCGATGACTTCATAAACTTTATGAAAGGCAACGACAGCGTTATAGGGGTTATTTTTGAAAAATGGGGCGTAGACGCTGATGCCGTTCGCAAAAAGATAATCGGTGTATGGGATAAGCTAAAATCTGTTTTATTGGAAAAATGGGAGGCACTAAAAAAAGCGTTCAGTGGGCTTGGGCAGTTTATAAAAGGCGTTATTAGCGGTGATTGGAAAACAGCTTTTGACGGTCTTAAAACTCTTGTAGGCAGCACACTTGATTTTTTGGCGGCAGGTTTCGGCAAATTTGCGCCGGTCGTCAAGGCGGTTGGAATTGCTTTCGCAACGTGGAAAATAGGCTCGGCAACAAAAGAACTTGTAAAAGGAACTGCTAAAGTTGCAAAAGATACGGTTAAACTGGTCGGAAATACGGCGGCGCGTGTGGCAAACACTGTTGCAACAAAAGCCGGAGCAGCGGCACAAAAGGCGTGGAATGTTGCGGCAAAGGCGGGATCGGCGGTTACAAAGGGTTTAGGCTCTGCGTTCAAATTCCTTGCAAGCCCCGCAGGACTGGCGGTCATAGCAATAGCGGCACTTATCGGCATTATTGCAATGCTGATAAAGAACGGCGGCGACGTGGACGCGCTTGTTCAGCAGTTTTCCGATGGCTTGACAAAATTCACCGGAATAGTTGACAAGGTTGTTGCGGGAATTTCGGAAAAGCTGCCGCAGATAATTGACACCGTGGTGGGTGTTGTAACAAAGGTTTTAAATTCCATTGTTGAAAAGCTGCCTTTGTTTATTGATATGGGAATAAAGCTGATTACGTCCCTATTAGACGGAATTATGCGAATGCTCCCAAAAATAATTGACGCGGCTATAAAGCTGATTTTGGCAATAGTGCAGGCAATTATTCAACTGCTGCCGAAACTGCTTGACGCAGGAATTAAATTGATTATGTCGCTGTTAAAGGGCATTGTTTCAATGCTCCCGCAGATTATTGACGCAATAATCAATTTGATTATGTCGTTAATAAATGCCATCGTCGGTATGCTCCCGCAGATAATTGATGCGGGTGTCAAGCTGATCGTTTCCCTCATAGAGGGCATTGTTTCAATGCTCCCGCAAATAATTGAAGCGATTATACAGCTTGTAACCTCGTTAATTACAGCGATCGTTGATATGCTGCCGCAGCTTATTGATGCGGGTATTCAGTTGATTATGTCACTTTTGGACGGCATTATCAGCGCATTGCCCGACATCATTAAAGCGGTCGTCGGGTTAATTCCCAAACTGATAACCGCTATTGTGAGCAACCTGCCGAAAATCATTAAAGCAGGTATTCAGATCATTATTTCGCTGATAACCGGCATTGTAAAGGCAATTCCGCAAATTATCAAGGCAATAATCGAGTTGATCCCTGTTATTGTAAAAGCCTTGATCGACGCCCTGCCGCAGCTTATTCAAGCGGGAATTGAAATAATTATCGCCCTCGCTACGGGGCTTGTACAAGCGATCCCCGAACTGGTGAAAGCTATACCGCAAATTATCGGTGCGATAATTGAGGGCTTTGGCGCGATTTTTAGCGGAATGGGTGACATAATCGGCGGCTTTGTGGATATGTTCAAATCCGCATTTAAAGGCATCGCCGACTTTTTCAAAAACATTTGGAACGGCATCGTAGATTTCTTTAAGGGCATTTGGGAGGGTGTCAAAAACTTTTTCAAAGGCATTTGGGACGGTATTGTTCAGACAGTACAAAAGAACATCGAAACCTGCAAGGCAGTATTTAAAGCAGTCGGGGACTTTTTCAAAAATATTTGGAACGCCATCGTTTCGTTTTTCAAGGGCATTTGGGACAAGATCGTCGATGTCGTAAACGGTGCGATCGAAACGGTCAAGGGCATATTTACCGCTGTCGGCGACTTTTTCAAGGGTATCTGGAACGGTATAGCCGACTTTTTCAAAGGTCTTTGGGACGGTCTGCTGAACGTTGTCAACGGCTTTGTTGATATGTTCAAATCAGCCTTTACCGCCGTTTCGGACTTTTTCAAAAACATCTGGAGCGGGATTTCCGATTTCTTTTCGGGAATTTGGGACGGCATTAAAAACATATTCAGCGGAGTAGGCGACTTTTTCAGCAATATTTTTAAAGGCGCGGTTGACGGTATCAAGAATGTTTTTTCAGGCGTCAAGGACTTTTTCAGCAACATTTTTGAGTCGATCGTTAATGTTGTCAAAGCACCTATTAACTGGATAATAGGCGGCATCAATGGCTTTATTGACGGCATAAACAGCATTAAAATACCCGACTGGGTGCCGGGTATTGGCGGCGCGGGCTTTAACATTCCGCATATTCCCGAACTTGCAAAGGGCGGCGTTCTGAAAAAAGGACAGACAGGCTACCTTGAGGGCGATGGCGCAGAGGCTGTCGTACCGCTTGAAAAGAACACAGAGTGGATCAAAAAGGTTGCCGCGCTGTTCAAGAAAGATATAGACGGCGGCGACAGCAACAGCGGCGCGGGCGGTTTAATTGAGGCCGTCAAGAACATCGGCGGCGTTGTCGGTAATGCTGTAAAAACCGTAGCCGAAAAGGTTACAAGCAAGGACACGGAAAGCGGGTCGAGCCTGCTCGATACCGTCAAGAGCATCGGCGGGGCAGTCGGTAACGTTATAAAAACAGTTGCCGGCAAAATCACGGACAAAGACAAGCAGGACAAGGATGATCCCGACAAAAACAAACCAAACGGCGACTTGGGCGGGGCTTTAAAGTCCTTTGTATCAAGTGTTTCAGCCCTCGCCAAAAATGCGACGGCAAGCCCCGGCACGGCACAAACGATGGTGACAAGCACCACAAACCGCAGTATTACGCAGAACAACTATTTTGAAAGCACCTTCAACGGCGACCGGGCGGGACAGCAGCGCAGCTCGGAAGCTATGAGCAAGAGTGCCGATGATGCGACGGGTCAGCTTGCCCGTGCGTTAGCTTTTTCGAGGTGATATTATGGCAAAAGCAAAAAAGCCCGTGACAATTAACGGCATACCGTTTGACGCGCTAATTGACGAGGAGCGCACATACGAGGCAGAGTCCCCGGACTACCCCGTGGAGAGCGGCTTTGTCGTTCACGATACCATAATTTTAAAGCCGCTTATGCTGTCTATGACGCTATACGTCACTGACACGCCCGTAACGTGGAAAAATCGCGGACACGGCGGCGGGGGGTGGGCTGACAGCATTATACAAAGATTGGAAAACCTTTATTTTTCAAGGCAGATCGTTACTGTCGTAACCTCTGAAAAAACCTATAAAAGTATGGCGATACAAAGTATTTCCATTGCAAAGTCTGCGGATGTGGGATATGCGCGGCAAATCCCCATCACCTTTAAGGAAATAAGGGTCACACAGTCAAAGAAAACCACGATCCCCGACAGTTACGGGAAAAGCGGCGAAAGCGGAACGAACGCCGGAACAGCATCAACAAGCACGGGCAGCACCCCGCCCTCAAGCAGCGGCAACAGCGACACAGCAGGCGGCGGGAGTAAAGGCTCGGTGGCGTACAATCTCGCCAAAAGTGCGGGAATGCTTTAACGGAGGGCGGCTTTATGAAACGTTTGGAAATATATGTGCCTGATATGAACGACAGCTTTTCACGGGTGCTGCTTGACGGCACGGAGTACCTGTTGCGCTTTACTTGGAATGATACAAAGGGGCGGTGGTATTTCGGCATTTATACGGTTTTGCGCGAACCGATAGTGCAGGGGTTGAAACTCGTCCCACAGTTCCCGATCAATATGCAGTACATAGACAAGCGGCTGCCGTCGGGAATTTTCGGAGTATACACAAACCTTGAGGCGGTGGGACGGTCGGATTTTGCAAACGGCAAAGCGGTATTTGCTTTTGTATCAAGCAAGGAGGCAAAGTGATATGGGTTTACAGTTTGATCGTCAATACAGATTTTCGGCGGGAAAGGCAGGCAGCGAGGGCTTTGAGGTCGGCGTTACCGCCCCTGTTGCCCTGCATATCGCTTTTAATGTTCAGAAAGCCGACGTTTCGTCCGCAAACACCTCAAAAATAACCCTTTGGAACTTAAACAAGGCGCAGCTCGCCACACTAAACGAAAAGGACTGCATCGTAACTCTGAAAGCGGGGTACGGTTCGACAATGCCGCTAATTTTTGTCGGAGCAGTTTCCCGTGTTGAAACAACGATCGACGGTGCGGACAGAATGACAGAAATTGAAGCGATCGATGGGCGCGTCGAACTGCGCGACACGTTTGTAAGCCTTTCATATAAAGGCGTAATAAGCGCAAAAAAGATAATGCAGGACGTAGCGGCGCAAATGGGCGTTTCAATTACTTTTTCATACAACGCCACATTTACGGACTACCCGAACGGCTTTTCTTTTATCGGAGCGGGCAAGGCGGTACTCGACAAGGTATGCGCCCCGACCGGTTTAATTTGGGAAATACAAAACGGCATACTGCAAGTTAAGCGCAAAGGCGATGTAATGAGCCAACAGGTATTTTTACTTTCACCCGACAGCGGACTTATAGGAATACCCAAAAAGCTGACGCAGGGTGCGGAAAACGACACGGACGAGAACAGCAAGGGGTGGGAGGTCGTGTACCTCCTTAACGGTGCGATCGGCGTCGGTGATTATGTGAAAATCGAAAGTGAAACCGTGACGGGTTTTTTCAGGGTTCACACCGTCGAACACGACGGCGACAACATCGAGGGCGACTGGTTAAGCACGGCGCACCTTTATGAGATCACCGCAAAAGAACCCGCCGCCCCGCCCGTGTCAAACGACAGCGGCGGCGGTAATGATGCGGACATCGCCCGTGCGGTCATTCGCGGCGACTGGGGAAACGGACAGGAGCGCGTGGACAAATTGACCGCCGCAGGCTATGACTACTCAACAATTCAGGGTATTGTCAATCAAATGCTTGCAGGGACCTATAAGGAGTAAAGGAGAGGCACAATGCAGCAGGAATTTGTACAGGAAGTCAAAAACACAGTCACGGAATTGCTAAACGGCGTACATACGGCAATACCGGGGAAGATCGTCAAATATTATCCCGACAAGTGCGAGGCTGAAATACTGCCTTTTTGTAAGTTTAAAAAGCCAAACGGTGAATTTATCGACTACCCGCAGTTGAACCACATTCCGATCCTGTTCCCGCAGTCTATGGGGCAGGACTGCACAATGGTTTACCCGATAAATCCCGGCGACGAGTGCCTTATTTTGGCACAGGAGCAGACCCTTGACACTTGGCGCGGCGGCGGTTCTGAAAGCAACAACGACCTGCGCTTTGACCTCACAAACGCGGTCGCTATAATGGGAATGTTCGCCAAACCACAGCCGCTTGCACAGGAGGCGCAGGACGAGGATAAGATCATAATTCAGAAAAACGACCACCGCATTCACATAAAGCCCGATGAACTTATGGTGCGGTACAGTCCCGCTAATTTTATTCTGCTGAACCCTACGGGAATGACAATAAAAACGCAGATTTTAAATATCGCCGCCGATATGATAAACACGGTTTCGGCGACGACGATCACCGAGGCGGCGGGCGTTTCAATTACCGAAACCGCACCCGCGATCAATCTCAATCCATAAGGAGGGGAACAGATGGCAGGAGCAACACGGCTCGGCGACAACTGCATGGGACACGACGCCTGCGGTGCAGTTCCGCTTGTTACAGCAAGCCCGAACGTCAATATAAACGGAAAAGGCGCAGGGCGCATTACGGACAAATACGCATCCCACGGCTGCCTCGTACACCCCGCACATCAAGACAGCATAAACGCGGGGAGCGCGACAGTTTTCATTAACGGCTTGAAAGCTGCCCGCATAGGCGATGCGGTAGTCCTCGGCGGTTCAGTCGCAGAGGGCAGCAGCAACGTGTTTATTGGTGGGTAAACAGAAAGGAGGGCGGCTTTATGCCTGTTGACATATTGCTTGACAGCGGCGGCGATATTCTTGTAAACGCCGCCGCTGATATTACACCGCAGTACAGCATACGGCAGGATGTGAAAATTCGGCTACAATGGTTTTTCGAGGAGTGGCGGTTCGCCCCGGAGTATGGTGTGCCGTATTTTGACGAGGTGTTTGTTAAAAATCCGAACACCGAGCGAATAGCGCAGATCATACGCGAGGAGGCATCGAAAGTCGCCGATGTTACCGAAGTGAAAGATGTACGCGTCAACTATGACGAAATGACAAGAAACGCCGTTATTTCTTTTACAATGGTTACGGAATACGGAACGTTTACCGAGGAGGTGAAAATAAATGTCTGAATATGGTGTAACGCCCACCGGTTTTGTACCAAAAAGGCTTGATACAATCGTTGACGAGCTGCACGGCGACCTTTCGGAAAAGTGGGGCGTCAATACCCGGCAGAACCCGCAGTCGTTTTTAAACGTGCTTATAACGAATTTTGCGGACAGCCTCGCCGAATTATGGGACACTGCGCAGGACGTTTACAATGCGATGTACCCGTTTTCTGCCGAGGGCTTGAGCCTCGACAATGCCGTACAATTCGGCGGGATCGCGCGACGGGAGGCACAGCCGACAATTTATCCGGTGCATTGTGAATGCGTCGACGGCACGGTGATCCCGGAGGGAACGCTGATAAACAGTATAACAAAACCCGCCGTTGACTTTCAGAGCAGAACATCGACAACGGTTTCCCGTGCCGCTTTTAATTCCGCAAAGGTTGTTATAGCCGCGATACAGCCAAACGCGGCGTATACGGTCATTGTAGACGGCTTGACGTATTCGGTAATAAGTACGTCAAACCCGACCGCAGGAGCGATTTTAGGGGCATTAGCGGACGAAATAAAGGGCGATCGGATTACTGCCGAATGTGCGGACGGAGTGCTTACGCTTGCCGACGTTTCCTGCGAGGAGCGGCACAGTATGACGTTAAGCCCGAATTTGACAACGCAAAGCGTCACCGGCATAGTGAATTTTGAAACGCTTACAGTCGGGGACACCGACCTCCCGGACAGCACGATCACCGAAATAAAAACCGCTGTTCCGGGTTTGCTTGCCGTCAATAATCTCATTCCGCGCATCGCGGGCAGCTTGCAGGAAAGCGACGCAGAACTCCGCGCCTCGTATGCCGCGAAAATCTTTCAGCGGTCAAGCCGTATGAACGACAGCATACGGGCGGCAATTCTGCAAAACGTGCAGGGCGTCGAGTTTTGCGAGGTGCAGGACAACCCGACCAACGAAACGGACGAATACGGCAGACCGCCGCACAGCGTTGAGGCGGTCGTTTCGGGCGGCGATAACAACGAGATCGCCACACAGATACTTAACACCAAAGCGGGCGGTATCAGTTCTTACGGTAATACCGAGGTTGACTTAAAGCTGAACAGCGGCGAAAGTCTTACAATTCGCTTTACCCGCCCCGTTTTGTTGTATGTGTGGTTTCGCGTTTCCGTTGAGTCGCTCGGAAATCTCCCCACCGACTATGCGGACACCATAAAAGCAATAATTACAAGCGGTCTTTCAAGCCTCGGCAATGTGGACGAAATAGCACCGCAGCAGTTTATAGGCGAAATGTTCCGGCAAATTCCGAATTTAGCCCACGTTGACATCTTGTCATATTACACCGCCGACCCCACGGAAACGCCGACGGCGGCGCAGTATAAGCAAGACCCGATCCCCGTAACGTTACGGCAAAGGGCTGTGACCGACGCCTCAAGAATTGAGGTGGTGTTGGATGGCTGATACCGAATTTTACGGGAAAATGCTTGCAGACCTGCCGAGTCAATTCAAGAACAAGGAAAAAATCGAGGGGCTGATCTATGCGCTTTCCCGGCAGTTGAACGCCGTGCGGGACGTATACAAGCAGTTGAACGACACGCGCTCCCTGCGTACCGCCGCAGGAAAGCAGCTTGACGGTATAGGAAACATCGCCGTGCTGACGCGCGACGAGGCGACCGTTCTTGCTTTGAAAAGTTCGACGTTTACCAAAATGACGGACGAAATTTACAGGCTGTACCTCGTGCAGAAAATAATGGCGAATATGACAAACTGCACTTATCGGGATATTTACAATGCGATGGTCATTCTTTGGGGAAAGACCCCGATATGGTACTCCGAGAGCATAGACGAACCCGCAACTATAACGATGACTGTCCCCGCGCTTTCCTCGTTTGACGAAACGTCAACTTTTTTGGGGCTTTGGGAAATACGCCCGGCGGGTGTGCAGCTGCATTTCGCGGCGACCGCAAAGGAAAAAATTTCTATAAACGCCGACTTTCGACCGTCGGCGTTTATCATTACACACATAAAAACGGGTACAAAGCCTCGGCGGGCAGTCGTGCTGACCTTTGACGGCATTGTCGTTGACGAACTGCTGTCCCCGAAAGTATTCAAGGAGCGGCACGAACCGACAAGCAAACACCTCCACAGCGGCACAAACCCGACGCGGATCATTTTTCTTGATACGGACGGGGCGGTTATCAACGCGGAGGTGAGCCGTTCAGCGTATACGCAGGTATTTGACCGAGCGGGAACAAAACCGCGCGACGCCGTAATAATCGGCACGGAGCATATCAAAGTAAACGAACACGGCGAAGCAAGCCGATTTATCATAGAACCGCCGGGAACAAGCGAGGAACTGCACAGCGGCACAAACCCCGCGCGCATCGTGTTCTTGGACGAGGGTGCGGCGGGTATCGCGCAAAGGGTAAGCGCGGAGGCGTTCAGCATTGAGTTTGAACGCTCCGGCAAAGAGCCGTCCGATGCAGTGGTTATTGATATAGCGGCGGCCGATGTTCGTGAAATAATCAACAAGGAGGTGTTTGGCGTTGAGGTTACACGTTCAGGCGCAGAGCCGCAGCCGTCCCTTTTGGGATCGGGCGACGCGGCAGGAGTAGCCACACAGGTTAGCCCCATCACATATTCGGTAAAGTACCGAAAGTGCGGCACGGGGCGAACAAAATCTTAAAAGGAGGTTTTTCTTTATGACGCAGCTTACAAATGCCGCGATACAGGGCTATAAGCAGTATACGATCGATAACGTTGTATCGGGCAAATACCGCGTCGGAAACGCCTACTACCCGCTCACGATTTTAAGTAAAGAAATTTTGCCGAACGGCAAAATGCTGATCCGTGTACAGTGCGATCACCCTACCGAGGGAAATATCGTAATTACCGAAATTCAGCTTTACGATCGGGCGGGGCGGCTTTGGTACACCGACAAGGTTAATTATTCGCTTGCGGCGGTTCTGCAATCCTTACGGTACAGACTTGACATCGAGTTTACCGTATCAGTAGCAGCCGCCGCAACATAATGAAAGGAAGTGAATTTTTATGAACTATGCCCGCAAACAGTGGGTGGACGAGGCGGTGCAATACCCGGACAGGTTCGCGATGCAGACCCTCTCCGGCGGTATGGTGAACCTCACCCCGTCACCCGGCACGGTTGACACAGTGGGAACGCCGCAAAGCGCGGTGAACTTTAACCACCTCGAATGCGGCGTACTCGACGCGCAAACTGCGGCATCGCTGATCGCTATCGACCTGCAAATGCTCAAGGACGCGCAGGGAGCAACGGAGATCGGCACGGTCACATTGAAAAACACAAAGAGCCTGCCGTTCAACAATTCCCGCAAAACTATTGCCCTGAAAAAGACCCGGCGAACATTGGACTACAATGTTGAAATTATCGAGGCGACCGCCTCCGACGCAAATCCCATCGGTGACATTGTGGCAAACGGAAAGCAGTTGAACGGGTTCGCCCTGTCGTACAGCGGCAGCTCGGCAAGCGTAACCATTAAATACAAAGTAACAGGAGGTATTTCGGTATGATAGTTATTGAAAAGAACGAGGGCGAAAAAATCCCTTACACCCAAAACGGAACAGTCGTCAGCTTTGCGGGCGGCAGGCTCTCCCTCGACTGCGCCCTTTATCAAAAGGACTGGGGCGTACATTTGGACGTATGCGAAAACGCGGACGGCAACCTTGTAATGGGGACGGAAAGCGGGCAGAAATACGTCGCGCAGTTGGATATTCCCGCGCGTGAATATCTTTACCCCGAACCCGCCGAAGCTGCCCCCGTTATTCCCGCAGATCCCGCAGACCCCGCAGACCTCGCAGGTCTTGACGGCGAGGAAACGGAGGCAGCGGCGGTCGAGCCTGAACACACGGAAACCGAGCCGCCCGTACCCCTGCCGCTTGATATGGAAAAAGTCACCCTGTCGCTTTGGGCGATCGGTGTATAAGAGAAAGGAGCATAAACAATGCCTAATTATGATTTAACGAACCTTGCTTTGCAAATTGCCGCGCCTAATAACGTGCTTATGTATGACGACCTCGGCGATCCGTCCGTAATGGTACGCATTCCGAAAATTAAGATCGGGGACGTGATCGAGGGCGGCGGGGACGGTACGCACCCCGCTTTTATCGTCAACGGCAAAGAATTGGACTGCATCTACATTAGCAAGTATCAGAATGTTGTAAACAACGGCAGGGCGTACAGCTTACCGATGCAAGACCCCGCCGCCTCGCTGAATTTCGATCAGGCGTGGCAGTATTGCAAGCGGAAAGGCCCCGGTTGGCATTTAATGACGAACGCAGAGTTTGCGGCGGTCGCTCTTTGGTGCAAGAAAAACGGCTTTATGCCGAAAGGTAATAACAATTACGGAAAGGACAGCACCGAGGGCGCGCTGCCGCAGAGAGCGCAGGGTTCTTACTACGATACTAACGGACGAATTTTGCGCACGGCAACCGGCAGCGGTCCCGCCTCTTGGTATCACGACAACACCGCCGCAGGCATTGCCGACCTGAACGGCAACGTGTGGGAATGGAACGGCGGTCTGCGTTTGGTGGACGGTGAAATTCAGATCATCCCGAATAACGACGCCGCCGACTGGAACAACCCCCTCACCCCGACAAGTACCCTCTGGAGAGCGATCAAGCCCGATGGCACACTGGTTGCGCCCGGCACGGCGGGAACGCTGAAATATGGCACGTCTTTGAGCGACACAAAATTTTCAAGCATTGTCACCACTCCCGCCGCAACCGGCGCGGGCATTACCCTGTTGGAGTCCCTCGGATTGATACCCCACGCAGGCGCAGCCTCTGCCGACTACGGCGACGATGCGGTGTGGGCGAACATCACCGGCGAAAGATTACCGATCCGTGGTGGCGGCTGGAACGGTGCCGCATCTGCGGGTGTGTTCGCGTTGTCCCTCACGGATGCGCGGTCGGACGTCCACGCGCGCATCGGTTTCCGCGCCGCTTTTTGTCCCCTGTAACTTGTAACTTGTTTCTTGACCCTCACCCGCCGAAAGGCGGGTGAGGGTCTTAATAAAGGAGAATGACCGTGAGCGACTATACACAGCTTACCATTTTGACAAAACTCCACGATATGGCAAAGTACGCATACCCCGCTTTGGCGCAATTTCCGAAAAGTGAGAAATTCGCAATCGTCGTCGATATAAAACGGTGTATGGACTCCGTAATGGAAAAAGCGATAGAGGCAAGCAAGCAGTACCACAAAAAGACCACATTGCAGGAAATGGACGTAGAACTTGAAAAGCTGCGCCACTACCTGCGGTTGTCGCACGAACTGGGCTTTTTGCCGCCGAAAAAGTACGAAATTCTTTCAAGAATGACGGACGAGATCGGCAGAATGCTCGGCGGTTGGATAAAATATACCGCTGAAAATCCGATGCAAAACAAGCGATAAATTTACAAATCGCTTTTGTTTCGGGGGCAAGCTGTATACCGATCCGTGGTGGCAACTGGAACAATGCCGCATCTGCGGGTGTGTTCGCGTTGTACCTCAATAATGCGCGGTCGAACGTCAACACGAACATCGGTTTCCGCGCCGCTTTCTCTCGCAGTCAGATATTGTATACCTACGGGGTGTGCTTTCAGTACGGGAAGAAAAAGGAGCTTACCTCCGCGCCGGCGTTCGACGCCTCGCCGCAATAGTGGCGGGGCAGTTGTGCGGGCGAAAAATAAAAACCGCCGCGAAGCCGAAAGTAGGCGGTTAAAGCCGAAATCCGTCAAGTGCGGCAAATTTGAAAGGAGCGTCCGATGAAGCCGATAAAAGGATTATGGGAACAGATCACCTCTTTTGAAAACCTTTACGCGGCTTATCGGGCAGCGGCAAAGGGCAAGCGTTTCAGAAAAGAAGTGCTTGCTTTTTCTGATAATTTAGAGGCGAGCCTGTTTGACCTGCAAAGAGATTTACAGCAAGGCACTTATGCGGTCGGCAGGTATCACGAATTTTACGTATATGAACCCAAAAAGCGGCTGATTATGGCTCTGCCCTTTCGTGACAGAGTAGCGCAATGGGCTGTTTACAGAATAGTAAACCCGCTATTTGCCAAAAAGTACATTGAGGACGGCTACGCCTGCATCGAGGGGCGGGGCATTCACGCCGCCGCAAAACGCATCCGGTATTTTGCGCAGCTCGTGACACACCAAAACAACGGCGGCGGGTATGCGCTTAAACTGGATATAAGCAAATACTTTTACCGCATAAACCACGATGTGCTTATGGAAATGCTCCGTAAATGGTTTGCCGACCGTGAACTGCTTGATCTGTTGGAGCGCACCGTTCGGTCAGCCGTACCTTTCGGACTTCCCGCAGGTGCAAGCCCCGGAGAAGCGGAGCGCATTTTCGGCGTTGGTATGCCGATCGGAAACCTTACAAGCCAAATGTTCGCCAATCTGTACCTTAACGACGTGGATCAGTACATAAAGCGGGAACTGCGGGCGCACTGCTATGTCCGCTATATGGACGATATGGTTATATTAAGTGGCGATAAACAGCAGCTGCACGAATACCGTCACAAAATAGAGACTTTTCTGAATGAAAGGCTAAAACTTGACCTGAACAATAAAACGGTTATTCGTCCGCTTACGCTCGGCATAGACTTTTGCGGGTACAGAATATGGGACAGCCACATAATGCTCCGTAAACCTACCGCTTTGAAAATGCGCCGCCGACTCCGAAAACTTCAAAAGGACTACGCGGCGGGTGCTGTGGACTGGCCGGAGGTCAAAATGTCGCTTGCCTCCTACAACGGTATGCTCAAGCACTGCGACAGTTACCGGCTGACCTTTAAAATTTTTGGCGGCAGTACCGAGGGCGGCACGGTGGAGGGGTGGTTCGTTTTACGGCGTGAACCGCCAAAACAATAAAAAAAAACGAAAGGAGGCGGCAGCAGTGGACTTTACAAATCTTGTCGGTGAAATACTCGGCGGCGTCGGTGTAGTGGGTCTAATAAGCGCGTTAGTGTGGCTTATTCGGTTGGAGGGTATGGTAAAGCAGAACGCGAGGGAGATCGCACGACTGGGGCATATCGAGGAACAGACCAACGCGCAGGAGGTGCGTATCAAGCAGCGGGACGAGGAAATGCGGGCTATAAAATTTTCACTTGACGAACTCAAAGAGCGCGTCACAAAGGTTGAAAATAATCAGGTCAGCACGGGCGAGGCTCTTGTGCGTATCGAAACAAAACTCGATATTATACTTAAAGAACGCGGACAGTAACTGCACAGACCGGCAAGCGGCTTGCCGGTCTTGCTTTTTATCCCGAAAGGAGGGGCAAATTTGAGCAGACGCAGAAAAAAGAAAAAGGCTTTTGAGTTTTCAAAACTTGTTTTACTGGCGGTAATGATTTTGTATGTTATCGCTGTGGGTGTGGGCATTAGACTTTCGCTTATTGACTACACGCAGTATTCGACCCTCGCAATGCTTGTCGGTGCGCCGACGGCTACTGCGATCGGGTTCTATGCGTGGAAAGCGAAAGCGGAAAACGTTATAAAGATCAAGAACGAAAACCCGGAGGCGACAAAGGACGTCCCCATCGATTTAAACAACATAAACGGGACTAATTAACGGGAGGTTATACTTATGGAAATAAAAGGCGTTGACATTTCATATTGTCAGGCGGGCATCGACTATAACAAACTGAAAGCGGACGGCGTGAAATTCGCCATCGTCCGCGCGGGATTTTCCGAAACCGAGGACAAGCTGCTGAAAACGCATATTGACGGGTTGCGAAAGGTCGGCATCCCTTTCGGTCTGTATTGGTATTCCTACGCTTACAATATGACCGAAACTCAAAAGGAGGCGGATGCCTGCGTAGCGGTAATTAAAAAATATCAGCTGCAGAATGAACTGTCGTACCCCGTATTTTACGATATTGAGGAACAAAAGCACCTCAATGTCGGCAAAATGGCACTTACCAATATGGCCGACGAGTTCAAGGTAAGGCTGAACCGCGCGGGGATTTTTACCGGCTTGTATGTCAATCCAAACTTTATGGAAAACGCTCTCGACAAAGAGCGCGTAATGCGTAACCACGATATATGGTTAGCGCACTGGACGGAGAACCCGGCGCAGAAGTCCCGCTATAATTACGGGCAGAAAATGTGGCAGTGGGGCGTCGGCAAGGTCGGCAATATGGACGTTGACGGCGATCTGTGCTTTATCGACTACCCCGCGCGCATCAACGAATGGCGCAGGGAGCGCGGTCTTGTTTCAGCAGGTTCTCAACCCCAAAAGACCGTCAGCTTTACGCCCCGCCTCACTGCGCCCGACACGACGAACAAATACTGGCGGCATACTTCAAAAGGCGGCTTAAACGAGTGCATACACATAAGCGGCGGCTCTTGTCTGCCAAACTGCGTGGGGTATGCGTGGGGGCGTTTTTACGAGATCACCGGCGAAAAGCCCGCATTAAGCAAGTGTAACGCCGAAATGTGGTACGGAAACACCGCCGACGGCTACAAGCGGTCAAGCACTCCCGCCCTCGGTGCGGTTGCTTGTTGGAGCAAGGGCGCGGTCGGCAACGAAGCGGACGGCGCGGGACACGTTGCGGTCGTGGAACGTATCGAAGCAAACGGCGACATCGTGACCTCAAACAGCGCATACGGCGGCACACGCTTTTACACGCAGACTTATAAGAAAAGCGCGGGTTATAACTTTGGCGCGTATAAGCTTCAGGGCTTTATTTTGCCGCCCGTTCAGATCAAGGAAACCACAGCGACAAGCAAGCCCGCCGCGTCCACGGCGTTCAAGGTTGGCGATGTCGTTGACTTTACGGGCAGCACACATTACGCCTCAAGCACGGGTACTCGCGGAACAGCAGCAAAGCCCGGCAAGGCGAAAATAACGTTAATTGCCGAGGGAACGGCGCACCCCTACCACGTTGTACATATCGACAGCAAAAGCGACGTTTATGGGTGGGTTGACGCGGCGAATATATCAAGCGGAAAGAAAGCCATTGAGGAAATTGCTTTGGAAGTAATCGCGGGTAAGTGGGGGAATGGCATTGAAAGGAAAAACCGCCTTAAAGCAGCGGGCTACAACTACTCCGAGGTTCAGAAAAAAGTCAATGAATTGATTTAACGCAGGAGGTACACAATGGATATTTTGAACTTTTTACTTGTAAACTGGGACAGCGTTCTCGTTGTCCTGCTGTTCGTGGCTGTGCTTATTATCCTGATAGCAAAAAAGCAGTACGCCATACTTGACAAAATCGTCTTTTCCCTCGTCACCGAAGCCGAGAAGAAATACGGCGGCGGCACGGGCGCGGCGAAACTGGCGGCGGTCATTGAGCAGCTATACCCGAAAATCCCGGCGGTGATCCGGCTGTTCATTTCGGCGGCGCAGCTTGAAAAGCTGACCGAGCGCGTCCTTGCCGACGCAAAGGAACGGTGGGAAAAGAACCCGAAGCTCTCCGCATATATCAGCGACGCACAAAAGTAATACAATGCAAAAAGCCCGCCTCGGTTGTCCGAAGCGGGCTTTTTGTTTTACCTTGTTTTCGCAAATCTGAACACCACGGCAACTGCTTTTTTGAAGAAATACAGTTGCATCGGGTGGTTCAAGTTTGCGCCGTTTGGTGCGAGTGACGGGACTTGAACCCACACGGCAATACTGCCACTAGCACCTCAAGCTAGCCTGTCTGCCTATTCCAGCACACTCGCATTTAACGACTTTATAATTATATCACATATTTATTGATTTGTCAATAGTTTTTTTGAAAAAATTTGCAAAATATTGTGATTGTGGTTTCATATAAAATATTTATGATATAAGAGCCGCTGAAAGAATTCCAATTATCGACCGAATTAGACTCCGCTAACGGATTAGAATACAATGTTCTGCTAACGAACACAGAAAGATACAATGTTTAGAATAACAACGGAGCGTGTGGCGTGCATTCGGCTGAGCGGCAGATGTTCTCGGTAAGGAAGGCGACGAGCTCTCACACCAAAAAGAATTAGCTGCTGTTCCGCTGATTTAACGGAACAGCAACATTCTATAGTATCATTTATGGGAGTTTGATGAAACCAAATCACAGGGAAATTTCCACACTTATACATTTATTACCGCTCAGCCTCTCGCTCATGAGATCGGGCTGATGTGTTCCCGCGTACAGTGTAAATTTGTTACCGAAGCGTTGTCTTGTGCCGTTTTCATCAACAGCGGTGAACGCTTTTTCGGGAACGGTTATCTCAACGGAGAGCTTTTCTCCCGCATTGAGACGTATCCGTTTGAAACCGCACAGGCTTGTGTTTGGCACGGCGTTTTCATTGTAATCCTTAATATACAGCTCGATAACGTCCTCGGTTGTCGCTCCGCCCCTGTTTTCCGCGCATACGACGGCGAGACCGTCCTTATACTTTATATCCGTGCAGACAATATCCGAATATGTCAGCCCGAACCCGAACGGGAACAGCACGTTATTCTCGGCGTAGCGGTAGGTGCGTTTTTTCATTGAGTAGTCGGTGAATTCGGGCAGCAGCTCCGCTCTCTCGTAAAAGGTAACGGGAAGCTTTCCCGAGGGCGAGACATCGCCGAACAGTATCTCCGCGAGCGCCGTGCCGCCCTCCGAGCCGGGATACCAAACGTGAAGCAGCGCGTCGGGCTCACATTCGACGTTTATCGAGCTACCCGCGGCGCAGACTATTATCACGGGCTTGCCGAGCTTCATTATTCTGTCGATAAGGACGCGCTGACTTTCGGGCAGCCGGAGATCGTTCTTGTCTCCCGATGAGAACTCATTGCCCGTGTCGCCCTCTTCGCCCTCGATAGTCGCGTCGAGACCCACGCAAAGGATCACAATGTCGGAGTTTTCGGTTGCAGCTTCCGCTTCGGCGTACAGGTCGCCCGCCATAGCGAGCCCCGAGCTTCTGTCCTTATAAAGATGACACCCCTCGGCGAAAATGACGCGCCCTTTAAATCGGTCTTGAATACCGTCAAGGAAAGTCACATATCTGTCCGCGGTGCCGCAGTAATTACCCTCTAATGCCGCACGGCTCATGCTGTTCGGTCCTATCACCGCGATTGTTCCGAGCTTCTTTTCGTCAAGCGGCAGTATTCCGTTGTTGCGCAGCAGCACCATAGATCTTTCGGCGCATTCAAGGGATACGTCTTTATGCTCACGGCACGATACAACGCTGTACGGGATATCATCATATTCCGTTTTTTTGTTGAACATACCAAGTCTGATCCTCGTTCTCATAAGGTGAACACAGGCGTTTCGGATATGCTCTTTCGTTATCTGCCCCTTGTCCAGCGCCGCGAGGACGTTCACATATGTGCAGCCGCAGTTCACGTCGCAGCCTGCTGTCAGCGCGAGCGCTGCCGACTCCACGGCATTGCTTGTGATCCTGTGGTGCTCGTGAAAATCGCGTATCGCCCAGCAATCCGAAACGAAATACCCGTCAAAGCCCCAGTTGCGGAGCTTGTTCATTAAGAAGCCGCTCGCGCAGGCAGGCTCTCCGTTAACGCAGTTGTACGCACCCATAACGCCCTCGACGCGTGCGTTTTTCACGAGCTCTTCAAACGCGGGAAGATAGGTTTCCTCCATATCCTTGGACGAGACCTCGGCATTGAATTCATGGCGGATAGCTTCGGGACCGCTGTGAACGGCAAAATGTTTAGCGCACGCAGCGGTTTTCAGAACCTCTCCGCTGCCCTGAAGCCCCTTGACATACGCCTTGCCGTTTTCGGCGGTAAGAAACGGGTCCTCGCCGTAGGTTTCGTGACCTCTTCCCCAGCGCGGGTCGCGGAAAATATTGATGTTTGGTGCCCACAGCGTCAAGCCCTTGTAAATATCGCGGTCGCCGTGCTTCTGATAGGCATTGTATTTCGCGCGGGTCTCCTCGGCAGTGATCTCACCGGCCCTTTTGACAAGCTCGGGCGAAAACATCGCCGCAAGCCCCACAGCCTGCGGGAACATAGTCGCAGTTCCCGATCGCGCAAGCCCGTGCAGTCCCTCGTTCCACCAGTTATACGCGGGTATGCCGAGCCGCTTTACCGCGGGCGCGTCGTACCTTAGCTGACTTGCCTGCTCGTCAGTTGTCATAGCGTCGGTGAGCGCTTCGGCGCGCTCCTGTATGCTTAATGTCTCGTCAAGATATTTTTCCATATTCCGCTCCTTCGGATATTTGATTGGCGTCAACTAAATTATAGACCATAAACGGCTTTTTATCCAATCATTTTTTGTCGTTTATCTACCATATTTTGTTTTTATTTGATGTGTAAAAAAATTTTTCTTCCCCCTTTTGGCAACCGTGTTTTTTTATGCTATACTGTGTATGGCATATATACAATTTCAACAGAAGTGCTTCATGGACTTAATATTGAGCAATTCGTCGGACGAGCCTATTTACCGACAGATAGTATCGCAGATAAAGGAACAGATAGTGAGCGGAGAGCTTTCCGCGGGTGTGGCTCTGCCGTCAATGCGCTTTATGTTCCTCAGATCTTCATGCTGGAATCTGTTTCGGCTTAACTACTTAAATTATAACGCCGTTTTCCCTGATTTGTCAAGTCGGCGGGAGCGGCATTTTTGCAGCTTTTTGCAGTATTACCCATGCTAGACTGTTATCACGGAGCAAGGAGGTGACAACTTGGCTGTAAGAAAAAAAACAACCGTAAAGGAATTCTTCAATCGTAACAACACACGCATTTTAAGGTTTGGCAAACGCTTTGTGGATCTGCTCAACAATGAAGCGCTGATACGCAATTGTGCCGAAAAAGACCTTGAAAAGCTTGCAAAGACATGGAAGCTCGTGCTTGAAATGCTTGAGGAGAATACCCGCGAGGACGCCGTCGGGCAGCTTGCGGAGCTCATCGGCGAATATAAGGATATTGGGGAGGAATGATAAAAAATATGATGTTTTCACCGAAACAGGCAGAAGCGCTCCTGCTGCTGAAAAGCGGCAGACTGCGGCGAATAAATATTTTTGAGGGCAGCGTGCGCAGCGGCAAGACCTACATTTCTATGATATTGTGGGCGTTCTGGGTAGCGGGGTCGCCGAAGGAAAGGTCGTACCTTATGGCGGCGAAAACGCTCGCGACGCTGAAAAGAAACGTTCTCGAACCGCTTTCCGAGCTGCTCGGAGGCGGTTTTACTTATAGCCTCGGGAAAAAGGATGGGCAGTTATTCGGCAGACGTATTTATCTCGAGGGAGCGTCCAACGCGCTGTCCGAAAACAAGATACGCGGAATGACGTTAATGGGTGCGTACTGCGACGAGCTCACGCTTTTCGGCGAGGATTTTTTCACTATGCTGCTGTCAAGGCTCTCGGAGGACGGTGCCAAGCTGTTCGCGACTACCAATCCCGACTGCCCCGCGCATTGGGTAAAGAAGGATTATCTCGACAACAAAAGCCTTGATCTGCTGTCTATGAAGTTCACGCTGACCGACAACGTATTCCTGCCGTCAAAGTACGTCGAGGCGCTTAAAAAGGAGTTCTGCGGAGTGTTCTACGACCGATACATTCTCGGCGAATGGGTCGCGGCGGAGGGCAGAATATATGGGGACTTCTCCTCCGCGTGCGTTCTCACGTCAAGGGAGCTTGAGCAGAGGCTGTCGGAAAAGCCGCTGATACGTTCCGTTATAGGAGTGGACTACGGCGGCAGCGGCAGCGCTTCGGCGTTCGTTCACGTCGGCTTTGACGAGGGATTCCGAAACGTTTATGTGTTGTCGGAATTTTACGACAAACGCAATCGTTCCGCCGAGTGCCTGATAAACAGCTTTGCGGAATATGTCGGGCGAGAAACGGAGCGGTTCCCTCGACTCTCTGCGGTCTATTGCGACAGCGCGGAGCAGCTTCTTGTAAAAAGCTTTCGCGGCGCGGTGCGCGCCGAGGTGCTGAACGCCAAGAAAAAGCCGATCAACACGCGGATAAATATGCTTAACCGCCTGATTTCCGCGGGACGTTTTTTCGTATCGGAGGACTGCCCTCACGTGATCGAAGCGATACAAAGCGCGGTCTGGGACGAGCGCTCGCCGAACAAGGACATAAGGCTCGACAACGGAACGACAAACATTGACAGTCTCGATGCGATGGAATACGCAATAGAACGATTTGAAAATCAGCTTTTCGGACTGTGATCATATATAAAAACCGCCCGCAAACCGAGTTTTGCGGGCGGTTTTCGGTTTGCTTTATTTTAATCGTAAAAACTTATTGATAATATTCAAAAAATTAATTGCATTTTACGGTTTGTTTATGATATAATTAAGATACAAAAATAACTTTTTGGAGGTACGACATCAATGGCAACTTCGAATTTTTCAAAGGAATATCGCGAAAAAATGTTCTCGGGGCAGGTTTCCGAGCTTCTGAAAACAGACCCCGAATTTATCGTGCTTTTTGACAATTTTGCGTTTGACGAGGTCGTGAATATGCCCGATATCGGCGGTAGGGAAGTAGACGGCAGGACGCGTCATATAGCGCTGTTGGCGACGCTGCTCGGCTGCCAAGGCATTGACGAGTTCAGAGAGATGATCCCCGCGGCGATGAATTTCGGCGTTACGCCCGTGGAGATAAAGGAGATCGTTTATCAGGCGGTCGCGTATCTCGGTATCGGCAGAGTATTACCGTTCCTTAAGGCGGTAAACGAGGTGTTTACGGAAAAGGGTATTCCGCTTCCCTTGGAGGGGCAGTCGACGACCACTTCCGAGAACCGCCGCGAGGAGGGCTCACGCGTACAGGAGGAGATATTCGGCGAGGGTATGCGTGATTTCTGGAGGTCGGGTCCCGAGGAGAGCAGACATATAAACCTATGGCTCGCGGATAACTGCTTTGGCGATTATTACACGCGCAAGGGTCTTGACTACACCGAGCGTGAGCTTATCACATTCTGTTTTCTCTCAGCGCAGGGAGGGTGCGAGCCGCAGCTCACGAGCCATGCGGCGGCGAATATGCGTATCGGCAACGATAAGCTGTTTCTTATCAAGATAATCTCGCACTGTCTGCCGTTTATCGGCTATCCGAGAAGTCTCAACGCATTGCGGTGCGTCAACGAGGCGGCAAAATGAAGGGCTACAAATCGTGGAAGGCATTAAAAAATCAGCTTGAGGATCTGCTGTGCGAGAGGCTCAGGGGCAGAGTGACATATTTTCTCACTCGATATCACGAGGTGCATAATTCTTATGGGAGAGCGGCTATACTTCTTGACAAGCGCGAGCTTGCTCGCTTTTCATGGATAGAGATGTACAGTCAGGAGCGGGATATGTCGGAGCTTTATAAGCAGACAGGAAAATACGACGGAAAGAGCCTTGAGAAAAAGTGGGACGAGGGCTGTACCTATTATGAAATGGATTTCCTCGCCGCGGCTCTGGAGTTCATCGATATGCGCGTACAGGACGCGCTGAAAAGCGAAAACAGCATTATCCGAATTTTCGCGGTAATGGACAAGCGCGTCGGCAGGCGAACGCTGCAAAGCCTTGACGAGGACTCGTTTCCCGAATGGGCAAGGATATTTTACAGGCTGCGGCTCGAAGCGGAAAATATGAACAGCGAGGGATAAAAATGGAAGAATTTACAAGAACGGAGCGTTTGCTCGGAGAGGGCGCAATGAAACGGCTTTCCGAATGTCGCGCGGTGGTTTTCGGTATCGGAGGAGTGGGCGGTCACGCCGCCGAGGCTCTGGTGCGGAGCGGCATAGGAGCTCTGGATATCGTCGACGGCGACGTGGTCGCGGTATCAAACATCAACCGTCAGATAATCGCGCTGCACAGCACGGTCGGGCTGCCGAAAACCGATGCCGCCGAGGCTCGTTTCCTCGACATAAACCCCGCGCTGCGCTTGACTAAATATCAGCTGCGGCTGTCGGAGGAGACGGTCGGCCGGTTTGATTTCGCGCTGTACGATTACGTTATCGATGCGATAGACGACGTTCGCGCAAAGGTTCTGCTAGCGGTAAAGTGCCGCGAAACGGGAACGCCGCTGATAAGCTCCATGGGCACGGGTAACAAGCTCGACCCGACGAAATTCCGCGTATCGGACATTTACGAGACCTCTGTCTGTCCTCTCGCGAGGGTAATGCGCCGCGAGTTGAAAAAGAACGGTATAGAGCGCCTTAAGGTGATATGGTCGGAGGAGCTCCCCGCCGCGCCCGCTAAGGAGGGTGAGCGCGTTATCCCCGCGTCCTGCGCGTTTGTGCCGTCGGCGGCGGGGCTGATAATCGCGGGAGAGGTCGTTCGCGAGCTTGTCGGTAAATGATTTTTTATCGCACTTTCGGGCAACAATATATTGTCAAAACGGATAAAAACAAAGCATTTTTGGCTTTTTCCGTTTATCCCGAAGCAAATCGGTTGACTTTTTTAAGGGAATGTGTTATATTTACGGTATGTAATCGTTTTATGGCATAGTTATTTAAAAGAGAGGTATTGAATATGTCGCTGCGAATAGAAACCGAAGCTAACCGCTGTCTGAACTGCAAAAAGCCGCAGTGTATGGAGTATTGCCCCGTACACACGCCGATACCGCAGATCATTCAAAAATTCAAGGATAACAAAGTAATGGAGGCGGGCGAACAGCTTTTCGGGAACAACCCGATGAGCGTTGTCTGCGCTACCGTGTGCAATCACGAGGCGCAGTGCGCGGGTCATTGCGTGCTCGGGAAAAAGGATACGCCCGTTCAGTTTTACGATATTGAGCGCTTTGTTTCCGACGCGTATCTCAGCCGTATGCGTCCCGTCTGCGCTCCGAAAAACGGAAAGCGCGTCGCCGTTATAGGGTCGGGGCCCGCGGGTCTTACCGTCGCAATTATACTGGCGAAGAACGGTTACAGTGTTACCATTTTCGAGCGTAAGAACGATATCGGCGGTATGCTCCGTTACGGCATACCCGAGTTCCGTCTCTCGAACACGGTTATAGACCGTTACAAGCAGCTCCTTGAAAAGCTGGATGTACAGGTGCGCCTTAATACGACCATCGGCGGCGCGCTGAAGATAGACGATCTTTTTCGCGACGGTTACAATTCCGTATTCGTCGGTACGGGAGCGTGGCGGCCGAGAACGCTGAATATCCGCGGCGAGTGCCTTGCCAACGTTCATTTCGGTATTTCATATCTTGAAAATCCGCGTCACCATGAGCTTGGCGAAACGGTCGCCGTCATCGGTATGGGCAACGTGGCAATGGACGTTGCGCGGACGGCGTTCCGCTACGGCGCGCAGCGCGTAATGCTTTTCTCGCGCGGCATACACGCCTCGGCAAGCTCTCATGAGATGAGCTACGCAAAGCTTGACGGAGCGGAGTTTATCTACGGAAAACAGATAGTGCGCATAGACCCCGAGGGACCCGTGTTCAAGACCTCTGTAATCAACGACGAAGGCAAGATAGTGGGCTATGAGGACGGCGAAGAATTAATACCCGCTGATTCCGTCATCATAGCCGTAAGTCAGCGGCCCAAGGATAAGCTGATACTTTCGACGGAGCACCTTGAGGGTACCGCAAAGGGCTTGCTGGTGGTCAACGAGGATAATATGACCACACACCCCGGAGTGTTTGCCGCTGGCGACGTAGTCACGGGACCGCTTACCGTAGTTCACGCCGTGGAGGACGCAAAGAAAACCGCCGAAGCAATGATGAAGTATATGGAGAAAACGGACTGACGTCAAACAAACTTTAAAGAAACTGACCGAAACTCGCGCAGCCAATTTTTACGGCTACGTGAGTTTCGTACTAGAATGACTTATTCGGAATTAAAAAAGCAAGGCGTTTTGCCTTGCTTTTTTATGTTTACCGATCAAAGACTTTTCCAGTCGTTCAGAAAACGCTCGATACCGATGTCGGTGAGCGGGTGCTTTATCATCTGGCAGATGACCTTGTACGGCACGGTCGCGATGTCGCAGCCCGCACGCGCTGCCTGCGTAACGTGAATGGGATTGCGGATAGACGCGGCGATAATCTCAGTATCAATGCCCTGTATCATGAAAATATCGGCGATTTCGCGGATAAGCTCCATTCCGCACTCGCCGACGTCGTCGAGCCTGCCTAGGAACGGAGATACGTAAGTAGCTCCCGCGTTAGCCGCGAGTATAGCCTGGGCCGCCGAAAAGATCAGCGTAACGTTGGTCTTGATGCCCTTTTCGGTCAGGCGTTTGCAGGCCTTCAGTCCCTCCGCGCACATGGGCAGCTTAATAACAATATTCGGGTGGATCTGCGCAAGCGGAAGAGCCTCCTCGACCATTTTGTCCGCCTCGAGCGAGATGACCTCCGCGGAAATGGGACCGTCAACAATACCCGCGATCTCCTTTACTACGTCCTCAAAAACACGGTGCTCCTTTGCGATAAGGGAGGGGTTCGTGGTAACTCCGCAGATAACTCCGAGGTCGTTCGCCTCGCGTATCTCATCGACGTTTGCGGTGTCTATAAACAACTTCATAATATCGTTCCTTTCGGTTTTATAAATTAACTTTATAAATTTATTGTACAACGCTCGGAGGAACAATTCTACTCCGATATTGCGGTCATATGGTCAATAATTGCGGTTATTTGCCCGCTTTTTAAATTCCGACGGCGTACAGCCCTGTATCGACTTGAAAACGCGGTTGAACGTCGTGATACTGGAAAACCCCGATTTCATTGCCGTGTCGGTCACGGTCATATCCGTTTTTTCGAGCAGCAGAGCCGCCTCGCGGATACGTCTGCGATTAAGGTAATCGGACAGCGACATTCCGCTGAATTTGCGGAACAGTCTCGAAAAGTGAAACTTGCTGTATCCCGACGCATTTGCCAGCTCGTCGAGAGAAATATCGTACATATAATTTTTATCGATGTAATTCAGCGCGAGCCGAAGCTTAGCGGAATTTTTTTCGGTATGCGACTCTTCGGAAACGCTTCGGCTTTCCGCGATAACCGCGAGCAGCTCGAGAAGCTTGATGTAGATATGCGTTTCCGACGCGGGCGAGGAGCTTTCATACAGCGCGCGTATCTCGCCGATAAGCCCATGCGGCACGTTCTCCGCGCCGATAACAAACGGCTCGGACAGCGCAGGCATAAGCGCCGAGAGCGCGGGATTTCCCGAAAGCGCCGTGTCATCGCATTGAATGACAATATATTCCCCGTCGGAACAGAGCTTGTGCGGCTCGTCTGCGGGAATAAGTATCATGTCGTTTTGGTTCAATAAAAAATCCCCGTGCGAACAGACTGCGGTGAGCGATCCGCGCAGCGGTAACGCTATCTCAACGGCGCTGTGACGGTACTCTGCGTTATCGCCGCGATCCGAGTATTCATTTAACAGAACGGCTTTGTGTACGCTGTTATGGTCCTTCGGCATATGCGCACCCCCTTTTCTACATTTTACCATATGTGGACAAAAAATTCAATATAAAAAAATGTGCATCTTGTAAAGCCGCATAATAAAAATTGACGACGATAAACCAAAAACATATATAAGGCTACACTTTGCGCTGCAAATTGTTTCCTTAACATCATCTTTTCACATTTTTGTTGTTTATCCTTTAAAAGCATTGACAATAATACACGAATGTGGTATAATTTTTCAACAAGGGAGTCCTCGTCGTTATCCGCAGTTTTTCGGACGAATGGCGCGGACGCTTGTGTTTTAAGGCTTTGTAAGCAACAAAGCGAGAATTATTTCGCTGTGAAAGGAAGCGATGCTTGTGAGCGACAGGTATAAAGGAAGCTCCGAAAAGCAAAGCCCGCTTGAACGCGTGGCGGCTTTTATAGTTGATAAGCGCAAGGCGTTTTATCTGCTTTATATCGGCTTTGCCATTTTTTGTATTTTTTCGAGCGGGTGGACTAAGGTCAACGACGACCTTACGAGCTACCTGCCCGATACCACCGAGACGCGGCAGGGACTTACCATAATGGAGGACGAGTTTGTGACGTTCGGTACGAGCCGCATAATGGTCGACAATATCTCGCTTGCCAAGGCGGAGGAGCTTTCGGAGCGGATCGAGACCATTGACGGCGTGAAGTCGATAGAGTTTGACGGCACGGAAGAGCACTTCAAGAACGGCGCGGCGCTGTTCTCGATAACCTACGACGGCACAGCGGCCGACGAGGTGAGCGTGAATGCGCTTGCCGAGGTCGAAAAGCTCCTTAACGGCTACGACGTATACGTCACGGGTGATACGGGCGACTCCGCTTCGGCGGGACTTGCGGCGGAAATGCAGGTCGTTATGATAATCGCCGTGGTCATCATACTGCTGGTGCTGCTGTTCACCTCCCATACATATATGGAGATACCCGTGCTGATAGCAACGTTTGGTATGGCGGCGCTTATGAACAAGGGCACGAACTTCATTTTCGGCGAGATATCGTTCGTTTCGGATTCCGTCGCGGTAGTATTGCAGCTTGCGTTGGCTATCGACTACGCGATAATCCTCTGTCACCGCTACACCGAGGAGCGTACTCATCTGGATGCGCGGGAGGCTGTCGTTATCGCGCTGTCAAAAGCTATCCCCGAGATAGCGGGCAGCTCGATGACGACGCTTTCGGGTCTCGGCGCGATGTGCTTTATGCGCTTCGGTATCGGCAAGGATCTGGGGCTTGTATTGATAAAGGCAATCATACTCAGCCTTTTGGCGGTATTTACGCTTATGCCCGGGTTGCTTATGAGCTTCAGCGGTCTCATTGACAAAACCCACCATAAAAATTTCGTTCCTCAGATTACGGGCTGGGGCAAGCTTGCGGTCAAGACGCGCTTTATTATGCCTCCGCTATTTGTTTTGCTGATAATCGCGGGATTTATTTTCTCGAACAAATGCCCCTACGCTTACGGACAGACGGGGCTTACGACCACGCGCAAGAACGAATCGCAGATAGCGGTGGAGCGCGTGAACGACACGTTCGGCAGCGTGAATACTCTCGCGGTCTTAGTGCCGAACGGCGACTACGAAAAAGAGGGGCAGCTCCTGCGCGAGCTTGAACGTATGTCCGAGACCGATACCGTTCTCGGACTGGCGAACGTTGACGCAATGGACGACTATGTGCTCACCGACAGGCTCACGCCGCGGCAGTTCGCCGAAATGACCGATCTCGACGTGGAGGTCGCGCGGCTTCTTTACTCCGCCTACGCGGTAGATCAGGAGACCTACGGTCAGCTTGTTTCGGGTATCGACGGATACGGCGTGCCGCTTATAGATATGTTTATGTTCCTGTACGATCAGATGCAGGAGGGCTACGTCACGCTTGACGACGAAATGACGGAGACTATTGAGGATCTGCACGAGCAGCTTTCCGACGCGAAATTACAGCTCCTCGGCGAGAATTACAGCCGTCTTGTGCTCACGCTCAATCTTCCCGAGGAGAGCGGCGAAACGTTTGAATTTCTCGATACGCTGCACAAGACCACGGCGAAGTATTATCCCGAGGACGCATATCTCGTCGGAAACTCCACAAGCGATTTCGATCTGTCCACCTCCTTCGGCGACGACAATCTGCTGATAGGAGTGCTGACTATCGTGTTTGTTGTGCTGGTTCTGGTATTCACATTCAAATCATCGGGACTGCCGATCTTACTTATACTGGTAATTCAAGGCTCGGTATGGATAAATTTCTCGTTCCCTTATTTACAGAAAGAGCCGCTGTTCTTCCTGAGCTATCTGGTAGTAAGTTCAATTCAGATGGGCGCCAATATTGATTATGCTATAGTTATCGCAAACCGTTATGTTGAGCTTAAGCAGATTATGCCGCCGAAAAAAGCAGTCATTGAGTCGCTTAATCAAGCGTTCCCGACAATTGTCACTTCGGGTACTATTCTCGCTTCTGCGGGCGTTTTGATAGGATTCCTGTCTACGAACCCCGCGATATCCTCTATCGGAGTATGTCTCGGACGCGGAACGCTGATCTCGATATTCCTTGTTATGGGTATACTTCCGCAGATACTCCTGCTTGGCGATGTTATCATCGAAAAAACAGCTATCACGCTCAAGCGCCGTCTGCCGCTGCAAAGTCATTCGGGCGTTATGCGGCTTGACGGTCACGTGCGCGGATATATTGCGGGCGTTGTCGACGGCGATTTCAGCGGACTTATTCACGGTACGCTGAACGCGCAGGTCGAGTCGGGCGCGATATCGCAGGAAACGACCGAAGCGCTGCCCGCCGAATTTATGGGAGAGGAGGAGACGCAGAATGAAAAAGCGCCTGTCTGATAAGATAGTTTCACTGATTGCGGCGGGCGGTATGTTCATATCGCTTGCCATGCCCGCTTTCGCGCAGGTCCCGCAGAATAATTCCGTCACGATCTCCTCTGCGGAGGAATTTATAAGCTTTGCGAAAAGCTGTTCGCTTGACCGATGGTCGCACGGAAAGACGATAACGCTTACGGCTGATATCGACCTTTCGGGTGCGGACTTCGTACCCGTACCGATCTTCGGCGGAACGTTCGACGGCGCGGAACATATGATCTCCGGAGTAAGAATTTATGAAGCGGGTTCGCATCAGGGGCTGTTCAGATACCTTGAAAAGGGAGCCGTTGTAAGAGACCTCAACGTAACGGGAGTGATCTCCCCGAGCGGAAGCCGTTCCGAGGTCGGCGGTATCGTCGGCGTGAACGCTGGAACTATAAGGAATTGCACCTTTCGCGGGACCGTGCGCGGCGAGAGTTCGGTGGGCGGCATTGTCGGCGTAAACAGCCAGACGGGCAGCGTTATCGAATGCTCCGCCTCGGGCACGGTCGTCGGAACAAGTGCCGCGGGAGGGATCGCGGGGCGCAGCGAGGGCAATCTGCTGAAATGCTCCAATTCCGCGGGGATCAACCTTACAAATCCCGATAGTTCGGAAAATTTGATAGAATTTGACCCCGAAAGCTACATAAATGCCGATAATGAGGACGAGACCAATCTGCTCAACAGCTATACCGACGCGGGCGGCATTGTCGGCTATACGAGCGGAATGGTGCAGAGCTGCGGCAATACGGGCGACGTTGGCTATCCGCACGTCGGATACAATATAGGCGGCGTCGCGGGGCGGCAGAGCGGCTATCTCGCGGGCTGCACAAACAGCGGCACGATAAACGGCAGGAAGGATGTAGGCGGTATCGTCGGGCAGTCCGAGCCGTATCTCTCGCTCGATCCGGGCAGGGAAATACTGGAAGAACTCCGCACCGAGCTGCATACGCTGAACGACCTTATCGACAAAGCGCTCAACGACGTTCAAGGCACGGGAGACGATGTTTCCGAGCGGCTTACCGCTATGAAGAAGTATACCGACGCCGCAGAGGACAGCTGCAAGGAAATGCTGGACGAGGTGACGGGATTTGTCGACGAAAATGTCGATACCGTAAACACTATTGTCGCGGATATCACCAACGCGCTCGACAAGATAGCGCCCGCAATGGACGAGATCGCCGAGGCGGGCGAAAGCATAAGCGAGATGTCCGACGATCTCGGCGCGGCGTTCGAGGCGCTCAAGGACGTTGCAAACGTCGGCGACGCGGCTATGCGCAATATACGGGCTTCTCTGGACGATCTGAAAAACGCTGCGGACGATCTCTCGGACGCGGCCGGGTATTTCAAAGACGCCGTTGAAGCAATGACGGACGACGTTGTTTCGGACGATAAGGATAAACAGTCGTCTGCCGCGGAGGATGTCGAAAGCGCGGCAGGCTCGCTGAGCGGCGCGCTGGAGAACGTTGCGCAAGCGGCGGACGGTCTCGATAAGGCGCTCGCCGAATCGGGTCTGACCGATGATGCATCCACCGGCAGCGTTACTCGTGAAAGCGGCTCGGGCAATGAATCTGAGGGCACTCCCGAAGTGCCCGAAAACCCCGACGACCCCTTTACAGATCCCGATGATCCGGGAACGGAAGAGCCCGAAGATCCCGACAAGCCCAACTTTCCAAACCTGCCGATAGACCCCGACGATTTCGACAGCAGCGAGATATTGGAAATACTTGAAACGCTTGAGGATAACTGGAATAAGGCAAAGGATCCGCTTAAAAACTCCTCCGAGGCTATGACACGGGCGGCGGACAGTCTCAGCGCGGCGTTCTCGGAGCTGCAAAGCGCCGCCGATAAGCTTGACGGCGTTACGGACAGCGTAAACGAAGCGCTTGACAGCTTTGAGGACGCGTCCGAGGCGGCTTCTTCGATAGGCACGGCTTTACAGCGCTCGTTTACCGAGATAGGCGACGCGGTGCGCGTGCTGACCGAGGACGGTCCCGAGAGCTTCAGACGGCTTGGCGATGATTTCCGCAACGCGGGAAACAGGCTGCACGGCTCTGTAACCGCAATGACGGACGATATGGAGGCGCTCAACAGACAGTTCAACGAGAACAGCGGTACGGTCGCGGACGATCTGCGGGCTATTAACGATCAGCTTGAGGTGATCTCCGATATGGTGATAGACGCGGTATCCGAGCTGCTTGATACGGCTTCGTCGCCCTCCGTAGGCGACAGCTTTCTCGACACCTCAGACGAGGATATCGCCGCGACAAGACAGGGCAAGGTCACCGACTGCGTAAACAACGGCACGGTTTCGGGCGACCACAATATCGGCGGTATTATCGGCTCAATGGCTGTCGAATTCGACCTCGATCCCGAAAGCGATCTTTCCGGAGACGTCCGCTTCGGCGCAACATACGAGACCAAGGCGGTGCTGCAGAACAGCAAAAACTACGGCGCGATAACCGCCAAAAAGGATTGCGCGGGCGGCGCCGCAGGGCGTATGGATCTCGGAACGGTCATTTCATGCGGCAACTACGGCGAGATATCAAGCAGCGGCGGCAGTTATGTTGGCGGTATCGCGGGATATTCCGACGCGGTGGTGCGAGGCTGTTATGCCAAGAGCGTACTCTCGGGCGGCAGCTATGTGGGCGGTATCACAGGCAGAGCGAACGATCTGCGCGATAATTTCGCGATAGTGACCGTAAAAGAGTGCGGCGAATATGTAGGCGCTGTCGCGGGCAGTATCGGCGAGGACGGAATACTGAAGGGCAACCGCTTTATCGATACGGGAACAGCGGGCGTTGACGGCATAAGCTACGCCGACCGCGCGGAGCCTATCGGATTTGACGAGCTTGAAAGGCTTGACGGCGTTCCCAAGGAGTTTACGGAGTTCAGCATTACGCTTATGGCGGACGGCAAGGTCGTCGGAAAGATACCGTTCGAGTACGGCGACGATCTGTCAAAGGTCGACTTGCCCGAGGTTCCCGCTCTTGATGGCAGTTTCGGCAGGTGGGACGAATTTGACACGTCGGGAGTGATGTCGGATATCACGCTTGAGGCGGTGTACGCGCCGTGGATAACGATCGTCGCGAGTGCGGAAACGCAGGACAACCTCGCGCTGGCGTTTGCGGAGGGCAGATTTACGGATGAAGCGGAGCTTCACGCGGAGGAAGGTACTGCCGAGCCTCCCATGCAAGCAGAAGTACGCGTTCTGAACGTCTCGCTCACGGGAGCTGACGCGGAAACGGGCGCAGTCCCGATCAGGCTGCTGAACACGGTCGGAAAAAACGCGGCGGTCTGGCGGCTTGATAACGGCGGCTGGACGCACGTCGACAGCACCGTCAGCGGCAAGTATCTTCTGTTGGAGATGAACGGTATGAGCGGAACTTTCTGTATTCAGCCGCAGGATACGGAACTGCTGCCAATATTGATTGCAGCGGGCGCGGCGGCAGTACTGATAATCGTAATAATTTTCACGGTGACAGTGCATAAGAAAAAGCACCGAAAAGCCAAGGTAACGAACAAATAACTAAATACGGCGAACCAAAAAGTTCGCCGTATTTTTATTACATGGGTTTTAAGTTCCTGTTGAGCCTGTCCACCATCCAAGCAATCCGTTTTTCACGTCCCGCGTCTGTCTTTGCGTCAAGATACGCCTTTGCGTAGGTTTTCTTGACCGACGGCGGCATAGACAAAAAATTTGTGTAAGCGGGCTCATATTCTTTCAGGAGCATGGAAAGCTGAACTATCTGCTCCTCCGTGACAGCTGCGGGCTTTGGAGCGTCCCACCGACCGTTCTCTTTGGCTTCTTCAATTTTCTGTCTGCCGAAATCGGTCATAAGACCGCGATCTTCAAGACTTTTTACCAGCGCCTTGTTTTTTTCAGACCACTTGCTGTTCTCCCTGCGCATGGAAAAATATTTCTTATAGGTCTTATCGTCAAGACTTTGCATCTGTCCGTCTATCCAACCGAAGCACAACGCTTCCTCGAGCGCCTCAGCCGCCTTTATCGTTTTCGGACCGCCTGATTTTCCGAACAAAAGCCAGACGCCGTCGCTTGACAGACAGTTGTCCATAAGCCATTTTCTGAATTCTCCCCTGTCGGAAAATTCCATGATATTGTCCAAGAGGTCCCTCCTGTCCGTCAGCTTACCGCGATAGCCGATACATAGAATATCGCGGCTCCGTCCTGAGACTTGGGAGCGATCTTTATGGTATGCTTGCCCTCGGTCAAGCCCGTCTTGATCTGCTCAAACTCAACATAATTGCCCCAGCCGTTGGGGAACGCTGCGTCAATTGTGGTCACGAGCTCGCCGTCAAGATAAATATCCGCCTTACAAGCGTTTTGGGTCAGTTTTCCGTAAAGAATACCTACATTAGTGCCCTCAAACTCGAATTCGATAGCAGAATCATCGGAGAACTGCCCGTCGTTTGCCTTGGCAAACCAAGGGTTCATAAAGTTGCCGAAATTTGCTTCTCTAACCTCAAACGCGCCAAGACTTGCAGGCTCGGTATCGTCGGACATCAGCAGCTTCGCGTTTACATAGGTGTTTCCGATATCGGTAACGGAAGCGAAATCGCTCTCCGCGCCCGAAATATTGTCAAGATCGTCTATCACTGATTGAATGTAATTCGTGATAAGCTCGCTCAGTATAGCGTGCCCCGGAACGTTCGGGTGGATATTGTCGCCCGAGATATCCGTCCATTTAATATAGCCCTTGTCGATAATGTCGAGAATGGCGTCCTTATAGGAGATCATCGGGATATCAAACTTCTTCACGATCTCTCCGTGATAATTGATAAAGCTCGTGCCGTTCTCCTGCGTCATTGCGACGGTGATTATCGCAGGATTTGTCGAGTAATTCCAGAGCTTTCTGAGCAGGCTCGCATAGGTCTCCTTGTTTATCTCGGTGCGTTCGGTAGTATCGTTTACCGAGAAATCGATAAAGATCAGATCGGGATCGTGTGACAGCACGTCCTTGTCCGCGCGGTGAACTCCGATATATGAGCCGGTAGCGCCGATACCCGCGTTTACGTAGGTGATCTTCGCGTCGGGGAACTTCTCCTCAAGCCAGTTATTGGTAAGCCGCGCGTAGCACAGATCGTTGCCCGCCGAGGTTCCCTGCGTGATGGAACCGCCGAGGTATACCACCGTAACGTCCTCGCCCGCCTGCAATTTCTTGATAACATTTGCCAGACGCACACGATTGCCCACGTTATATCGCGAATTCGCAATCATCGTAGGCGTAAGCTCTCCTCCAAGCGTATAAGGCACCTCCTCTATTTCGGGAGTACTTTCACTCTCGCCGCTGCTTGATTCGGGAGTGGAACTTTCGCTGTTATCGGTGCTTACGCTGCCCGTATCGGTACTCGTCTGCGAGCTTTGGCTGTCCGAGCTGTTTTCCGAGTCCGAATTTGAATTTCCGCCGCCCGTGCAGGCGGTCATTGATAAAATCAGCGCCGCACAGAGCGCCATTGCCGAGATTTTCTTCATAATGTGTGATCTCCTTTAGGTAAATTCGGGGTCAATAATATACCCCGTTATTAGCTGACACATAATATTATGACATTTTTTTCACGGTTTGTCAAGGGGATATTTCATGAAAATGCGGTGTTAATTGTCCGCTCCCGACGAAACTATTCCCCTGTCCGCGTCGATCGTTACGGCGGTACCGCTCCTCAGTATAGCCGCGGCGTTCTCCGCGCCGACGATAACGGGGATATCCAGCGCCATTCCGACGATAGCCGCGTGCGAATCCGCGCCGCTCTCCTCGGTAATGATGCCCGCCGCCGTTTTAAGCAGCGACAGCACTTTATTGGAGGTCTTTCGGATAACTAGTATCTGACCCGCCTCAAAGCGCTCCAGCGCGTCCTCCTCGGTCTGCGCGACGCAAACGGGTGCGGTGACTGTGCCCTTTGTAACGCCCGTCCCCGTGACCAGAACGTCGCCGACAATATGCACCTTCATAAGATTGGTGGTACCCGAAACTCCCAGAGGCACGCCCGCGGTGATAACGGTAAGATCGCCGTTTTTGAGCAGTCCCGCTGCGACAGCCTTCTCAACGGCGTGATGAATAAGGTCGTCGGTATTCGTCATCATTTCCTCCGCCATAAGCGGGATAACGCCCCATGACAGCGCCGTCTGCCGCCAAGCCACCTCGCTCGTCGTGCAGGAGATTATCGGACATTCGGGGCGGTAACGCGAGATCATGCGCGCGGTGGTACCCGTCTTTGTAACGGTGATTATAGCCGTCGCTCCCAGATCCATAGCCGCGCTTACCGTGGCGTGCGAAATAGCTGCCGAAACGTTCACACAGTCGCGCGTTTCCTGCTTGTAGAAGCGCTTTTTATAGTCGATCGCCTTTTCGGTGGTCTCCGCGATAAGCGCCATGGTCTTTACAGCCTCCACGGGGTGCTGACCTGCGGCGGTCTCGCCCGACAGCATGATAGCGCTCGTGCCGTCGTAAATAGCGTTAGCGACGTCGGTCGTTTCCGCTCTTGTGGGACGCGGATTGTGTATCATGCTTTCCAGCATCTGAGTAGCCGTAATGACCTGTTTGTTGGCGTTATATCCCTTTTTTATGAGCATTTTCTGTATCTGAGGTATTTCCTCGAACGGTATCTCAACGCCCATATCGCCGCGCGCGACCATAATTCCGTCCGAAACGCGGAGGATATCGTCGATATTCTTCACGCCCTCTCCGTTCTCGATCTTGGAGATAATGCGGATATCGCCGCGCCCCTCCTCCTCAAGTATCTTGCGGATAGCCAGAACGTCGTCTGGACAGGTGACGAACGACGCCGCGATAAAATCAAAGCTCTCCCGCGCCGCAAAACGGATATCGGAAATATCGACCTCGGAAAGATACGGCATGGACAGCTTAACGCCCGGGATATTCACGCCCTTGTTGTTCGAGAGCACTCCGCCGTTGAGTATCGAGCATACGATATCCGCCGTGCCGTCAGCGTTGTGGATAATATCTGAGCAGCGCACGATAACGTTTCCGTCGTCGATAAGGATACGCGTTCCGACCTCAATGTCATTCGGCAGATCTTTGTAGGTTATGGAAACACGGGTGTTGTCGCCCTCGACCTCGGCGGTCGTGAGCACGAATGTATCTCCCGTCTTGATCTCGACCTTTTTGTCGTCCCTGAACTTCTTCAGTCTCACCTCGGGACCCTTGGTGTCGAGCAGTGTGGCGACGGGTTTTCCGAGCTCCCTAGCCACGCGCACCACCTGATCGTGAGTGACCTTATGGCTCTCGTGAGTGCCGTGCGAAAAATTCTGTCTCGCAACGTTCATGCCGTTCTCGATAAGCAGCCGCAGTACCTCGTCGGACTGCGTAGCGGGACCGAGCGTACATACGATCTTTGTTCTTCTCATAACTATCTCCTTTCAGCATATGACATAATTAAATAATACGATTCTATTATACCCTATAACCTCCTTTTTTTCAAGTATAAATTGTATTTTTTTCCGAATACCGGCAGCAAAAAACGTTGTTAAAAAATTGGCAATCAAAAAACCACACCCAACAAAAGCACTGTTCGCGCCAAACGTGCATACAGTTTGCCAAAAAAGAGATTTTTTTTATTAAAATATGTTGAAAACCTTGGGATTTTGTGATATAATTATTGTGTATTAAACTGTTCTCGTAAAAAATGATGTAAAATATACAAGAAGTAAATTGAGGGGGCATGGCTCATGGACTGCGCACTGTGGCTGAACAGGCGGAAGATCTACTCCGCGGACGAGATCGCGGGGAATTCCGACATCGCGTCTCTGCGCGGTTATTTTCTCGCGGGAAGCCTTGTCGAGTGGTTGAGCGAGCACGGCGGCGAGCGCTACGCAAAAAAGCTGGTCAAGCTCCGTCCCGACGATCCCGAGCTGAACGTAAAGCTCGCGAGGATATTCGGCGGCTCGGCTGAGGGCAAGCGCTTCGGAAACGGTATGCCCGATGAAACGGGCGGAAAAGCATCCTCGGTCAGTATGCCCGCCGCATTCGGCAGTATGTCGATAAGCTCACACGGCTCGTATGATATTGCGGTCGGATCATTTGTCAGCGCTTTAGTGTCGCTGTTTGGCGGCTCGTTCCGTTTCGGCAGCTACTTCCTCGGCAGCGGTATGCACGAGTGGGAATGGGAGTGGCTGTTCAATCTCTACAAAAGCGGCTCGTTCTCTTCCGGCAGCTTTACGAGTTTTCATGAATGGGAGTGGGAATGGCTGCTCTCGGCTTTTCGCTCGGGAAGCTTTGCGGGGAGTTCGTTCGTGTTCGGCAGCTTTTGGCGGCTCGGTTATCCGAGCGGTTTCGGCAGTCTTTATATGCCTTTTGCGGACGGCTTTGCGGCGCTTGACGCTCTGGACGAATATGACAGAATTATGCTTGAAACGCTGATGAAATGCCCGCTCGACCGTTTCGGCTACGGAATACACAATATCTGACAATTATTTCAAAAATTTATATTTATTCGGAGAATACATATGAAATATATAATTGCATTTGTACTTCTCGGGCTTGTGACATATGCGGGAGTGTTTCTGCTTGTTTCGGAGCTGACGCGGCAAGCGGACATCACGCGCCGCTCCGTATCGCTTTCCTCCGTTTCCCCGAAGCAATATGTTTCGGGAATGAACGTTAATGAGAAGCTCGACCGACAGCTTGGCAAAATCCTCACCGCGGAGACGAAGCGGAAAGTTTTTGACATCGAATTCGGCGAGCCGCTCGTACAGCATTATTATGTTATTCCCGCCGGAAAGGTGTTGTCGCCGCCCGAGCAGTATTATATGCTGATATGTGTGACCGATGACGAGGACATAAAGGCGCTGGACGCGCTGTATTCCGAAAAACTCCGCCCCGTCGGCTCGGTAACCCCGTTTGAATGCAGTGGCGTGCTTGCGGAGATGGACCCGCCCTTTGTTGATAAGATAATTAGCTACTTAGTGCAAAACCCACAACTTATTAAGGACGAGGAGCTTATGGATATGATCGGAGATACCGCGCTTGTCACGCCCACACTTATAAACGGATACAATCACGTATGCCAATATGTTTTTTATGTTCAGAACAATAACGGCAGCGAGATACCGCTTATCGTAACGGGCGCGGCGCTGACGGCTGTAGGGGCGGGAGGCATCGTTCTGTTCGCGATTAAAAAGCACCGCGAGAGCACGGGATACTGAGTTGGTAATTATGTGCAAAATACGCTTTTTCGGCGTGTTTTAATATTATTTAGGAGAAGAAGTTATGAAATTTGTTAGGTTATTGATCGTTTTTATTGTGGTGGCGGTAATGGGTATTGTTCTGCTAATCGCATCTATCAGGGACAAGGCAGAGCTCGCCAAGCCGCGCGGAGATCTGGAGACCATGACGGAGAACGATTTTTACAACGGGCGCTTTGTGGAGGAAACCGTCTATGAGCTTTGGGACAATTTTGCCGATATGGAGGAGTACGACAGCACCTTCGGAATAAAGCACAACACGCGCGTTACCGCTCAATATTACGCGCTGCCTATACCTGTGCTTGACGAATATAAGTTTGTCGCACTTGCTTTGAGCGACAGCTCACAGCAGAGTATTGCGAAAAAAATGGTTAAGGAAACAGATGCCTTTTTCGAGGACGGCACCATACCGACGACCGCAATACAGATCAAGGGAAAGGTCACAAAGCTCAGCGGCGACGGGCTTGAGTATCTTCAGGAATACGCTGTGGATATGGGACTTGAAGCGAGCGACGTCGTGGCGTTCACGATAAACGACGGCAACACCGGCAGCGGCTCGGGCGCCATGCTTGCTATTGCGATAGTGCTCACGATCATCGGTCTGGGCGGCACGGCGTTTGTGATAGTCCGCAAGATCATCAGCGGCAGATAAATGAACGCTATACATATCGCAAGCTCCGCTCCCGCGTTTGCCAAGGGCGCAAAAAGGCTTTCCACCGAGGATTTCGATCTGTGCTGCACCGCGCTCTCGGCGCTGTGCTGGAGGAAATACAACGGAGAGATCACGATGTGCTGTGACAGCCGATACGCCGAATATTACAAAAAAATCGGCATTGCGGATATCTGGAACGATATCAAAATATGTGTCGCGGACGATCTGGAGGGCATCGACCCGTTGATGTTCTGGGCGGGCGGAAAGCTCTTGGCATTGCGCGAGATCAATGCTCCGGCAGTTATGATCGACACGGATTTCATCGTCTGGAAAACGCTTGAGTTCGGCGACGGACTTATAGCCGCTCACCGCGAGGAGATATCGGACGGGATATATCCGCCTCTTGACTTTTTCCGTGTCGGCGATCATATTATCCCCGATTTCAGCGAGGAGGTCTTACCGCTCAACACCGCGTTTCTGTATGTTCCCGACAACGATTTCAAAGAGTTCTACACGGGGCAGGCGATAGCGTTTATGAAATCGGCGGCGAGGTGTGATGATCGTCTCAAGTATATGGTATTCGCCGAACAGCGGCTCGCCGCCATGTGCGCGGACTATACGGGAACGCCCGTCAAAACGCTTCTCGACAAGGACAATTTGTTCTATCCGCAAAGCGATTTCACGCACCTCTGGGGCGCTAAACAGGCAATGCGCGACCACCCCAAGCTGCGCGGGGATTTTTTGTGGAAATGCAAAAATCGTCTGCTCTCGGAGTTTCCGGAGTACGCATATATCACGGAAATAATCGACGGCTTAAACGGTGAATAATTACGGAGTTTTCCGCTCAAAATAGTAATAATTTTCTGTTTTGGGAGGAATTTACCTATGATACACGTGCAGGATCTGCAAAAATATTACACCGTCGGTACGAATACGATAAAGGCGCTTGACGGTGTTTCGCTGGATATCGACGACGGAGAATATGTGACGGTCGTAGGAACGTCGGGCTCGGGGAAATCCACGCTGATGAATATCCTCGGCTGTCTCGATACGCCCTCCTCGGGCAGCTATCTGCTCGACGGTGAGGACGTGGCGGCGCTTTCCGACAATACGCTCTCCGATATCCGCAGCGTAAAGATCGGATTTATTTTTCAGAGCTTTAATCTTATACAGGGCTTGACGGCGCTGGAGAACGTCGAGCTGCCGCTGCTGTACAGAAAAGTCCCGAAAAAGCAGCGCAGCGAGATCGCGATGCGGGCGCTCGACAGCGTAAGGCTGTCAGACAGGGCACTGCACCGTCCGACAGAGCTGTCGGGAGGTCAGCAGCAGCGCGTGGCGATCGCGAGAGCTATCGCAGCCGATCCCGCGATGATACTCGCCGACGAGCCCTGCGGAAACCTCGACAGCAGATCGGGCGCGGAGGTGCTGGATATACTCTCGGAGCTGAGCCGCAAGGGGAAAACGGTTGTGATGATAACTCACAACGAGGACACTGCTCGGAAGGCACAGCGGCTGGTGAGGATATCCGATGGTAAAATTTTACAGTAATATGCAGTAAAGGAGCGGATAAAATGACGTTGCAGGAGATAATCGACGACAGCGAACGGATAGTGTTCTTCGGCGGCGCGGGGGTGTCAACGGAAAGCGGTATCCCCGACTTCCGAAGTCAGGACGGCTTGTATAATCAGAAATATAAGTATCCCCCCGAAACGATAATCAGCAGGAGCTTCTACGAGCGCAATTACGAGGAGTTTTTCAGATTTTACCGCGACAAGATGATATTCCCCGACGCAAAGCCGAACGCCGCGCATTTAAAGCTTGCCGAGCTTGAACGCGCGGGAAAGCTTTCCGCTGTGATAACGCAGAATATCGACGGACTTCACCAGGCGGCGGGGAGCAAAAACGTTATCGAGCTGCACGGCAGTATTCACAGAAACTATTGCTTTGAATGCGCAGAGCCGTACGCGCTCGATTACATAATAAATTATGACGGAACGCCGTACTGTGATAAGTGCAGAGGGCGGATAAAGCCCGACGTCGTGCTGTACGAGGAGAGCCTTAACGGCGACGACATCAACCGCGCGGTAAACGAGATAGCGAGCGCAGATACGCTGATAATCGGCGGCACGTCGCTGGTCGTGTATCCCGCGGCGGGTTTTGTGAATTACTTCACGGGCAGACACCTCGTGGTGATAAACAAATCGCCCACAAACGCGGACAAAAATGCGGAATTGGTCATAAGCGACAGTATTGGTAAGGTTTTTGCGGATATTGTTGTAAAGTAGCGGAGCAAAGTGAAGGCAATAACGCGCGGCTAAGCGAAGAAAGCGGGCGCAGCGAGATTATGCCTTTCGGATAGGAGTTAAGATGGAAACAGTTCAGACGGTCACTTATCAGTGCCCGAATTGCAACGCGGCATTGGAATATGACAACTCGAGGGGCGGGTTCAGGTGCTTTTATTGCGACAGCACGTTCTCGGATTACGAGATACGGAACATATTCAAGCACAACGAGGAGGAAGTAAACCTCGATACGGCGGTCGAGCCCGAGCTTGACGAAACGCAGGAGCAGACGGAGGAATTCACGGGTCAGAGCGCTCTGTACAGCTGCCCTAACTGCGGCGCAGGCGTTATCTGCGACAGTCTTACGGCATCTACAAGGTGTCACTTCTGCCATACGCCCGTAATTCTTTCGGGACGGTTATCGGGTGAGTTCAAGCCGAATATGATAATTCCGTTTTCGACGACCCGGGAACGCGCGGAGGAAAAGTTCAGGGAGTACATAAAAGGTAAATTTCTGCTGCCGAGAGGGTTCAAGTCCGAGGCTCAGATAAGCAATATCTCGGCTCTGTATGTTCCGTACTGGCTGAAAAGCGGTCTCGCGGACGTTCAGCTCACCGCGACGGGCAAGACGATACGTACATGGCGGACAGGAGACAGGCAGTACACTCATACAAAGGTGTATAATGTGGAGCGTGACGCGGAATTGTCGTTCATACGTGTGCCGTGCGACGGCTCAAAGCGTATCGACGACAGTCTTATGGAGAGCATAGAGCCGTTCACTTACAGCGGTCTCAAGCCGTTTTCGATGTCGTATCTGTCAGGCTGCGCCGCCGAGAAGTACGACGTTTCCAAGGAGGAGGCGGCTGTGCGGATAGATCAGCGTGTGCTTGCCGCCGCAGAAGCGGAGATACGCCGTATGGCCACGGTGTACACTTCGTTGGAATCGGTGCGCACGAGCTTTGTATACCGTCAGCAGAAGTATGTTTACGCCTTGCTGCCCGTGTGGTTCCTCAACTACAATTACAAGGGCAAGGATTACGCGTTCGCAATGAACGGGCAGACGGAGAAAATGTTTGGCGAGCTGCCCGTAAGCAAGCTCAAGACGTTTTTGTTCGGCGCGGGGCTATTCCTGCTCGTATGGCTGATAGCGTCGCTTTTTGGAGGGCTGTGCATTGCTTAAGATAAGATATTTTGCGGTAATTTTTTCGGTAATGCTGTTTATTCTGCCCGTATTCGGAGCGAATGCTTTCGCGGGTTCGGACAGCGGATTTTCGGCTGCTCTTGCCGATTTTGACGACTGTCTTACGGAGCAGCAGGAGAGCGATCTTCGCGAGCTTATGCAGGAGACCGCGGATAAGGCGGGCTGCAACATCGGCATAGTGATAACCCGCGACCTTAACGGTATGTCCGATGTAGGCTACGCGGACAAATTCGGCGACGACGCTTTCGGCACAGGCAGCTCGTTTGTCGTGCTTATGCTGCTGAATACATATGATAATCCCGCGTATGACGGATATGAGGATCGAATTTCCACAAGCGGTATGGGGCGCAACAAGTACGACGATCATATCAACGCTATGTTCAACAAGATGTACGACGGTCTTGACAGCGGAGGTTTTTATGCCGCGTGTAAGAACTTCTGCTCCGTCGCGGAGCGCTACGGCAGCGGTTCGGGCGGCACGGCGAGCCTTATGGGCGACAATCAATTTTCATCCATACAATTTGCGGGCGGGTTTATAGGATTTATAATCGCCGCGGTAGTTACGGGCGTCGTTGTCAGCTGCGTTGTAAGGGGCTACAAAAAGATAAAGCCGATAAGCGCGGGCGATTACATCGACAAAAGCCGTACCCGTATCACTCGTCAGGTAGATCAGTTTGTCCGCGAGTACACTACGAGCCATGTTGTCAGCAGCAGCGGTCACAGCGGCGGCGGAGGTCATCACGGCGGCGGTGGAGGAAGTCACCGCAGCGGCGGTCACGGCGGAGGCGGAGGCCGTCACAGATAATGAGGATCGTAATACAACGGACGGAGCGCGCAAGCGTATCCGTTGACGGGGAAAAAGTCGGCGAGATTGGAAAGGGCTTTCTCGTATTGCTCGGCGTGGGCGCGGAGGATACCGAAGCCGAATGCGAGCGGCTGGCGAAAAAGCTTATAGGCCTGCGTATCTTTGAGGACGAAAACGGCAAGACCAATCTGTCGCTTAAGGACGTGGACGGCTCGCTGCTGATAATCTCGCAGTTCACCTTATATGCTGACTGCCGGAAGGGGAATCGCCCCAACTTCATCACGGCAAAGGAGCCCAAGGAAGCGGAGCGGCTGTATGAGTACTTCTGCGAGCTTTGCAGGCGCGAGATACCCGTTGTTGAAAAGGGCGTTTTCGGTGCGGAAATGCGTGTGGAGCTTGTCAACGACGGACCGTTCACTATAATATTGGAGTAAAATATGGCTGTGTCAAATATTAAAGCGGAGCTGTCAGCGGATATAGAAAAGGTATGGGAGATCATAACATCGTTTGACAGCGCATGGCGCAGCGATCTCAGCGGGATAGAGCGCATTGGAGAAAAGAATTTTGTGGAGACCGATAAAAGCGGCTTTAAAACGCGGTTTACAATAACTGCGTTCGAGCCGTATTCTCTTTACGAGTTCGATATTGAAAACGATAACATTTCGGGACATTGGACGGGGAGATTGTCTTTTGAAAACGGCATGACCATCATTGACTTCACCGAGGACGTCACACCTAAAAAGGCGATAATGAGACCGTTCGTCAAGGGGTATCTGAAAAAACAGCAGGCGGCATATCTGCGCGATCTGAGAAAGGCACTTGGAAAATGATATATCTTGACAACGCGGCGAGCGCTCCAGTACATCCGAAAGCGCTTGCCGCAGCTATGCCGTTTATAACGGAGAATTTCGCGAACCCGTCCTCGGCGCATACTCTTGGGCGCGAGGCACGGCTTGCCGTTATCGAGGCGCGGGAGCAATGCGCGGCGGCTCTGGGAGCGCAGCCCGAGGAGATATACTTCACGAGCGGCGGCACGGAGAGCGATAACCTTGCGGTTTTTTCGGCGCTTAGCGTTGGCGATAAGCACAAAATTATAACTACGGAAATAGAACACCCCGCCGTGCTGAATGCCTGTAAGGAGCTTCAGCGGCGGGGATCTGATGTCGTGCGTATATCGCCGGACGGTGAGGGGATAGTTCACGCGGAGGATATCGCGGCGGCGATCGACGATGATACAGCGATGGTCTCCGTAATGGCGGCGAATAACGAAACGGGCGCTATTCAGCCTATTGCCGATATATCCGAATTGTGCCGTCAAAAGGGCGTTCTGTTCCATACCGACGCGGTTCAGGCGGTCGGCAGTATCCCTCTTGATATGCGCTTGCTTGAAGTTGATATGCTGTCTGTTTCGGCGCATAAGATCGGCGGGATAAAAGGCGCGGGACTGCTGTACGCGCGCAAGGGAACGCCGATATCGCCTATGATATTCGGCGGCGGTCAGGAGCGTGGGATACGCTCGGGCACTGAGAACGCTGCGGCTATTGCGGCTCTCGGCGCTGCAATAACGGAGATATGCCGTGATATTCCCGAACGTCGGCGCAGACTTTCGCGGCTGCGCGATATGCTGATCGTGAAGCTGGAGAAAATCCCACATTCTCGGTTGAACGGCAGCCGCACCGAGCGGCTTTGCTCGAACGTGAATTTTTCGTTCGCGGATATCGACGGTGAGGCTCTTGTGATGTCCCTCGACCTTATTGGCGTATTCGCCTCGACCGCCTCCGCATGCTCGGCGGGGAAACAGCACCGCTCGCACGTTCTCTCGGCGATGGGAATTGACAAGAAATGGCTTGACGGGTCGCTCAGGCTCACCCTCTCGGAGCATAACACCGAGGAGGAAATAGTTACAGCGGCGGATATTATTGCCGAATGCGTTGCCCGTCAGAGGAAAGGTTAATCTCCCGTGGATTCGCGCAGTATAAGGCTGTGTGGCAGCATATATGTAGATTTATCGGGCTCATCGGTCTTCATATTGGCGATGAGCTTTTCGATTACCGTCTTGCCCTGCAGATAGCACGGCTGCTCGACCGTTGAGAGCCGAGGTATGAACATATGCGAGTAGGCGATATTGTCAAAGCCGAAGAACAGCAGATCCTTTCCGACGGTTATGCCGTGCTGAACGGCGTAGGTCATAGCGCCGATAGAGATGGTATCGGAAATGGAGAATATCGCGTCGGGTCTGTTGGGCAGGCTCATGAGCGCCTCGCAGCCGCGCGTTCCTGTATCCGCGTCGTAATCGCCGTAATACACAAGGTCGGGATCGAACGGGATATTCGCCGCTTTAAGGGCGCGCATATAGCCGTTCTCGCGGTCGACCGAGGACTGACTGCGAACCTCTGTGGTTATCAGACCGATACGCCGTCTGCCTTTGCCTATAAGATAGCTTGTAGCGTCAAAGCCCGCACGCTCGTTGTCAATAGTCACGCAGAGAATGTCGCTGATATCGAGCCGTTCAAGACATATCGCAATACGGTAGCGCTTGGAGAGGTCGCTTATGGTTTTGCTGTCGAGCTTGGGCGCGAGCAGCACCACGCCGTCCACCGCGCGCGAAAACAGCATTCCGAGCAGGTGCATTTCATGCTCGGGGTCATTGCGCGTGGTGGCTATAAGAATATCGTAGCCGTCGACGAAAGCCGCGTCCTGCATACCGCGCAGAACGTCGCTGTAAAAGCTCTGCTCGGTAGAGCCGATTATCGCAAGGATACGCTTTGTCTCGCTCTTGCGAAGATCGCGTCCGAGAAAGTTCGGGCTGTACCCCAGCTCCTCAACTGCGCGGTTGACTGCTTGAACCGCTTCCTCGGATACGTTGCTCTTATTGTTCAGTACGCGCGAAACGGTTGCCACGGATACGTTAGCCGCCTTGGCAACATCTTTAATAGTGATATTCACAGTGTTCGCCTCCTAAATTGACGAAAACATTCTCGATCTGTCGCAAAAATATAGGCAGATCATTTTTTGTTCTTTATATATATAATACTATAAAAGTTAAACGTTTTCAATAGGCAACTTGCACAAAGTGAAGGCTGTAATTTTGAAATTGTAATTTTTTTCGGGTTTTTTTACCATTGGGAGAGGTAATGAGACCGTACTGTCAAATTTGCGGAAAGCGCATATAATGCAGCATGAAAGGAGCGATAATTATGTGCGGAATTGCAGGAGAGATCAATTTCAGAACACAGATCAACAACGAAATAATACGTGAAATGAGCCGTGCGCTCACGCCCCGCGGACCCGATGCGGACGGGCTTTTCGAGCACGAGCACGTCTGTCTCGCGCACAGGCGACTTATCGTCATCGACCCCGAAAACGGCTTTCAACCCATGACTTTCGGCGACTGTACGCTCGTCTACAACGGCGAGCTGTACAACACCGCGGAGATACGAGATGGGCTCGAAAAGCGCGGTTACCGATTTCTCGGGCACTCCGACACCGAGGTCGTACTGAAAGCGTATGTCGAGTACGGTGAGAAGTGTCTCGATATGTTCAACGGAATATTTGCGTTCGCCGTCTGGAACAAGAGCGAACAGACCTTGTTCCTCGCACGCGACAGGATCGGCGTCAAGCCGCTGTTCTATGCGGAGACGGAGAACGGATTGGTATTCGCGAGCGAGATCAAGGCGCTGTTAAAGCATCCCGAGGTCAAGCCGGTGATCACCGAGGAGGGCGCAGCGCAGATAATGCTGGTGGGTCCCGCTCGGATAGTCGGCAACGGCGTGTTCCGCGATATCCGTGACCTGCCCGCGGCGCACTGCGCCGATTTCTCGCGCAAAGGACTTACCGTTAAACGCTACTGGAGATTGACCGCCGCCCCGCATAACGAAAACTTCACCGAGACTGCGAATCATGTGCGTGAGCTTATCTTCGACGCGGTGAAACGTCAGCTCGTCAGCGACGTTCCGCTCTGTACGTTTCTGTCGGGAGGACTTGACAGCTCGGTCATCTCGGCGATAGCTGCGACGGAGTTTTCCAAGCGCGGCGAGCGTCTGCACACGTTCTCGATAGATTACGCGCACAACCGTGAGAACTTCAGGGCAAGCGCGTTTCAGCCCGATGAGGACGCTCCTTATGTCGAGAAAATGGCAAAGTTTATCGGCTCGGAGCATGCTAATGTTGTGCTGGACACTCCCGCACTCGCCGAGGCTCTGAACGACGCGGTATACGCGCGCGACCTCCCGGGAATGGCAGACGTCGACAGCTCGCTCTGGCTGTTCTGCCGCGAGATCAAAAATGCGGGTTTTCCCGTCGCTTTATCAGGTGAATGCGCCGATGAGATATTCGGCGGCTATCCGTGGTACCACAGACCCGAGGTGCTGCACTACAACGGTTTCCCGTGGGCGACGAGCGTTCCCGAGCGAGGCTCGCTGATGAAAAATCCGATGTCCGGCAAGGAGGCGGAGGCGTTCGTCCGCAAAGCATACGACCGCTGTCTTGAGGACGTGGACTACCTTGACGGTGAGAACGACGACGATACCCGTATGCGCGAGATGTTCGTGCTTAATCTTGAGTATTTTATGGCGACGCTGCTTGACAGAAAAGACCGTATGTCCATGGCTCACGGACTTGAAGTCCGCGTACCGTTCTGCGACTACCGTCTGGTGGAATACGCATACAATATCCCCGCGGCGTTCAAGAACTACCGCGGGCGCGAAAAGGGCTTGGTGCGCTACGCAATGGAGGGGGTTCTACCCGAGGACGTTCTCTGGCGCAAAAAGAGCCCGTATCCCAAGACCCACAATCCCGATTATATGGCGCTTTTAAGCGGAAAACTGAGAGCGCTTCTCGACAGCGGAGACTGCCGTCTGACGGAGATAGTCAACGCCGACGAGCTTCGACGAATGCTTGATACGGACGGCGCAAGCTTTGCCAAAAACTGGTACGGTCAGCTTATGACCGTACCGCAGATATACGCATATTTCCTGCAAACCGAAGCATGGATGCGGAAGTATGACGTAGCTGTAAAATAGCATGTAAAAGCCCCCGTGAGGCGGGGGCTTTTGTTATATGACCTTTGAAAGGAAATCCTTAAGTCTCGGATTGCTCGGGTTTTTAAAGAATTCCTCGGGAGGGTTCTGCTCGAGAATTTTACCGTCAGCCATAAACAGCACTCGCGACGCGACCTCTCGCGCAAAGCCCATTTCATGAGTAACGACCACCATTGTCATGCCCTCTTCGGCAAGCTGCTTCATAAGGTCGAGAACCTCGCCGACCATTTCCGGGTCAAGCGCGCTTGTCGGCTCGTCGAACAGCATTACCTCGGGGTTCATAGCAAGCGACCGCGCTATCGCGATACGCTGCTTCTGTCCGCCCGAAAGCATATTCGGATAGCTATCCGCCTTGTCGGGCAACCCGACGCGTTTCAGCAGTCTGTCGGCGGTCTCGTTCGCTTCGTCCTTGCTCATAAGACCGAGTTTTACGGGTGCTAATGTGATGTTTCTGCGGATAGTCAGGTGCGGAAACAGATTGAAGTGCTGAAACACCATGCCCATTCTGCGGCGCAGACAGTCAAGCTCCTTGCCATGACAGCTTGTTATGTCCTCGCCGTCAAACGTGATAGTGCCCGAGGTCGGTGTTTCCATAAGATTAAGGCAGCGCAGAAACGTGCTTTTCCCCGAGCCCGACGGTCCGATAATAACGACTTTTTCACCCTTTTTGATTGTTTCGGATATATCCTCCAACACCGCCAGCTCTCCAAAGGACTTATAAAGGTGACTAACGTTTATCATTCTTCGCGAGCCTCCTTTCGAGCAGTCTGACGAGCCTTGTAAGCCCCACGACCATCACCAGATAGATAGCTGCGACAGCCAGCAGCGGCATAAACGCTTCGTAGGTCTGGCTTTGTATGATATCACCTGCTCTTGTAAGGTCTGTAATCGCTATGTATCCGGCAATTGACGTTTCTTTCAACAAAACAATAAACTCGTTGGCAAGTGCCGGGAGCACATTTTTGAATGCCTGCGGAAGTATTATCGACAGCATGGTCTGACGGTAATTCAAACCCAAGCTGCGCCCCGCTTCCATTTGCCCGTTGTCTATCGACATAATTCCCGAACGGACTATCTCCGCGACGTACGCTCCGGAGTTGATACCGAAAGCCAGAATGGCACAAAATATCTTATTTATATTTATCGACTGAAAAATAACATAGTAAATTATCAAAAGCTGCACCATTACGGGGGTTCCGCGGATAACGGTAAGATAAATATGCGCAAAAAAGTTTCCGGCTTTCATTTTTCCTGTTTTATCGTGGGTCGAACGCACGACCGCAACGATAAATCCGAGTATAAATCCGAGTATCACGGCACATACCGTAATAATGAGCGTAGTCGCTAAGCCGTTTGTCAGATATTGCCAGCGGTTTTTCTCGATAAAATTTTGCGAAAATTTATCGCCGAACGATACGAAAAAACCTTTTATCGCCTCAAAAAAGCCTTCCATATGTTTTCTCCTATAAAAAAGCGCGGTGCATTGCCGCGCTTTTCGGCTTAATTACTTCTTGCGTGTTATAATGACCTGCAGCCCCTGAGCGTAGCTTTCGGTGAAGTCCACATTTTTAAGTCTGTCGGGATCGACGGTCATACCCGCCATTCCTATATCCGCTTTTCCCGCTTCAATGGAAGCGATAATGGCGTTAAACTGCATATCCTCGATAACCGCCTCGTAGCCGAGCTTGTCACATATGGCCTGAAAGATGTCGGGATCTATTCCGACTATCTTGTTGCCGTCATAGGATTCGTAGGGTGGGAACTCCGCATTGGTCGCCATTACGAGCTTGCCGTTGCTGCGATCAACGTTCTCGGGAGAGGTGTACTGATAACTGCCCTGATTATCGCCTATGTAGTTACCGAGGATTTTGCCTATAGTACCGTCCTCTGTAAGCTCCTTTATTACCGCGTTGATCTTATCGGTCAGCTCGCTGCCTTTTTTGACCGCAATAGCATAGTCCTCGGGCTCAAAACTGCCTTCAAGTATCTGCAAGTCGTCGTTTTGTGAAACGAAAACCTTTGCGGGCTCGTTATCAATTATAACACAATCAATTTTTCCTTGCTTGAGAGCGTTTACAGCATCTGCGCCTTTATCAAAACGTTCAACTTTAGCTGCTTCTTTGCCCTCTTCCGGCGACTCTTCGTAACCTTTAGCTAAATCATCGCCGGTTGTGCCTTTCTGAACGCCGATAGATTTTCCGGGCAGATCGTCCGCCGAGAACACGCTATTCGCGGGAACGCCGCTGCAGCCCGACAGCATTGTAATACTGAGGCAAGCCGCAATGAACGCGGTGCTTAATTTTTTCATAGTCATGATATTTTTCCTTTCTATTACCATTATCGGTTTTTTGCTCTATTTTTTTATTATAGCATATTTGTTTCCGAATGTCAATATTTTTTTGAACGGGTAATATTGTGTTGCGGTTCATAAGTTTTTTGAAAACTTTCATAAAAATTTCTCAAAAAAAATCGGCATATTGTTTAATTTTTATAAAAAGTGCTTTACAATATCGCGGTAAAGTGGTATAATCGAGTAGATGAAATATATAAAATCGGAATTTGCAAGATGACTTTATAAAAAATAGAAAGTGAAATAGAAAAAAGGTTGCAATAGATAAAGATAGAGTTTATAATCTCGTTGATGGAGTATTAATGAGAACAGCTTCGGATAGAAAAAATTTATATTAATAATCGGAGGTTATTGATATGCAAAAATGGTGTACTGAAGATTGGCAGTTTGAATTGACGGCAATAGAGGGAAAAGCGGGACACTGTCGGCTTGGATTGGAAAAAGGAGACAAATTCATTTTTTCATATGAATGTCCTGCAGGAATGTGTCCCAAAACAATGATACGGGTATATACATGGTGTGAAGTTATCAGATGCGGCGGTGATTTTACACATAGAGGTGAAAAAGAAAAATATGAAATGAATATACCATGCGCTGACGGGTGTATACAGTTTCATCTTAAAGCAACTCCCATTAACCGAGATGAAAATGGAAAGCCTCTTCCAAATGGTCCCAGACCCAAAGATGAGTAAATTAATTTTTTTTGCGAAAGGAATGTGATAATATGGAACTTAAAAAGATGATAGCGGAAAGTGATAAGGTTCAGGTCTACGAATCCGACGGCAAATGCGTAAAGGTATTTAAGGATCCCGACGAGCCGAAAAGCGTCGTGCTGTACGAAGCGCTGACCCATACCCGCGTCGAGGAGACGGGCTTCGCGCGTATCCCGCAGTTTGAGGAGATCGTAAAAATCGACGGCAAATGGGCGATAATCTACGAGCACATTGCGGGAAAAACTCTCGAACAGCTTATGAAAGAAAACCCCGCTAAAATCGACAGCTATCTCGACAAAATGGTTGATCTCCAGATCGAGATCAACTCTCTGCACTCCGCTAAGGTCAGCCGTCTTACGGATTACCTCAAGCGTTCCATCGAGGGGCTGGATATGATCGACGACGTGAAAAAGTACGATCTGCTTACGCGGTTGAACTCCATGCCGAAGCATATCAAGCTATGTCACGGCGATTTTGCTCCCGACAACATTATTGTTAACGATGACGGCGTGTTTATTGTCGACTGGCTCAAAGCCAAGCAGGGCAACGCCTCCGCCGATATCGCCAAGACCTATATCAACTTCTGCCTTAAGCACCACACCGAGTGGGCGGAGAAGTATCTTAAACTTTACTGCAATAAAACGGGCACGTCCGTAGAATATGTTCATGACTGGCTGCCGATAGTCGCGGCGGCACAGCTTAAATTCCGCCGTCCCGAACAGCGCGAATTATTGCTCACTTGGATAGATGTTGCGGATTATCGATAATTTATATATCATTTGCAAGCATACTTTCTTGACATTTTTAAAAAAGTGTGGTATAATATATAAAAACCGAAAGGAGTTTATTTATGACATTTGATGAAATCATGGCAAAAGTAAAGGAAACGGCGGCAAAGATCGACGCCTCGGGTACGGATTTTCTGGCGGTTCAGGTGAACCTCACGGGAAAGGACAGCGGAGTATTTTATGTGGAAGTCAAGGACGGCAAGGTCTCCGCGGAGCCTTATGATTATCATGACCGCTCCTGCGCATTCACGATCGAGCCTGCAAACTTTGCAAAGCTTATGGATGGCAAGCTTGACCCCGTTATCGCTTACACCACGGGCAAGCTCAAGGTAGAGGGCGACCTCGGAAAGGCTTTGGAGTTTTCCAAGCTGATAAAAAAGTAAACGATTGAACAGCGACCCGCGGCGTTTTTTATCCGCGGGTATGTTTTTTGGCGATATCCGAAAAAATGTCGAAAAAGCGCTTGACAAGTATGCTATAATATGCTATACTTGTGACAGGAGCGAAAAAGCGCTCCCAATAAAATGCCTTATCAAGAGAGGCTTCAAGCCGAAAGGCGGGGGACTGGTCCCTATGAAGCCCGGCAACCACTTGACGGTCGTCGCCGACGAACGAAAAGAACGGTGCTACATCCTGCGGGAAGTTTACTTCACCGAAAGATAAGGAGTGAACGGATATTTTACTGCTCGCTCCTTAAACAAAGAGCGAGCATTTTATTGTATACTTACAAATTTGTAAAGGATGGTAAGCTATGAACACAAAGAAATTATTTACGTCGGAAAGCGTTACCGAGGGTCACCCCGACAAAATCTGCGACAATATCTCCGATGCGGTGTTGGACGCTATTCTGGCGCAGGATCCTATGGGCAGAGTTGCCTGCGAGACCACGACCACCACGGGTATGGTAACGGTGATGGGAGAAATTACCACTACCGCCAATATAGATATTCCGTCGATAGTTCGCAAGACTGTCCGCGAGATCGGCTATACCTCAAGCGAATACGGCTTTGATGCCGATACTTGCGCGGTCTACACAATTCTCGACAAGCAGTCTCCCGATATCGCGATGGGCGTAAACAACTCTCTCGAAGGACGCGAGCAAAACGAGAATGATGTTGGCGCCGGTGATCAGGGTATGATGTTCGGATTTGCCTGCAACGAGACCCCCGAGCTTATGCCGATGCCGATAAGCCTTGCGCATAAGCTCGCGAAAAAGCTCACCGAGGTGCGCAAGAACGGCACGCTGCCCTATCTGCTCCCCGACGGAAAGACGCAGGTAACCGTTGAATACGACGGCGGCAAGCCCGTGCGTGTTGATACGGTTGTCGTCTCTTCTCAGCACAAGGCTGAGGCTACCCTCGCACAGATACGCGCGGACGTTATCGAAAAGGTCATCAAAACTACCGTTCCCGCGGAGCTTCTCGACGAAAACACCAAGTATTTCGTCAACCCGACGGGCAGATTTGTTGTCGGCGGTCCTATGGGCGACAGCGGTCTTACGGGACGTAAGATCATCGTTGATACATATGGCGGTTATTCACGTCACGGCGGCGGCGCGTTCTCGGGCAAGGATCCGACCAAGGTAGACCGCTCGGCAGCTTATATGGCGCGTTATGTTGCCAAGAACATCGTAGCGGCGGGTCTCGCCGACAAGGCTGAGATACAGCTCGCTTACGCTATCGGCGTTGCAAAGCCCGTTTCCGTAATGGTCGACACATTCGGCACGGGAAAGATTTCCGACGACAAGATCGCCGACGCGGTAATCAAGGAATTCGACCTCCGTCCGTCCGCTATCATAAATACCCTTGATCTCAGAAAGCCGCAGTATAAACAAACAGCGGCCTACGGTCATATGGGACGCGAGGATCTGAACGTCACGTGGGAGAGGACCGACAAAGCTGAGGCGCTGAAAAAATACCTCTAAGTAAAAAGCATAAAGATATTCTTTAACCGTTACAGACAAACGGCGATATTCTTAGCGCCAACACCTATATGCTCGTCCACCCGAAGCAGTTTGAGTTTGTTGACCCGAAGCTGACATTTTCCGTTAAGGACAGCGGCGGACGGTTTGAGATAACCGTTAGTTCAAAGGCGTTCGCAAAGGGAGTATGGCTTGACCTTATAACCGCCGACTGCGTATTCTCGGACAACTTTTTCGATCTCCACGGAGACGGCAGGACGATCACAGTTGACAGATCCACTGTTTCGTCAGACCTTACCGAAGCGGAATTCACAAATGAACTGACTGTTTCCTCGTATTATGAAATGCTCGGTCTCGAGTGATCCTAATAAGCAAACCGCGGTGATCGCCGCGGTTTGTTAGTTTTACGCTCTCCCGAAGACCGTTGTCACCGTAATGAATTCGCCCTCGATCTCCGCGAAAATCTCGCCGTTCATTTTATGCATAAGCTGTCGGCAGATGTACAGACCCAATCCGCTGCCGCGGATATTTTCCGAATTCGCGCCGCGCCAGAAGCTCTTGAAAATGTGCGGCAGATCGGATTTTTCGAGCGTGCAGCCGCCGTTTCGAACGGTCACCAGAACGCCCTCGTCATTCTCGGGGAACAGCAGCTCGATCCGCTTTCCGTCACCGTATTTTATCGCGTTTTCTATCACGTTTTGCAGTACCTCTGCAGCACGGTTCAGATCGCCGAAAAGCAGACAATTCTTATATTCCCCGATAATAAATTCGGTTTTCACAAGCTCCAGCTTTTCGACGTAATAAGCCGCAATATTTTGCACCAGATCGGAAAAGTAAAACTCGCCGTTTTCCACGTCAAGGCTCAGAAAATCCTCGCGCGAGGCGGTGATAATACGCGAAACATAGCCCTCTATCTCGTCAGCCTTTTCGTTGATGCTTTCTGCAATATCCCGCTGCTTTTCCGCGTCGGGGTAAAGATTTTTGGACAGCGCCTTTGAGTACAGCTTTATCGCGGAGAGCGGAGTTTTTATATCGTGCGAAAGCGACAGCAAAAGCGTTTTCTTTTCCTTTTGAAGCTCCAGCTCGCGCTGCCTCTGCTGCTCGAGGTTCTCGCGGAGCAGGTCAATCCCCCATAAAAATTTTCCGAAAAAGCGGCTCTTGTTTTCCTTGACGGGCGATGTAAGATTTCCTTTTGAAAGTTCATAGGGAACGTTAGTCAAGCGCTCAAACGGGCGAAGAATTTTCCCGCGGACAAAAAACAATATCCCGAAAACCGCCGCGGTCATCGCCGCGAGAATTATGTTAACGGCAGCGACTATTGAACCATTTAGCGAATTGTTTTTCGTTCTGTAATCAAAACGATAAAGCTCACCGTTTATTTCGCGTATCGAATAGTCGTCCTCGGGATCGTAAAAATCCTCGCCGAATTCCGCAATATTATAGACGAATTCGCACTGCGTCAAGTCAACGTTTTCGAGTCCGCCCTGCTCGATTTGCAGCGCGAGCCTGTTTATTTCAACGCGGTGCGGTCTGCCGTTTTCGGGGGAATCCAGATAATGCAACAGCAAGTTTGCCATAACAAAAATAACCGTAACGAGCGTGATTACCAACGCGAAAATCTTTCTCCATGCCTTCATAGATACTTATACCCCACGCCCCAGACCGTCACAATTTTCCTCGGATTTTTCGGATATTCCTCGATTTTTTGCCTAAGCCATTTGATGTGAACGGTGAGCGTCTGCTGTTCGGAATCGCTGTCGCTGCCCCAGATCGTATTGAAAATGTATTCCTTTGATAGAGTGCGCCCCTTGTTCTCGATAAGCAGCACAAGCAGCTCAAATTCCTTGGCGGTTATCTCGAGCGGAGCGCCGTTCTTGTATACGGTGCGGCTGATCTTATTCACGCGGATATCGCCGTCGGAAAGCTCGTCAAGCGCGTACCTTCGCTTGAATATACCGCGTATTTTCGCGAGCATAATGTCGATATCATACGGTTTTTCGATATAATCGTCCGCGCCGAGATCAAGCCCGAGGAGCTTGTCGTCCTTGCCCGTTTTCGCGCTGACTATCAAAATCGGGGTGTTGCTTTCCTCTCGTATCTTTTCGAGAATGTAAAAGCCGTCCTTATCGGGCAGCATCAGGTCAAGCACCACAAGCCTTGCGCCGTATTTTCCGTACAGCGCGATACATTTTTCCGCATTTTCGGCGACGGAGACCGTATAATTTTCCGCGCGGAGAAAATCGCACAGAACCGCCGCCAGTTCCTTGTTATCTTCAACGATAAGAATATCCGTCATTGCTCCACCTTACTCCGAACTGAATGTTTTCATAGCCGCTAATATCTTCTCGGACGTTACTGTAAACGCGTCCACCACATCCTCGTCAAAGTGCGTTCCGCGCTCCTCGCGGACGATATTGCACGCTTTGTCGAACGGCATTGGATCCTTATAAACGCGCTTTGATGTCAGCGCGTCGAACACATCGGCGACGGCGAGTATCTTCGCGCAGAGCGGTATCTCGTCGCCAATAACGCCGTAAGGATATCCTTTTCCGTCCTCCCGCTCATGATGATACGCAGCCATTTCGATCGCAATATTCAGATAATGTATATCGCCGAGGTCGCCCTTGGCTTTTTCGAGCAGATCTCTGCCCGCCGTGGTATGTGTTTTCATCTGCGTGAACTCCTCCTCGGTAAGCCTTCCGGGCTTGTTGAGAACGGTGTCTGATATGTGTATCTTCCCGATATCGTGCAGCGGCGCCGCCATTACCATATCGCTTATGTATTTGTTTGTGAGGATATCGGTATGCTTTCCCTGTCTTTGAAGCTCTTTCGCGAGGATCTCGACATATTTCGCCGTGCGGCGGATATGCCCGCCCGTGCTTTCGTCGCGGTTTTCAATAATGTCCGCCATTGTGGTGATAATGTGCGACTGCATATTGTTGTACTTGCGAAGATAATAATTACGCTTGTTGCCCTGGATTATCATAATAACGAACGCTACCGTCATCGCGACCGCAAAAAGGCTGTTTATCGCGATAAGCTCGCCGATGTTAAAAACCGCGGTCTCTCCCGCGCTTACTGCGTTGCCGATCTTTATCGAGAAAAACTGAGATAATAGTCCGCCGATTATCAGCATAGCCTGCTCCAAAGCCGAAAGGCTTCTGTCTCTCGTATCCCTCGCGAACTTTCGCCGCCAACGCTTACCCAAGATCATAAACGCCGAAAATAACGCGAAAAGAACGCCGTAAACGCCAAGCTGGTATGCCTGCTCGGGAATGGAGAACAGATACGGCGGTACTACCATAAGCGGCACCATAATGCCGTTTATGATCGAAAGCGGAAACAGCATTAAAAGCCCCGAGAGCTTATACGGCTTTTTCCTCGCAAGTATGACGTTTACGACGACTGCGCCCGCACATACCGCCTCGGCTATCGACTTTCCGAAAATAAAGAAAGCCGCCGAGACCAAAGCTCCGCTTATTAAATAAAAAACCGTCTGACGCTTTTGCGGCAGGTCTTTTTCAAGACACACGTATTTTTTTATCATAAAAAACGATATCGCGACAATTATCGTTTCCGACAGATCGCATACAAATTGCATATTTCAACACCTCTCATATGACAATTATACCATATTTAAAGGGAAAATGCAACCCTGAAACCAATAAACATTCACCAGCCCATTTCCATAAGCCAGCCGTTAAGCGCGCGCTCGCGGTCGCGCAGCTTCGAACTGTCGTACTTATCTAAATTATATTCGCCCTTGATGTTCCCGTCAACGATGTATAAAATTCTCGTGCACTTTGCCGCGACCTTTACGTCGTGAGTTACGAGAATTACGGTCGTACCCTCGGAATTTAATTTCGCAAGCTCTTCCATAACCTCGTTGGAGGACGTGCGGTTGAGCGCGCCCGTAGGCTCGTCGGCGAATATCATCTTCGGCTTGTTTATCATACTTCTGCAAATGCACGCGCGCTGTAACTGCCCGCCCGAGACCTCGTTGATATCGTTGTCGGCGACCTCGATTATGCCGAGCTTGCGCATTAACGCGTGACCGCGCTCGACTGTTTCGCGGCGTGATTCATTTATCTTATCGGACTGACACGCGGGCAGGATTATATTATCGAGCACCGAGAGATTTTTCAGCATATACATCTGCTGAAAGATAAATCCCATTTCGTCAAGCCGCAGGTCGGCAAGCTCTTTCGCATTCATTTTTGCGATGTTTTTGCCGTTAAATTCGACTGTTCCCGCGGTGATGTTGTCCATTCCCGAGACCGCATACAGCAGCGTAGATTTTCCCGATCCCGACGGTCCCATGACCGCCACCATCTCGCCCTCGGAAATGTGAAAATTCACATTTTTAAGGACGTTGTTCTGCCGTTTGTTTACCACATATGTTTTGCAAAGGTCTTTTACCTCTAATATGTTTGTCATCTTGAAGCCCCTTTCTATTAAGCAATTATTCATTATTAGATATCTGCGAGGAAGATATCTTCCTCAATCCCTGTGCCGAGATAAATGCCGCGAGCACCGTAACTCCGAGCATTATCAGCGGAAGTACAACGTATACCTCGACCGCACGTATGTCGTATTCAATGCTGTATGCGCCCATCATTCTGAATATAGGCGTAATTATCAGCGACGACAGCGGCGTGGAAACAAGCGCTCCCGTAAGCACCGAAACTATAAGCACTATTCCTATGCGCAGGGTCTGCCACAATGTCAGTGTGCCGTTTTGAAAGCCGATAGCCTTCAGCAGCGCTATCTCGCTCTTTTCCTTGGTGATGAAGCTCTTGACCATAAGCACGGCAACAAGCGCGTTTATCGCGAGGATTATCGACAGGATAAGTATCTTCATTTGGTCGAGCTGTCCGGCGATGTTGCCTATCATATAGCTGATATATTCGCCCGATGTGAAGACAGTCGCGTCGGGGTAGAGCTTTTCAAGCAGCGCCTTTCGTTCGGCAAGCTCGGCTTTGTCGGGGCTGTCCTTGTAGTTCACCTGAATACCGAAGCAGCCCGCAGCGTAGTTGTAATCAAGCTCCGCGTCCTCGTGAAACCGTACTCCCTCACCCATATTGTTCATACTCTGATTTATCGCGGAAACGGTGTATGTTCTCGTATCCTCGCCGAGTTTTATCTCTACGTCGTCGCCTATCTCCGCGCCTATGCGTTCCGCGATAAGAAACGTCAACGCGACCTCGTGAACGTTCTGCGGCGGCGTTCCTTCAAGATAAGTATACATATCTGGCGTTACTCCGCCCATGCTCTGGAACGAAATGGAGTTTGTCCTTTTTTCACCTTTATTGACATTCGCGCGGAACATAATTTCTTGGAATACGTCAACATCGATGCCGTTTTCGGCGAACATTTCCCGCACCTCGGAAAACTGCCGTTCCACCTTGCTCTTGTTGTCCTCGTTGGGATTGAACAGCAGCTCCTGAGAGATAACGTGGTCGCTCTCAACCATATTGAATATTGTTATCAGCTTGTCGGAGCGCAGTGTGTTTATCGTATTTGTGGGGATAATTACTAGCAGCGTTCCGAGAATAAAGATGATTATCATCGAAATGTAATTCTTAACGCCGCTGAAAATGTCGTTCAGCGCCATAAAGGGCGCGGTCGGCATATGTGATTTTCCGAGCCGCAGTATTCCTTTTTTCTTGTAGCGCTCGCCCGTTTCGCCGCTGCGTATCGCGTCGATAGGGGAGAATTTTTTTATCTTCCGCGTGCAGAGATAGCTGAACAGCACGACTATAACAGCCGCGAGAACTGCCGCGCCGATATTTATAAGGTAATTATCGCCGCTCGAAATTACCATCTTCTTCGAAGCTCCGCTTATCATCAGTCGGCTCAGCGGGAAGCTGATACAAAGCCCGACCGCCGTGCCGATAACGGCGATAGCGAAGTATTTCGCGATATACAGTCCGCGTATCGCAAAGTTCTTGATACCGATAGCTTTCATAACGCCTATCTCGCGAAATTCTTCGGTTATCGTGAAGTTGATGATAAACCGCAGTATCACCATTGAAATAAGTATAAGGCATACGCTCACAACAAGCAGGATACCCGCGATGAGCGTGTCCATAATGTACACCATTTTGAACATCGAACGGTCTATCGACATTATGGTGTTTATGCCCAAAGCGTTGAATTTATCGATATATTCCTCGTCACGGGTATGAACCTCCACCGAGCTGCACGCTGCCGCGCTCTCCGTATCGAACAGCGCCGCGTCATTCTCGCTCACGAGAAATCTTCCCATTCCCACCATTTCCGAGCCGTAAAGCGCGTCCTTTGAGTAACCCTTTACCGTGAATTCCTTTTCAACTCCGTTTTGGCTGATAAATATCTTTCCGCCCTCGTGATAGTCGTTTTCCGTTGAATGGAACATATAGCCCGCGACGTAAATCTCGCCGTCGTTGATGTGAGTTATAACGTCGTCGTTTTTGTCGAAGATGTTTATGCCGCCGAGGGTCGACAGGCAGATAGTGTTTTTGTACTCCATCTTTTCGCCCTCTACCGTAACATTTTTCGGCTCTATCTGTACAAGCCGCAGGGTACTGTGTTCGTAACCGTTCTCCGAGGCAAAATCCTCGAACCGTTCCATATCCGCAGCGTTCGTGGAGGAGAACCAATAGTCGGGGACGTTCGCCTTTTCAAAGAAATTGTCCATCGCTCCGCTCACCGTGATAAGGTTGTTCGCGCTGCTCGCTATGAACGTCGCCGCTAAGATCACAAATATCAGCAGTATGACGTTCATGGTTTTCTTGCGCTTCAAGTCCTTTTTAAGTATTCGCAGGTACATTCTACCGCCCCTTTCGTTTTTGTGATCTCATTATAGCATGTAAATTATTAAATAATCCTTAAATCTTTTCGCGGACACGCTTATTATATTATATCCTATCCGCGGACGGCTGTCAATGCGGACGGTACACGAAAAAGCCCCGTACCGCGGCACGGGGTCATTGTTATATCAAGCGGCAAAACCGCCGACTGTATGAGCAGCCGGCGAATTCTCTTTGTACTGCTGTTATCCGATCAGCGGTTGCGTTCCTTGAGCGCGCGTTCGATCTCGCGTCCCGCGTCGCGCTTTGCCATATCCTGACGCTTGTCGTGGAGCTTTTTGCCCTTGCACAGCCCGACCTGTATCTTGACTTTGCTGTCCTTGAAATACATAGATACGGGTATAAGCGTGAAGCCGCCCTGCTTGACCTGCCCGAAGAGCTTCATTATCTCCTTTTTGTGGAGCAGAAGCTTACGGACGCGGTACGGGTCGCGATTGAATATGTTGCCTTTTTCGTAAGGCGCGATATGCATTCCGCGGATAAACGCCTCTCCGTTGTCGATGGATATCCACGAATCCTTCAGGTTAACGCCGCCCGCGCGGATAGACTTCACCTCCGTGCCGAACAACTCAATACCCGCTTCGTAACTCTCTATAATAAAATATTCGTGCCTGACCTGACGATTGTCGGCGATCGTTTTTGTGTTGCTCATAATTCCCCCTCGTCTGAAAACAGACCCTGATGTGATACGGCATAACCTGCCGTATGCATTTGTCGTGAAAGATTTTGTTACTGTATCGGTTATTATTATAGCACAACATTTTTCATTTTACAAGGGGAAATTTTACATTTCTTACAATCTGCCCTTGACTTTTTATAAAAAATGTGGTAAAATGTATATATAAATAAGATAACGATGAAGTTTTGCTGTGGATTGCCGCAAATGTATTTTATTTTTTGGAGGTCAACAATGGCAGAGAAGAACACCATTTTAATAGTAGATGATTACGAGTTCAACAGGCTTATGCTAAGTGATATGTTCTCCGATAAAAACATTATCGAAGCGGAAAACGGCTTTAAGGCTATCGAGGAATACGAAAAGCATAAGGACGAGATATGCTGTGTGCTGTCCGACATTATGATGCCCGTGCTTGACGGCTTCGGGCTGTTGGACTATTTCCACAAAAACAGGTACGTTGAGGTCGTGCCCGTGTTCATCATCAGCGCCGATACGTCCACTAAGTCGCTTACAAGGGCGTTCGATCTCGGCGCGGAGGACGTTATCTCAAAGCCGTTCAATATCAATTTTGTTAAGAAGCGCATAAACAATACGATCGAGCTGTACAGACTGCGCGAGATCGTTTACAGTAGCGATGATGATCTTGGGGATGAGTTCGTGTAAGCTGCGTTTAATTTGCAATAATAAAGTGTTTCCGTGCGTCCGTATTGACAGGTCATAGCGGGAGCACTTTTTGTTTTGAGCAATGTATATCGCCAAAATCCGCAAAATCTCGTGAGAAATTAACGTTTTTTTGCTGTTTCTGACAATTTTTGCAGGAATTTCAAAAATCACTTGCAAAAATTTTTATGGTATGTTATAATAATAACGGTGTTAAAGGATAGCTTAGACTAAATAAAAATATATTTTCGGAAAGGAAAGTTTGATAATGCTTTATACGGAAATGAACAAAGAGGAGCTGACCGCCGAAAAGGCGCTGCTTGAGGAGCAATACGAGGAATTCAAGAAAAAGGGACTGAACCTGACAATGGCGCGCGGCGTTCCCGCGCCCGAGCAGCTTGACCTGTCGATCAATATGCTGCTGCACTGCCTTGACGGCGACTATAAGTCCAAGAGCGGTGCGGACTGCCGTTCCTACGGCGTGCTTGACGGTATCCCGGAGGCTAAGGAGCTGTTTATGGAAATGCTCGGAGTTGGTGCGGACGAGGTCATTGTCGGCGGAAATTCCAGTCTCCAGATGATGTATGATACGATAATCCGCGCTATGCAGCTCGGCGTGCTCGGCAGTGAAAAGCCGTGGTGCAGGTATGACAGCGTGAAGTTCCTATGTCCCGCCCCCGGCTACGACAGACACTTCGCAATGTGTGAGGCGCTTGGTATCGAGATGATAACCGTGCCATACAAGGAGGACGGTCCCGATATGGACGAGGTTGAGCGGCTGGCTGCATCGGACGAGAGCATCAAGGGCATATGGTGCGTGCCGATGTACTCCAACCCCACGGGCATTACATATTCCGACGAGGTGGTACGCCGTTTCGCGAATCTCAAGCCCGCGGCTAAGGACTTCCGTATCTTCTGGGATAACGCGTACTGCGTTCATCACCTCACCAACGACCATGCTCATCTGTTGAATATCATCGAGGAGTGCAAGAAAGCGGGGAATCCGAATATGGTCTTCGAGTTCTCGTCTACCTCTAAGATATCGTTCCCGGGCGGCGGTCTCGCGGTCATCTGCGCGTCAAAGGATAATATCGACTTTATCAAGAAGCAGATGGCGTTTCAGACTATCGGCTTTGACAAGCTCAATCAGCTTCGCCACGCGAAGTACTTCAAGAACTTTGAGGGCGTTACCGAGCATATGCGCCACCACGCGGCGATAATATACCCGAAGTTCGAGGTAGTGCTGTACAATCTCGAAAAGGAGATCGGACCGCTCGGAATAGGCAAGTGGACTAACCCCAAGGGCGGCTACTTTATCTCGTTCGATTCGCTGCCCGGGTGCGCAAAGCGTATCGTTGAGCTCGCGAAGGGGGGCGGCGTAGTGCTTACGGGCGCGGGCGCGACATTCCCTTACGGTAAGGATCCCAACGACAGCAATATCAGGATCGCGCCGACTTATCCGTCTGTCGGTGAGCTGCTTCAAGCTATGGTGCTGTTCTGCATATGCGTAAGACTGGCGAGCGTTGAGAAGCTGCTTGCGGAGAAGTAAGTACTTTAGCACGGTACAGATATATTGCGGCGTCGAGCGGCTTCGCCCGACGCCGCTTTTTCTATGGAACAAAGCGTCAAAGGCTGCGACTTCATAGCGAGAGATTTTTGTGTAATACACCTCAATATGTTGCGTCAGCCGGTGGATATCCGTTACGGTTGTTTTTATGTATTTTTCGGTTAAACGTTTTTTTAGGTCGGCTTATAAAATGCGTTATGTAACGGAATAACAACCGCTTTGCAATGCGGAAAAATGTGCATTTTCAGACATTGCCCGTGACGACGATGTTCGTCAAAGTGCACATTTTTTTTCTTTAAAGTTCGTTAAATTGTACAATATGCATAATCTTGACAAACGTCACTAAATATGGTATCTTTAAAGTAATTTAAGCGGTTAAGCCCGTTTAAGTAACATTATTTATCAAGGAGGATCTTATGAAGACAAAAAGCATAAACAAATTTGCCGCTGTCTTTCTGGCGCTGGCTGTATTGATGACATTGATACCGTTAAGCCCGTTTGGCAATACGAAAGCAAGTGCGGCTGCAAAGACTTATGTGCTTGACGCGGGTACCGACTTTACCGAAGATAGTTCATACACCGATAGCGTATCTGAGCAAAAGGGCACGGAAAAATATTTTACATTGTATTACCGCAATGGCTCTAAAATTGAAACAAAGGGTGCAAAAACCATTGACGGAAAGTCGTGGACCCGTAGAATTTCTATGGGCAGCACTAAAGAAAACCATGATAGCTCCATAGAGTTTACAACCAAGGGAGCGGCAACGGTAAAAATTTATTGGGTTGCTAACGGTGAGAAGTATATTTCACTCGGCGATAGCAGCACACAAGAATTACCCGTAAATACCACCGCAAGCGGAGACGGCTCTGTAACGACCGCCAAATTGTCATCTAAGGGTGTATATTATATAAATAATATGGGCGGCGGCACCAATTATCTGTATAGAGTAGAAGTCACCGAAGAAGCAAGCGGTGACTCCGACGCTTCGGCGGAACCTAAGGATTTTGTTCTTGACATAAGCACCGAATTTACCGAGGCAGTTTCTGCCGGAGCATGGAGTGACGGTCAGAGAGTTAAGAAAGGCACAGACAGTTTCTTTTCGCTCTATATGAGTGCTACGACAAAGGTTGACGCTAATAGCAAGACATTTGCTGAAATCGGCACTCCTCCCAGAAGATTGAATTTTAATGCTAAGCCCGATTTAAGCGTTCCTAAGAATGCAATTAAGTTCACTACCGGCGGTGAAGCCACCGTAAAAATATGGTGGGCGTCCGGCGGCGACGGTCGACAGGTTTCGATTCTGAAAGAGGACGGCACCGTTGTTACGAAAACGGCGCAGACGTCTGTGAAAAACGATCCGTATACGGATACTCTCACTATTCCCGAGGAGGGTACATATTACATCGGTAATCCCGACGGTAATAATAATTTCTGTAAGATAATTGTCACGACCGTTCCCCCCGCGGAAGTTCCCCGTGCAGAGTGGAGCACCGTTGCAGCGCCTTCTATCATTTCCGCCGAAGCCAAGGATGGCAAGATAACGGTCAAGGTGAACGCGCTAATAGACGATGACGGCGGCGACGAGGTCGTTGTAGATATGCTTGATGCCGATAATAAGGTCGTTAAGTCCGAATCGTCGACCAACACCGATCCCACCGTTGAGTTCACTCCGACAAGCTCGGGCAAGTACACCTTTAAGGCGAAGCTTTCCCGCGACGGTGAGGCTGACGTTAAGGAGTCCGCGGCAAGCTCCGAGGTTGATTTCACGCTTCCGCTCGCTGCCCCCACGGTTACCGCGACAAGCAAGGGCGACGGCAGGATCGAGCTTGTCTGGAACGAGGTTTCCGAGGCGGAACACTACATTATTACCTACGGCGACGAGACTATCACTACGGAAAACAATAATGCGGTCTATCTCGTAACCGGACTTACGGTAGGCGAGACCTATACCTTTACAGTAAAGGCGGTACGCGGAGTTGAGGAGTCCGCAGCTTCAGAAGCGGTATCGGCAGTAGCGACCTCCGAGGCGGTTATTAACTGGGATTTCGTTTACTACGGCACTTCTACGGGTTCAAGCAAAAATACGTATACCGAAAACGATGATGGCTCCGTAACGGTAGCTGCGACCGGTAACGGCGGTAAGATCCAGTATGAGAATAAATTTGATGGTCTCGGATTTTATAATACCAGAATTTCTTCGACGGATAATTTCTCGTTAAAGGCAAAGGTAACGGTGATCGAAGCGAATATCGGAAGCCAGACGGGCTTCGGTCTGTTGGCAATCGACGCTTATCCCACTAATCCCAACAGCACGAACGAGTTTTACACCAACCAGTTTATGGCGGGAGCTTACAAATTCCACTATTTCTGGGATTTTGACAACAATGAGATACCTTATGACGACAGCGGCACCAAGTACACAATGTCGCACGGTATCGGTGTTTCCAGAAGATTCGGTATCACCGACGCTACCGGAAACGGCTTCAAAAATCAATCTTTCCCGCTTGAGATAAGTAATGTAAAGCCCGAAAATGAGACGGGCACATACGGTTTTGATTACAGCGAAGGCAGCGAGTTTATTTTTGAGATCGGCAGAAACAACACCGGCTTCTATGCCGCTTACTACACTGTCGACGGTAAGCTCGTGCGCAAGCAGCAGTTCTACGATCCCGACGCGCTGAGCGTGCTTGACAAGAACAGCTTTTACGTAGGCTTCTTTGCTGGAAGAGTATCGACCGCGAAGTTCTCCGATATCGAGCTTAAAACATGGGCAAAGGCGACAGACGACACTCCCGCGGAAAAGCAGCCGATAACTTATGTAAATCCCGCTGCGCCAATCAATTCCGCGACAGTCGCGAATTCCGAGGACTATACCGTCATTATGACCCCGAACGTCAAGGGAACGATAACGGTTTCCGTAAACGGTATAGAGGAAAGCGAGAAGATCACCGTAACAAAGCCCAAGACCGTTCTCACGAAAGATATCAAGCTTGTTCCCGGTCAAAACGTGATAACTGTTACGTTCGCTCCCCTTTCCACCGAGGATCAGGGATTTGAGTACGACTACATCAAGCTCAGAAGCGAGGCGGCGGTAACGTCCACGATCACCGTAAACTACAATACGGATTATTCCGCTCAGAATAATCTGTATGTCGCTCCCAACGGCAAGCCGACAGGCAACGGCGGTCCCGAGTATCCACTGGATATCTATACCGCCGTAAAGGTCGTACAGCCCGGTCAGAACATAGTACTTATGGAGGGTACGTACAACCTTACCGAGACGGTCACCATTCAGCGCGGCGTTGACGGCACTGCCGACAAGCTCATCAGAATGATCGCCGATCCCGAGGCAAAATCGCGTCCCGTATTTGATTTCGGCGGCGTGGGCGGCGGTATTCGTCACGGCGGCAATTATTGGTATTTCCGCGGCTTTGACGTAACAAGATCGGCAGACAAAGCGACAGGTTTCCGCGTATGCGGAAGCAATAACACGCTTGATCAGATCGACGCATATACCAACGGCAACACGGGTATTCAGATAAGCGCGTTCAGAGACAGCAGCGATCCCAAGGAGATGTGGCCTCAGAACAACCTTATTCTCAACTGCACTTCTTATGACAACGCTGACGCGGACGGAAACGACGCGGACGGCTTTGCGGCTAAACTTACAGTCGGCGACGGAAACGTTTTCGACGGCTGCGCGGCATACAATAACTGTGACGACGGCTGGGATCTCTTTGCAAAGCCCACCACCGGCGAGATCGGCGCTGTCACTATCAAAAACTGTATCGCTTATAATAACGGACAGAACCTCAGCGGCGCGATCAAGGGCGACGGCAACGGTTTCAAACTCGGCGGCAGCAATATGTCGGGCAAGCACGTTCTCGAAAACTCCGTTTCGTTCAATAACAATGCAAACGGCATTACATCCAATTCCGGCACCGGGGTTACGGTTAAAAACTGCACCTCTTACAATAACGGCGGTGATGAGCTTACACTGTACACAAAACACAAAACAGTTGAATATACCGTCGACGGAGTTGTTGTTTGCGGAACGTCCTCTGTTGCGGACAACACAAGCAATATGGACAGCCAGATCAGAAACATAACAATAGTTACCGAAAGCGATTTCGTGTCCACCGAGTTCGGCGGTCTCAAGCGCAAGGCAGACGGTACTCTTGATCTAGGCGACTTCCTTAAGCTAAAGGATACCATTACGGGCGGTGCTGATCTTGATAAGGAGGGTGGTTCTACCTCTTCCGGAGATGTTGGGGAGATCACTCCCGACGAGAATCTTCCCGCTCCCAAGCCCGATACCCCTTCGACGCCCTCCGTTCCGTCAAGACCCTCTGTTCCGTCCACGCCTTCGGACAACAACATTGAGTTCAAGGATAACGGTACTGATATCGAAGTAACAGCTCCCTCTAACGCGTTTGATAACGCTGACGAGATCAAGTTTAACGTTGCTCCCGTTCTTGAAGAGACAAGTGACAACACGTTCACGTTCGACCTCTCGTTTACCGACGGCAGCGGAAACAAGGTTCAGCCTAAGGTTGCTGTTACCGTAAGAATTCCCGTTCCGACGGCTCTCGTTGGCAAGACGATCTATGTATACCACGCTGAAAGCAACGGCAGCTATACCGAGATCGACTGCAAGGTTGAAAACGGAATGGTAATATTTACAGCGTCGAGCTTCAGTAAGTACATCATTACAAGCGAAAAGCTCAATTCATCCAACAATTCGGGCGATAACGGCAATAACTCCGAGACACCCTCTACGCCTACGTCTCCCGAGACGCCTAATCCGTCCACCGGCGCAAGTCTTCCCGCTGCGGGTATGGTGATTGCGCTTGCAAGTATGGCAGCAGTTTGCATTATCAAGCGCAAGCATTGATAACGGACACGGCGGCTAATTAACATTTCACCCCGATCTTCATAGGAGATCGGGGTGCTTTTATGTAGCCTTAGCACAAAAGAACCACCGCTTGAAGCGGTGGTCAGAGTTTTCAATGAACCTTCGGTCGCAAGCCGGTATTAGGCGCTTGGAGCGCCGACGCAAACCACGCGTTTCATGCGTGGCTATGTTTAACAAAAAAGCCTCGCGGCGTTTGCGATAACGGCGCAGATAATAATACCGCACACCGTTGGTATAACGAACGCCAGCGCCGCCCATTTCCAGCCGCCCGCTTCTTTTTTGATAGTTAGGAGCGAGGTGGAGCATGGGAAGTGCATAAGCGTGAAAATTATCACGCATATCGCTGTAACGGGCGTCCAGCCGTTTGCCGTGAACAGCTCGAGCATCTGCGCGGGGGCTATCTCCGCCAGACTGCCCTGCTGCATATAGGTCATAACGATAAGCGGTATAACGATCTCGTTCGCGGGAAGCCCAAGTAGAAAAGCCGTCACAATAACGCCGTCCATTCCTATAAACCGCCCGAACGGGTCGAGAAAGCCCGTAATACAGTTCAGCAGCGTAGTATCGCCGATGGTGACGTTCGCCAGCAGCCAGATCGCCAGTCCCGCGGGTGCCGCGACCGCCGCCGCTCTTCCAAGCACGAATATCGTCCTGTCTAGCAGCGAGCGAACCAGTATCTTGCCGAACTGCGGCTTGCGGAACGGCGGCAGCTCCAGCGTGAACGACGACGGCTCGCCGCGAAGTATCGTTGCCGATAGTATCTTAGATACCAGAAACGTCATAGCAATGCCGAGGATTATCACCCCCGTAAGCGCCGCCGCCGATAGCAGACTTCCCGCGAACCCTATCGCGCCGCCCACAAAGAACAGTGAAATGATCGTCAGAATCATGGGGAAACGCCCATTGCATGGTACGAATACGTTTGTAAGCATAGCGATAAGCCGCTCGCGTCGACTGTCGATTATGCGGCAGCCGACTATACCCGCAGCGTTGCATCCGAATCCCATACACATAGTAAGCGACTGTTTACCGCAAGCCTTACATTTACAAAACGGCTTGTCGAGATTATAAGCTACGCGCGGCAGGTATCCGAGATCCTCGAGCAGCGTAAACAGCGGGAAGAAGATCGCCATAGGCGGCAGCATGACCGCTACTACCCACGCCAGCACACGGTATGCTCCATCGACGAGCAGCCCGTTCAGCCATTCGGGAGCGTTGAGCAAGGTCATCAGTTCGCCGAGCCTGTCTCCGAGCCAAAAAAGCGCGGTGCTGAGCAGCTCGCTCGGATAGTTCGCGCCGACTATCGTTATCCAGAAGATCATCAGCAGCATAAGCAGCATTATCGGATATCCGAGAAAGCGGCTCGTGAGTATCCTGTCGGCGCGGGAGAACGCATTTTGACAGCCCTCGCAGCATTCGCACTCGCCGCAGACCTCCTCGGCGTTGAGCAATATGCAGGAGACTATCCTGTCTTTTAGGCAGTCGGAGGTAATGTCGTTTTCGGCGAGCAGGCTTTTCGCGCGCTCGACTGCCTCCGAAACCTCCGCGATATCGTTCGGGTTTTTACCGAAAAAGCGCTCCGATTCCTCGGCAAGCGAGCTGTCGTTGTCGATAATTCGCAAAGCGAGCCAGCGCGCGGAGATAACGTTTCCGAGGTGCTTTTTCAGCACGGGCTCGACTATCGACACAGCTTGTTCTATCGGCTTTATATAGTGCAGCCGTCGAGGCTCGGGCGTTATCTTCCCGCCGCACAGTTCGTCCAGCTTATCGGTGATTTTTTTCAGCGACGATTTTTTATGCGCGGACGTTCCCACAACGGGAACTCCGAGACATTTTTCAAGCTTACCGAGATCGATATGAATATTCTTTCGCTTTGCCTCGTCAAGCAGATTTACGCAGATAAGCGTTTTGGGACATATCTCCATTACCTGCAAGGCAAGGTTAAGACTGCGTTCAAGACAAGTCGCGTCGCAGACTACGACAGCCGCGTCTGGACTGCCGAAGCAGATAAAGTTTCGCGCGACTTCCTCCTCGACGGAATGCGCCAGCAATGAATACGTTCCGGGAACATCCACCAATACATAGGAGAATTCCCGCCCTTTGCACGTTCCCTGCGCTATGGAGACGGTCTTCCCGGGCCAGTTGCCCGTGTGCTGATGAAGTCCCGTAAGTCCGTTGAAAACGGTGCTCTTGCCAACGTTGGGATTACCCGCGATAACGATGACCTTATCGTCGGGACTGCCCTTTTCGACGCGTATATCGGAGGACAGCACACCGCTGCCCGTTGATTTAGCGGTCAAGCCCATTTATATCCCCCTCACTATAACGCCGCGGCTGTCGCAGTCGCGGATAGCGATCACCGCGCCGCGTATCAGGTAAGCGCTCGGGTCGCCCATCGGGCTTCTTCCGACACATTCGACGACGGTACCGTCACACAGTCCTATATCCAACATTCGCCGCCGCATGGAACCGTGTATTGTAAGCCGCTCGACAACGGCGTTTTCTCCCACCTCAATATCGCATAAACGCTTTGTTTCGTTCAATTCGGTCATATCCTCACCCCAAATACAGAATTTCGCGTTACGGCATTATATGCGCGTGTAAGTGATTTGGTGACAGCCGGTTAGAATCGTTGATAAATTCGGGAGAGCGTAAAGGTATCGGAAGTGATATATCGCGCGATTCTATTATCGCGCAAAAAAGCCGCGGTACTTGCAGGTGCCGCGGCTATCTTTGTATATTATATTGCTTGGAGTGCTTGGCAAAAATTACTAATAGTAATATAATTTCATAACTTTCCATTTGGGAATTGTCATTTCAGCCTGCCCGATATTTCAAATGCAGGTCCTTTCTGCCACAGAAACGGCGTAAGGATTATCTCAAAACCCTCGCCGGGATCGCACATATAGTCCGCAGGCTGTCCCTTGGGCAAGCCGTAGCCGCAGAGGAGATTGGTTATCACTCCCGCGTGAGTGACGCAGGCAGCTCGGGTAATGTCTTTCCTCATCATATCGCTGAAAATTATGTCCAGACCCTCGATACAGCGTATCATAAAGTCGCCGTATTTTTCTCCGCTCGGTGGGGCGGCGTCGGAACCTCCGCGCAGCCAATCGGTGTATTCGCGCAGATCCTGGAGCTGCCGCTGCGTCTTGCCCTCGAATTCGCCGAAATTCATCTCGCATATCTCGTCGACTATCATCAGCTTCTGCTCGGGATAGATTATTTCTGCGGTCTCCAGACACCGCGTCAGAGGAGATGAGTATACCTTGTCGACTTCGGGGTATATCTCATCGGCGCATAGGGTCTCGATCTGTTTTTTTCCCTCGGGACAGAGCGCGAGATCGGTCTGCCCGATATATTTTCCGTCAAGATTTCCTTGGGTGATCCCGTGGCGGATAAGGTATAGGTAGTAGTTTTTCATATAATTTCCTCCAATATACGGTAGTCGCGGCTGCGCGTTATAAATAATGTCCTAGACAGCCGTCGAAAATTTGGTTATTATGCCGCTTTACAAATCGGAATAAATGTTATATAATATACTATATGGTTATTTTATCGTCAGTGATTTTTATATTGACGGGGAGTGGGAGAGTAGAAAAACTATGAACAAAGATTTTCCGAGAGTGATGAAGCTGCTGCGTAAAGAGAAAGGTCTGCGGCAGAAAGAAGCGGCGGATCAGCTGGGCGTCGCACAGGCGCTTTTGTCGCACTATGAGAATGGAAAACGCGAATGCGGATTGGATTTTCTGGTGACCGCCGCCGATTTTTACGGCGTGTCGGTCGATTACATACTCGGCAGGACAAGCTCGCGAAACGGTACGGTGGTTTCTGAGGAGGAGCTGCCCGCGAGCACCGTTTCGGAGAGCTACGGCGGCGACCCGAACGGTCTGGGCATTATGCTGCGTAAAAAGCTGATAACGAACGCGCTTGAGGTGATCTTCTCGCTGCTGATGAAAACGAAGAACATCAAGCTTGCGAAGTCGGTGTCGTCGTATCTTCTTACGGCGGTCTACCGCGCTTATCGTCACGTGTATTCCGCGGGTGGGAAGAACGATGAAAATTCCTTTGCGGTGCCGTTTGACGACGTTTCGGGAATGTGCGCTGCTCAGATGTCCATAGACGATATCAAGGCGAAAAATGCCGCTCATGACGGTACAGCCGACGAACGCATAACAAACGCGCGTATCGAGCAGGAATACCCCAAGCAGGGTACGGCGCTGTTCTCAATAGTGACGAACGTAGAGCGCGATCTTCAGAAATTCGAGAAATAAGTTACGGGCGGCAGAGAATGCCGCCTTGATTTTTACTCGTCGGCGATATTGTACTCCGTGATAACGTTTTCGCGGTTGCGCCAGTCCTCCTTGACCTTGACGAAGAGTTGTAAATTCACCTTGCAGCCGAGAAGCTCCTCAATGTCCTTGCGTGCCATTGTGCCTATCTCCTTAAGACGCTCGCCTCCCTTGCCGATTATCATGCCCTTGTGGGAGTTCTTTTCGCAGATAATGACCGCGCCGATGTCGATGATCTCGGCGCCGTTTTTGGCGCGCGTTTTGAAGCTCTCGATATCCACCGCCGTGCCGTGAGGTATCTCCTGCTGCATAGTCCACAATATTTTCTCGCGGACGATCTCGGCGCATAGAAAGCGCTCGGTTCTGTCGGTCGCGATATCGTCGGGGAAGAAGTGTTCGCCCTCGACGGCGTACTTTTTCAGCGCGGGAAGTATCCGGTCGGTATTGATACGGCGCTTTACGCTTATCGGAATGACCTCCGCGAAGTCGTAAAGCTCGTTATACTGCGCGATTAACGGCAGCAGATCTTCCTTGTTTTTAAGGAGGTCAATCTTGTTCAGCAGCAGCACGACCTCCGTGCCGTTCTGCGCGAACGAGCGTATAAGCTCCTGCTCCACGCCCGACATCTTTCTGGTCGCGTCCGCCATCAGGATAGCCACGTCAACGTCCTCTACTGACGAGCGCACCGATTTGACCATATGCTCGGCAAGCTTGGTTTTTGCTTTCAGCATACCGGGCGTGTCGATAAACACGAATTGAGTCTCGCCCTTTGTTAATACGCCGTTGATACGGTTGCGGGTGGTCTGGGGCTTCTCGCTGACTATGGATATCTTCTCGCCGACCAGCAGATTGGTCAGTGAGGACTTGCCCGCGTTGGGTCTGCCCGTTATTGCGATAAATGCGTTTTTAGTCATAATTATCCTTTCTTTTTATGCAGCCTTTTTTCGTGCAGTCTCTTTTTCAATTCACGATACAGCCCGATTGCTCCGCATCCGCCGACGACCGCGAAGCCGATAAACCCGACAGCTACCTCTGCGTTGATGTTATAGTTGCCGTCGGAGATCTTCACGCCGATGATCAAAAGGTCGATAAAAACCACGGCAAGCGCCGCGATCACAATAATTCTTAATTTTGCGGTCATATATCCTCACGTTCCTTTCCGTTATTGCGCCGTTCTTCGCGCCGTCTTCGCCGCTCCTCGCGTTTGGCTTTGCGGGCGGCTTCCTCGGCGAGCTCTTCCGCGTGATCGCGCAGATACTTTTCGTACATATCCGGACGCTTTTGCCGCGTGACCTCTATCGCAGCCTGTTTTTGCCACTCGGCAACCTTTTTGTGGTCTCCCGATAGCAGTATCTCGGGCACTGCACGTCCGCGCCACACCTCGGGGCGGGAGTACTGCGGAAACTCGAGAAGCCCGTTGTAATGGCTCTCGATCGAATACGCGTCTTCGTTCGGAAGAACGCCCTCTTGCAGTCTCGCCACCGCGTCGCAGACTATCAGCGCGGGCAGCTCGCCGCCCGTCAGAACGTAATCTCCGATCGACAGCTCCTCCGCGTTAAGCTCCTCGAGAACCCGCCCGTCAACACCTTCATAGTGACCGCACAGCAGTATCAAGCCCTCCTCGGCGGCAAGCTCGCGTACCTTACCTTGCGTGAGAGTTTCACCTTGAGGAGACATATAAATTATCCTCGGACGAGACTTGTGCTGTGATATTATCGCCATTATGCAGTCATATATCGGCTGAGCCTGCATTACAAGCCCCGTGCCGCCGCCGTAGGGCTTGTCGTCGACGTTGCGGTGCTTGTTCTCGGTATACAGCCGTATATCGTGAGTGTATATCTCGATACAGCCGTTCTTTATGCCGCGTCCGAGAACGCTTGTCCGCAATACTCCGTCGCACATCTGTGGGAACAGCGTGGCTATATCTATCCTCATAGTCCGTCCTCGTCGTCGAACAGTCCGGGAAGAGGTTTTATCAGCATTTCGCCGCTCTCGACGTCTATCTTCTTTACCACCTCGTCAACACACGGGAACATCAGCTCCGTTCCGCTTTCCTTTTTTATCGAGTACACGTCAGCCGCGCCATTCTGATAGACCTCGGATATTTTTCCGTAGACCTCACCCGTGTCAATATCCTTGACCGTCAAGCCGATTATGTCCTGAATGAAGTACAGGTCATCGTCAAGCTCCGCATCGTCGCGGTCAATATACAGCAGCTTGCCGATAAGGTTCTGCGCCTTTTCGACCGTATCAACGCCCTCAATAAGCATTATTACCACATTTTTGTGAGGGTAAGCGCGGACGACGTGAACGGGCTTTGCGCCTTTGTCGAGATACAGTTCATCAAATTCGCACAGCACCTCGGGCGTGTCGCAGTAGTACTGACAGCGCACCTCGCCGCGTATTCCCTGTGTGGCGACTATCTTTGCTATTTCCAGAAATTGTTTCATCTTCTCTTATCCTTATATTGATTTACGCTGGTATTGTTACCGCGCGGCGTCTCGCGTTTCGACGCGCAGTTCGGAGCGTTACGCGGCGCGCCGTTCTCGGCGTTTCTCGGGGGCGGAGCGCTCGGAGCACCTTGCGGAGCGGCTTTGCGCCTGTTCAGTATCAGCCTTACCGCCTGCACGCATGATTGGAAGTTTATAGCGGCGATTATCAGAAAAATGACCGCGTTGATAACGTTCTGCATGGTTCCGTATTCGAGGAACATTATCGAGCACGCCATTCCCGCAAGCAGAATAAGGTTGACGACTATCTTCGCCCAGTACACCTTCATATACAGATACTTTTTCGTGTCGATAATGCGGTAGATAAACACCACTATGTAGCTCGCCAGCGTCGCTATCGCCGCGCCTGAAATGCCTATGGCCTTGATAAGCACTATATTAAGCGCGATATTCACCGCCGCCCCCATCGCGGAGGAGGTCATTGAATGAGTGGTTTTCTGAGCCGCCTCGTAGATACTCGACAAAAAATTGTCCATTGCCTGAAATATCGTCGCACCGAGCAGCAGCGGAACGTAGAAGTACCCCATTTCAAAGCCCTCTGTGTTGTAGAACTGCATTATTATCGGGCGAAGTATAAGCATTATACCGCCGCATCCGAGGAACATCACCGTCTGTATCATGCTGAAAGTCGTCGAGTAGAAGTTTGAGACCGTCCGCGAGTTTCGTTCGGTTATCGCGGACATTCTCCAAGCCTGCGACAGGATACCGACCACGATAGTAACCAAATTCGGGAACTTGTACGCGAACGAATACAGACTGTTCTCCTTATCGCCGAGCATACCCGTTATCATAAACTGATCGGAGGCGTTGACTATCCACCACATTATCATAGTCGGCATAAGCGGTATGCTGTATCGCAGCATCGAGTTGCGGAGCGCTTTGTCGTTTCCGAACGGACGGTACTGCATGAATACCTTCGTAGTAATGTTCAGGAAAATAATTGAGGTGAGATCACCGAGCACGACCGCGAAAACATACCCCATTACCCCCCACTTGAACGCGCCGAGGAACATAAGGTTGTAGATTATCGTCGAGATTGTCGTGACAATGCCGTCCACAGCGTACAGCTTGACGCTGTACCGCGAGCGCACATAAATGCCGCAGACCTCCTTTATGCTTCCCGTAAAGACGTATATCAGCAGCAGCCACTCGTATCCCTTGAGCATGGGGATAAGCCCGATAATCGGCACGAACGGGATAAAAACAATACTCCCGACTATACAAACGTTTATACCTATTGAAAATACCATTCTGCCGTTATTGGCCTTTTCCAGTGCAAAGCGGAGCACGCCGTCCGCGATGGACAGCGTAACAACGGATATAAGCAGCGAAGCCGCCGTGATGATGTTGTTCATTACGCCGAACTGCTCGTCACCAAGCGTTTCGAGGTAGAACTTAAGCATTACATACACAAGCAGCTTCGAGCTGAACTGTCCAATTCCCAAGACCAGTGTATTGCTTGCCAGTTTTTGGTATTTATTCATAGGGTAAATTATTCCTGTTCGTTATTTCGGAGCGACCTAAAAAAATCGGTAAGTATCTCTCCGCAGCGCTGCTCAAGAACGCGACTCCTCACCCTCGGTATATGCGTGAATTTCTCGTCGAACAGCGTTGCGACAGACGCGCAGGCGCCGTTTTTATCATCAAACGCGCCGTACACGAGACGCTTGAGCTGAGCATTCATGACCGCCCCCGCACACATCGGACAGGGTTCAAGCGTAACGTAGAGCGTACAGTCGTACAGCCTCCGTCTGCCGAGCCTTTTCGCCGCTGCCTCTATCGCGATCATCTCAGCATGAGCGGTAGGGGAGAGGAGCGTCTCGCGGAGGTTGTACCCTTCGCCGACTGTCTCACCATTCTCGTCGACAACTATTGCGCCGACGGGTATCTCGCCGCGTTCAGCAGCTTTTCGAGCGAGCAATAGAGCCTTTTCCATATATTCCTCGTCAAGCGTCATAGGCGTTTGATGAACGGGATACCGAGCGTAAGCGCGGTGCAAACGAGATTGTATATCAGAATATTGAACACATTGAACATACCCATCGGCAGATTGGCTTTTCGTTCAACTATCTCGGAGAACAGCATGAAGATTATTGCGAGCAGTATTCCGAATGCCACGCCCGCCGCCTGAACGATACATCCGATCATGCTTCTCGCGCGGATATTGCGAGCTGTCGTGATGGTGTCGGCAAAGGCGGTAAACGAGCCGTCGCACGAAACAGCCGCGCTTCCGCTCGAAACGAACTTGGTGTTTTCGTTGAAGGTCTCGTGAGCCTCAAACGGCAGTATCTTCACGTTATCCGCGTCGATCTCGAACAGCTCGGTTATTGCGGAGCTTGTTATCATGCCGTCAACGGTCTTAATGATCAGAGAAACGTCATTGTATGCCAAATCCTGAACTCTGCTCTTTATAACGGGATCGGCGGAAAGCTGCACGAAGAACAGCAGGCAGACCTCGCCGCCCACCGCGAGGTAGATCACCTCGTCGTTGTTAACGTTCGCGGCGGCCTCCTTCTTGTTATTCGGCACGGTTATCTCGTGGGATTTCATATGCTGCCGGTTGCCGAGCAGCACACGCCGTCTGTCTATCCAGCCCATAACGCCGAGATTGTTCTCGTAAATGCACCCCGAAACGGGCTTTAACAGTTCCTGCTTGTAGTTGAGCATATTGAAGAACGCGTCCGCGAGTACACTGTCGGAAGCAACCGCAAGGCTCGCCGCGTAGATGATAGCCTCGTCGATGCTTATCTTGCCCTCGCAGCGGTTTTTTGGCTTGTCGTAGCCGCAGATATTGTTGATCTTGATAGAGGACGGCGGGAAAACGGTCTTGGCTTCTACCAGCACCGCGTTGGTCTCGCTGAGATCCTCAACGGCGGTATAGCCGAGGATGACCGAGCCTCTTGTACGGCTGTCTCCTGCGGCGAGAAGCATAGGAAGCGTAACGGTCATAGAGCCGGAAAATGACGCGCCCAGCGCGAATATCGCGGAGCAGACCGTCACCGCCCATGAAACGTTGCTGAGAACTATCGCGTAGCCGAGGGTGAAATACGCGACCACTCCGCCGATAACAGCGGCAGGAATAGTAATAAGAGCGATCTTGCGCGAAACTCTGTCCGAAATGTCCTCGCAGTAGGTCGACAGAATGAAGTCGCACAATATCTCGGTTTTCCTCATTGAGGCTATAAATGGTATACCCGTGACAGAACCCTTTGCGAGCTGCTCAGCGCCGTCTCCCTCGCATATCGCGACAAAGAACTTAGCTTTGTTCTCGGCGGAGGTAAACGCGAAGTTTTTCTGCGCCGTTTTTACCGTGAACAGCTTGGACAGTGTGTTGAATATAAGCGCCAGAAGCGATACCGAAAGGTATACCTGCGAAAATCCTCGCATAGTGAATTCGTCCGCCGCAAGGTACGGCACCATAGCCGCTATCGCCGTTACATGAGCCAGCGCGCACAGCGTATCGCCGTCGGGACGCAGCTTGACAAGCCTTGACAAGCCGTTGGAGATAACGGACGAGCACGCCGCGAACGAAAGTATTCCGATAGTGAGATGCGCGTACAGATAATTTTCGGGCGACAGGACGTAGCTTATAATATTTGAAAGTCCGCCGAGATTAAGCTTGAACTTATTTGCAATAGCGATAAACAACGCTGCCGCAAACAACAGAGTCAGAATAAAAAATCTGCTTGCCAGGCCCTTTGCCGCGCGGGAAAGACGGTCGCGGATAACGTTCTCGTCGTCGAGGTCGACAGGCTCTTCAATATCGTCCTCGTCCTCATCGTCGTCATCGTAAGCACGAGAACGCTCCAATTCCTCTGTGTCGCCGCCCATATCCTCGAGAATAAAGCTCGCGATCTTACGCTTTTTCTTCTGCGCCAGTTCGTTAGCCTGCTTTATCTTATCGGCGGGAGACTCTTCGGGTTCGGGTTCCTCCTCGGGAGCGGATGCGATTATGTTTATCTTTCCGGATTGAGTATCGTCGATGCTTTCGGTCTCCGCGGGCTCCTCGTTTTCGTTTTCCTTTTCCTCTTTTATCTTCTTGTTGAGCGCGTCGACAATCGACTCTCCGACGTGCAGACCTCCCGGGAACGCGGCGCGCTGTACGCCCGTAGCGCTGAAAAGAACGTCGTCGGCTTTGTTTTCCGGTTCTTTTTTACGCGCGGCAGCGGGGCGGTATTCCTTGATCTTCTCGTCGCCGCGGCTCGCGATCCGCTTTAAGTCGTTGCCGCCGACTGCGAGGGTATCGGTGTTCTCGTCGACGTCGCCCTTGAGCTGCTCGGCAGCTTTCGCGCGCGATTCCATCGGGTTCAGCGAGGAAAGCATATCGTCGGGCGATTCCGTTTCGCTGTCGACCTTGAGCAGTGCCTTGTTTATCTCCTCAATTTTACGCTGCTTGCGAAGCTGCATTGTATCGGTGGTAACGAGACTTCCGGGCTCCTGTGGCACGATATCGTCGCTGTCCTCGTCGTATTCTCCGCCGTCTTCGTCCTCGGCGGCGCTTGGGGGTGTATAGGTTCTTACGCCCTCCTCGTCCATTTCGTCGTCGTCATCGCGCAGACGCTCCCAGATCTTGATATCGGCAGCCTCGCTTATCTCCTTGGCGATACGCTCGCTGACCTCTTCCTCGGTTCGCTGTCTCGCGGGGAGGATAACGTCCTCCTTAGGGAGCTTTTTTTCCTTTTTCCTGTCCATAGCGCCCGCGATATCGTCGGCTACGCGCTCCTCAAACTCCTCCTCGGTTCGCTGTCTTGCGATGAGCGAGGAAGAGCGGTCCTTTTTATTCTTTGCGGAAATGGAGTTTATGACTGCCGTTACGCTGATATCGGGCTTTTCGCCCTTTTCGGAGCGCTTTCTCTGAGAGCCCGTGCGGATAGCGCGGTCGATCTCGTTTCCGCCGATAATGTCTGTGACGCTGCCGTCAAAGGAGCTTTTCGGGCGTTCGTCGTCGGAGGTGCGCAGCGTGTCGACCTCCTTCAAAATATCGTCTATACTGTATTTATCGTCACTCATTCCGTATCTCTCCTTATTATTTTCTCTGTCTTACAACCTCGTACATAAGAATTCCCGCCGAAACAGAGGCGTTCAGTGAATTTACCCTTCCGTTCATCGGCAATGACAGTACTCCGTCGCAGCTCTCGCGGACAAGCCGTCCGAGCCCGAAGCCCTCCGAGCCGACAACTATTGCCGTGCCGCCCTTGAAGTCGGTCTTGTCATACGGCGAACCGTCCGCCTCCATTCCCCAGACCCAGATATTATGCTTTTTGAGCGTTTTTATCGCGTCCACTAGATTGGAGACCCTTGCTACCTTTATCCAAGCCGCTGCGCCTGCGCTGGTCTTGAAGACCGTCGCGTTCAGCGACGCGGAGCGCCTTTTAGGGATTATCACCCCGTCAGCGCCCGCGGCTTCGGCGGTGCGTATTATCGCGCCGAGATTGTGCGGATCGGCAATTTCGTCCGCTATTATTATGAACGGCTTCGAACCCTTTTCGCGGGAGACATCGAGGATATCCTCAAGCTCCGCGTAGGTACACGCGCAAAGCTCCGCGGCAACGCCGCCGTGCTTTTGTGTTCCCGTGATCGACGAGAGCTTTTCCTCGCTCACGTCCTTGACGACCACTCCGCGCTTTTTTGCCGTTGCGATGATATTTCCCACGGACGCTCCGCGCTGAATGAATATGGTGTCGATCTCCTTGTCGGAGCTTAATGCCTCGGAAACCGCGTTTTTTCCGTAAATTATCTGCTGTTTGATCTCGTTATCCATAAATTTTCGTGTATTTACCTCACAAGCTGTTTGTATTTAATCATACATTATTTATTATAACACAAATGCGGAATTATTTCAACTGTAAAAATGTGTTCAATTGTGAAAATTTAGAAAAAAATCTTTGCGTTCACCGTTGCAATTTATACAAAAATATGGTATAATGTAAAATGGATAGTAATGGTTATGAGGTTAGCCGGTGTAGTTTAGTCGCATTTGATTATCGTCGGCGTAAAGGTTGACGCATTAAAGAACATTAAATCAACGGCAACAAATTAAAAGCGCAGGGGCAAAAGTCGGCGAAGCGATAAATCGCATCTGCAAGCGTTGTTGCGTAGCGGAGCGAAGCCGAAGCGTCGGCAAGTCAACGCACCTAAAGGAGACAATAAGGCTTGATACGCACCTGCAAACGCCCCGAGCTTTTGCCTTTTAAATCAGGAGGTTATATGTTCAGTAAAGTAGAGAGTGTGGGCTTGTTCGGGCTGAACGCTTTTTCCGTAACGGTCGAGGCGAGCATTTCAGCGGGACAGCCGTCCTTTGATATAGTCGGAATGCCCGATATCGCCGTGCAGGAGAGCAAGGCGCGTATCCGCGCGGTACTCGGACATCTCGAGCTGAAGCTGCTCGGCGGCAAGGTCACGGTGAACCTCGCGCCCGCAAGCGTAAAGAAGATCGGATCGATGTTCGATCTGCCGATAATTATCGCGCTTATGCGGCTCGGCGGGATAATCACGAGTGAGCTTAACAACACCGCGTTTATCGGCGAGCTGTCGCTTGACGGTGCGCTCGCCCCCGTGAACGGCGCGCTGAGCATGGTGCTCACTGCCGCGCAGAACGGCATAAAGCGCATATTCCTGCCTATAGACAATGCAAAGGAGGCTTCCGTAGCGGAGGACGTGGAGGTCTACGGCGCGGAGCATATCACGCAGATAATCGAGTTTTTGCAGCACGGCACGGGACTTTCTCCCGAGCCGCGTTACATACCGCCCGAGCGGAAGTATCGGTATTTTGAGGATTTCGCCGACGTTATGGGTCAATACGCCGCGAAAAAGGCTATTGAGACCGCCGCCGCGGGCTCGCACAACATACTTATGCTTGGACCTCCCGGGTCGGGAAAGTCAATGCTCGCGAAGCGAATACCTTCGATACTGCCGCGGATAACGTTTGAGGAGAGCATTGAAACGACGCAGATACACTCGGTCGCGGGGATAATCAACCCATGCGAGCCGCTCGTTACCGCGCGTCCGTTCCGCGCTGTGAGCCATACGGCAAGCTCCGTGGGGCTTGTCGGCGGCGGAAGTGTGCCGAAGCCGGGGGAGATATCGCTCGCGCACAACGGCGTGCTGTTTCTGGACGAGCTTCCGGAATTCGACAGGCGCGTTCTCGAAACGCTCCGTCAGCCGCTTGAGAACGGCGACATCACGATATCCCGCGCAAGCGGCTCGGTGAACTATCCGTGCGACGTTATGCTTGTCGCGGCGATGAACCCCTGTCCGTGCGGAAACTTCGGCAATCCCCTCAAGAAATGCACCTGCTCGGAGAAAATGGTCTCGGCGTATCTTAACAAGATATCGCAGCCGGTTCTCGACAGGATTGATATTCAGATAGAGATAAAGCCCGTGAAGTACGACGAGCTTGCGGAGCGCAAGCCCGCGGAGTCCTCGGCGGCGATAGCGGAGCGCGTTCAGCGGGCGCGCGACATTCAGGCGGAGCGCTACAAGGGTACTGGGATAAAGTCAAACAGCCGCATAACCTCGGACATTATCGCGGAGGTCTGCAAGCTCACATCCGACGCGCAGGAAATGCTTAAAGCGGCGTTCGAGAAGCTGGGACTGTCGGCGAGGGCATACGACAGAATATTAAAAGTTTCGCGAACCTGCGCCGATCTTGACGGCAGCGCGGATATACATAAGTCTCACATTTCGCAGGCGATAGCGTTCCGCAGTCTTGACCGCAAATACTGGAACAGGTGAGGATAATTATATGAAGAAAAAAACTCCGCTCCCCGCCAAAATAACGATCGGTATCGCAACGATCGGGATCATATCGATCGTGTTTGGTATGATCAAGGAAAACGGCGCGATCTCGATCGCGGGATTAACGCTGACTTTGGTCGGTTTTTTTGCGAGCTTTGTCGTATCGATGATAATGGATATAAAAAAGACATATCCCTCGCGCAGCGATTCGTTTCAAAGAAAAATGCGCATACTTAGTTATATCAGACTGGTCGCGGGCTGTACGTCGTTTTTGAGCGTTGGGCTTATGATGTACGGGCTTTATACGGCAGACCGCATGACAGCGCTTTTATATTTCGCTCTGTCGCTTATAGCGGGCGGTATTGTTGCGGTTATCGCGGTTTCGGTGGTTATGGCGGTGGTGTCTAAGGTCTCGACGCCGCGGGCGGACTCGGGTATCGTTGCGCCGCCCTCGGACATTGCCGTTGCGAAGATACCGCTCTGTTCCGACCCCGTTATCTCGCGCATACTTGCCAATCCATATGTGCTGCTTGACGAGCGGATACGTCAGATTCACGAGGTTCAGAACCTGCTGCAATACCCCGAGATACAGCAGATATTTTTTGAGCCGACAAAGCTATATGAGCTGTTTACAAATGAAAGAGTGGGGGAGCTGCTGAATATCGTCCGTGAAAGGCTGAAGCAAAGCGACGCCGGGGAGATATTCGCCGCCGTGGAGCAGCGGCGGCGTTCCGCAAATTCGCCGACCGCTTTCTCAACGCAGCCTAAAAAGGCGGCAAAGAAGACGAATTCAAAAATCGCCATTATTGTTAATCTTATTCCCGCGGCAATAGTCATCATAATCTTTGCGGCGTTTTTTATCACAGTAGCCTTTTTTTGATAACGGCGGGCAAATAATTTAATTGGAGATGATCTTTATGAATAAAAGAAGCTGCGGAGTGCTTATGCACATCACCTCGCTGCCGTCGCCTTACGGTATAGGCACGCTCGGCAAGACCGCTGAGAAGTTCGCCGACTGGCTGAAGTCCGCGGGACAGAGTTGGTGGCAGGTGCTGCCCGTCGGTCCTACGGGCTACGGAGACTCGCCGTATCAGCCGTTTTCGTCGTTTGCGGGAAATCCGCTGATGATAGACCTCGACGAGCTGTGCGAGCACGGACTGCTGAACAAGTCCGACTGCGAGAACGCCGACTATGGCGCCGATCCGGAGTTTGTCGACTACGAGAAGATTTCCGCGACGCGAAATGAACTGCTGCATAAGGCGTTTACTAAGTTCGTCGACGACGTGGGCTATACCTCGTTTATCCGCGAGGAGGCGGAGTGGCTTGACGACTACGCTTTATTCACCGCGTTGAAGAGCAGGTTCGGCGGTAAACCGTGGACGGCTTGGGACGAGGATATCAAGTCCCGAGTACCCTCCGCGATGGAGAAGTATAAGGAGGAGCTGAAAGAGGAGATACGCTTTGTAAAGTGGTGTCAGTACATCTTTTTCAGGCAGTGGAACCGCCTGCACAGCTACTGCAACAGCAAGGGTATCGGCATTATCGGCGATATCCCGATATACGTTTCTCCCGACTGCTCGGACGTGTGGGCTAATCCCGAGCTGTTTGAGCTGGACGAAAAGCTGTGCCCGAAGCGCATCGCGGGGGTGCCGCCCGATTACTTTTCGGCGACGGGTCAGCTCTGGGGCAATCCGCTCTACAATTGGGCGGAGATGAAACGCACGGGCTACGAATGGTGGATAAAGCGCGTGAAAAAGTCCGCGCAGCTATATGATATGCTCCGTATCGACCACTTCCGCGCGTTTGATACCTACTACGCCATTCCCTACGGTCACAAGACCGCCGAGCACGGCACATGGGAGAACGGTCCTGGTATGGATTTGTTCAACGCAATAAAGGCGCAGCTCGGGAGAGTGAACATCATCGCCGAGGATCTGGGCGACATCTTTGACAGCGTGAAAAAGCTGCTCGCCGATTCGGGCTTCCCGGGAATGAGGGTGGTGCAGTTCGGGTTTAATCCCGAAAACGCCGATAACGATCATCTGCCGCATAACTACCCGAAAAACAGCGTATGCTACACGGGAACTCACGACAACGCGACTATAATGCAGTGGATAAAGGAAACGGACGCTAAGTCGGCGAAAATGGCGAAAAAATATCTGCATAAGGGGAGATTTGAGCGCTTTTCCGACTGCGCGATACGAAACGCCTACGCAAGCCAATCTTTCCTCGCCGTTATCCCCATGCAGGATATCTTAGGGCTTGGGAAGAAGGCGCGCATGAATCTTCCGTCAACGCTCAGCAAAAGCAATTGGAGCTGGCGAATGCAGCCGAACATGCTTAAGGCAAAGCGCGCCGAGCGGCTTTACGAGCTTGCGGAAACTTATATGCGGCTTAAAAAGCAATGAAAGAAAACGCGGTAATAAACAGTCTTCACGGGGAGTTTGCGCGGACGATAACCCGCAAATTCTCGAAGGCTGTCGGAGAATTTGAGTTGCTGAAAAGCGGCGATAGGATATGCGTGTGCATTTCGGGCGGCAAGGACTCAATGCTGCTGGCGGCACTGTTCCGCGATTATGAGCGACACGGGAGCGTACCCGTAACGATGCGGTATCTGGTGATGGACCCCGGGTATTCGGAAGAGAATTTCGCGCGGATAACGGAGAACGCGGAGCGGCTGGGACTGCCCGTCGAGACGTTCAAGACCGAGATATTCGATCACACCGAGAACGCGGAAAACCCGTGCTTTCTCTGCTCTAAAATGCGGCGCGGACATCTCTACAACAAGGCTCGCGAGCTTGGCTGCAACAAGATAGCGTTCGGACATCATTTCGACGACGTTATTGAGAGCACGCTCATGGGAATGCTCTACGGCGGTCAGACGCAGACTATGCTCCCGAAGCTCCGCGCACGGAACTATGCGGGAATGGAGCTGATACGCCCGCTGTTCTACGTCCGCGAGCGCGATATTACGGCGTGGCGCGACTTTAACGGGCTGAGCTTTCTGCAATGTGCATGTCGGATCACGTCGCGTGAGGACGGCTCCAAGCGGAAGCTCGTTAAGCGGCTGATAGCCGAGCTTGCCGAGGATAATCCGCAGGTCGAGCAGAATATTTTCCGCAGCGTGTGTACGGTACGGCTCGACAGACTGATATCGTACAAGGACAAGGACGGAGTGCATACCTTTATGGATAATTATTATGACGAACTGTTTTGATTTCAAGTTTGCAGACAAACGGTATTTCAGCGGTAATTTGGGCGCGGACTGCTCGTCCGAAAGGACGGTTTTCAGAGTATGGCAGCCGTTCGCGGAGAGTGTCGAGCTGCGGCTTTACAACGGGGATAACGTGCTTGTTTTCTCAGCGCCCATGAATAAGAAAAACGGCGTGTTCGAGTACGAAAAAAAAGGCGATCTGGACGGGGTTTTCTATACGTTTTCGGTAAAGCGGAACGGCGAAACGGTCGAGAGCGCCGACCAGTATTCCTGCGCGGTAACTTCCGACGGAGAACGCGGACAAATCGTCGATATGCGGCGGCACACTCCCGAGGGCTGGGAAAACGAGCGCAATATTTCCGCTGAAAACCCAATAATTTACGAGCTTTCCGTTCGCGATTTCTCTATGGACGAGAGAGCCTGTTTTGCAAGCCGCGGAAAATTTTCCGCGTTTTGCGAGGAAAACGTCAAAAATTCTTATGGTGATATCGTAGGGCTCGACTATATAAAAAATCTCGGCGTAACTCATTTGCAGCTTATGCCGATATTTGATTTCGACCTTGACGGCGGCGAATATAATTGGGGCTACAATCCGCGCTTTTACAACGCACCAAGCGCATACTATTCGCAAAGCGACGGTGTTCTGGAGCTTCGTGAGCTTGTCACGGCGGCGCATAAAAGGGGATTGGGCGTTGTTGTGGACGTGGTGTACAACCACGTTTTTTCGGCTGACGATTCGCCGTTCGGGAGAATATTCCCGTGCTATTATTTCCGCGGAAAAGACGGATATTCCAACGGCTCGGGCTGCGGAAACGAGTTCGCGAGTGAAAGAAAAATGGCGCGGAAATTCATTTTGGACAGTCTCGAATTCCTGGCGCGCGAGTACAAATTGGACGGTTTCCGTTTTGATTTGATGGGACTGCTCGATATCGGCACTCTCCGCGAGGCGGAGCGGCGGCTTCGCGGAATAAATCCCGATATTCTGCTGTACGGCGAGGGTTGGGCGGGCGGCGCAAGCCCGTATCCCGAGCGCTTTCGGGCGGTATTACGAAACGCGAAAGGGCTGCCGGATTACGCGTTCTTCAACGACCGTTTCCGTGACGGTGTGAAAGGCTCGGTGTTCAAGGACGAGGACACGGGTTTCGTCAACGGCGCGGCTGACGAATGGCATTTCGCTCCGATAAGGTGGGCGCTCTCGGGAGAGTTCCCGAACGGCTTTTGGACGGACAATGCGGCGCAGTCGATAAACTACGTCGAGTGTCACGATAACCTCACGCTGTTCGACAAACTGAATATTTCGCTTGAAGGCGCGGATCGGGAGCGCATTATCAGAGCCGATAAAATGGCGGCGGCGATTGTTTTCCTGTCGCGCGGTATCGCGTTTATTCAAGCGGGTCAGGAATTCCTTCGCACGAAAAACGGTATCGGAAACAGCTACAATTCCCCCGACAGCGTGAACTCGCTGAAATGGGCTATGGTAACGGAAAATCGCGATATCGTCGAGTATTACCGCGGGCTGATCGCGTTTCGGAAGCGGTTTCTCGGCGAATTCGGTGAGTGTGCTTTCGAGGAGCGGAACGGCGGTATCGTGATGAAAACGGGCGATTTTTTGCTGCTGGTCAACCCGACTGCTAAGAAAATCACCGTAAAAACGGAGGGTGAATTTGAAATATTTGCGAACAAAAACCGCGCTGCCGACAAACCCTTGTATACAAGCAAACGGCTTTGCTGTGCGAAATTTTCAATATTACTTGCAAGGAGAATAACAGATGAAGCAAATTGACGAGCTGCGGGGACTTATGAGCGAACGCGGCATTTACGCGTATATAGTGCCGACCGACGATTTTCATGGGTCGGAGTATGTCGGGGCGCATTTCAAGGTGCGCGAGTATCTGAGCGGATTTACGGGTTCGGCGGGGACGCTTGTCGTAACGCTTGACGAGGCGGCGCTGTGGACGGACGGGCGCTATTTTATTCAGGCGGAGCGCGAGCTTTCGGGCGGCGGTATTGAGTTAATGCGTATGGGCGAGCCGCAGACCCCGACGATCGAGCGTTTTCTGCTCGACAAAATGCCCGAGAACTCGTCGCTAGGCTTTGACGGGAGAGTGATCTCGGCGGCGTTCGCGATGCGCCTCGGTAAGGCTTTGCAGCCAAAAAACATCACGTTGAAAACCGATGAGGACTTGGGAGGAGAAGTCTGGGAAAACCGTCCGCCGCTTTCAAGGCAGCCCGTGTTCGAGCTGTCGGAAAGCGTTTGCGGAAAGTCACGCCGTGAAAAATTAACGCTTATCCGCGAAAAAATGAAAGCCGAAAACGCCGACTGCCTTGCAATCTCCGCGCTTGACGAAATAGCGTGGACGCTCAATCTGCGCGGCGGCGACATCGAATATAATCCCGTATTTCTGGCGTTTATGCTGGTGTTTGAGGATAGGGCAGAGCTGTTCGCGGAGCGGTCGATTTTCGGTGATGATATTGTTCAAAATTTGCGGAATGACGGCGTTGAAATTTTACCGTACGACGAGATATACAGCGTGCTCAATTCGCTGAGCGGCGCTGTCTGGGCTGATCTCAGGGCAATAAATCATCGCATGAAAAGCTCGCTCGAAAACGCGCGGATCGTCTCCAAGCCAAGCCCCATAGTGATTATGAAAGCGATGAAGAATTCTGCCGAGATCGCCGCCGAAATTTCCGCGCACATTAAGGACGGCGTCGCCGTGACGCGGTTTATGTATTGGCTTAAACACACGATAGATCACGAGAAGATCACCGAAATATCCGCCGCTGAAAAGCTGGAGGAGTTCCGCAAAATGGGCGAGGGCTACCTCGGGCAGAGCTTCGAGCCGATAATGGCGTATGGCAGGCACGGCGCGATCGTGCATTATTCCGCCACAGAGGAGACTGACTCGGAGCTTCAGCCGCGCGGTCTGCTGCTGTCCGATACAGGAGGACATTATTTAGACGGTACAACGGATATAACGCGCACGTTCGTTCTCGGGGAGCTTACCGACGAGGAAAAGCGCACTTTCACGCTTGTGCTGGCAGCGCATCTGGATTTGCTCGGTGCGGTATTCCCGAAAGGAGTGCGCGGGTCGGCGCTGGACGGAATAGCGCGGCAGAGCCTGTGGCAGCACGGTCTGGACTTCAATCACGGCACAGGTCACGGGGTCGGCTTTTTGCTGAACGTTCATGAGGGACCGCAGCGCATTTCGTGGCGGGCGTTCAACGACGCGCCGCTAGAGGCGGGAATGATAACCTCCGACGAGCCGGGATTGTATTTCGAGGGTAAATTCGGTATACGTCACGAGAGCCTCGTGCTGTGCAGGGAGGCGGAGTGGCTGAACGGCGGATATCTCTGCTTTGAGCCGCTGACCTGCGTGCCGTTCGATACCGCGGGAATTGATAAAAAGCTCCTCACCGACGCGCAGATAACATACTTCAACAAGTATCAGAGTTGGGTATATGAGACGCTTTCGCCGCTTTTGTCGAAAGAGGAGGCGGAGTTGCTCGCTGAAATAACAAAGCCGATATAAAAAAGGGAAACGCTCCGCAGCTTTGCGGAGCGTTAGTTATTATTACGCTTTCATGCGCTTTTTGTAATCGGTCTTTATCTGTTCGAGAGCGACAGCGTCCTGCTTGCGCTTTTCACGAGCCTGATCCTGAATAGCCTGAACCTCGTCGATACCGTTGACAATAGTCTGCCACGTCTGCTGGAGTGTCTCGACCTTAATGGAGGAGTTCGCCGCCATAGCCGCTACCATCTTGGATTGATTGACGGTGTTCTGTGCGTTCTTGATGAGCATTTCGTTGGTCTTTTCGTCAAGCGCCGCAAGTGAATCCGCCTGTATCTTCTGGCGCTTAAGCATAATTGCCTGCGCAAGCGACTGCTTAAATACGGGCATTGTGATGATGAACGCGGAGTTTATCTTGCGCACCAGATTGAGATTGGAGTACTCCATAGTCTTCAGCATGGGAACTGTCTGCAAAGCGACATTCTCGGCAATTTTCAGATCCATTACGCGCTGATCGAGTATCTCGCGCATCTGCTGTAAATTCGACAGATCCATGCGGATAGTGCCGTCGTCGGGATTAGCCTCGACCTTAGCTTTATATTCATCAATAAACTGATCAAGCTCCTTTACCGCCTGCTCGCCCGCCATGATATACTTCACAAGCTGCTGATAGTAGCCGAGATTAGCCTCGTACATATTGCCGAGCTTGACGTTTGACGCTTCGATTTCGGTCTCGTATTGCTTGAGCTGAACGTAAATTTTGTCGATTTCCTTGCCCATAGTATCGTACTTGTTGAGTATCTTTTCGAGCTTCTTCTTGATATTGCCGAAAAAGCCGGGTTTGTCGTCCTGTATCTCCTTGATATCGAACTGATCCATTATCGCGGCAAGATTTTTCAGCATAACGCCCGTGTCGTTGATCTGCTCGATACTCATGGAGTTAAGCACCTGATCGGACGCCTGCGAGATCTGATCGGCAGCCTCCGCGCCAAACTTAACGATAGTCGAGCTGTCGTTTACGTTTATCGTGGAAACGAGCTGATCTATCTCCTTGCTCGTAGCGAGCTGCTGCTTGATCTCTTCGGTCTTTACCACGATATTGAAATTTTTCGCCTCCTCAATCTTAGCGTCGAGAATAGCGGGGGCAGCGGTAGGTGCAGCAGTGGTGACAACAGTCGCCGTTGCGTCGATCTCGGGGCTTGCCTGCTGAGCGGCAGCCGCGCCGGGTGTGAATTGTAATCCCATTTTTTAGTCCTTTCTTGCAGCAGGGGATATTTCCCGGTGCTGCCGTTAGGGGCAATATGCCCTAGTGTTTCCCGAACAGCTTTCCGAAAAAACCGCCGTTCTTTTCCTCGGAGGGTATCTTGAATTTCGGAACCTCCACATCATATAAAAATTGGTTCATTATATGCTCTTCAAACGCGTCCGGCGAGACGTAGGTCTCGAGGTTTTTGTAGCCCGTAGGCGTATAGATGAGTATGTCGAACCCGATCAAATTGCACAGTACAAGATGTATGCACTCCCACAGCAAAAACGTGTCCTCTATCGCGTCAATATAGATCAGCTTCGGGATAGTCCGTGTAAAGTCAAAACGCTGTATCATCTGCGTAAACTTTTTGGTGAGGCTCATGCCGTGGTTCAGTACGCTGCACATCAGCTCGTCGCCTTCGAGCTTCAGAAATCCGCTCGAAACGACCTCCTGAAGCTTGTAGAACAGCAGATCCTGCACTCTGTCGGGAAGGTAGCTGAATTTATTCAGCGTGCTCGTTTTGAATTTTTCTATGTCGTACTGTCCGTTGCGGTAGAACTGTCGATAAACAGACAAGTCCTCACGCGGTTCCTCCGCGGGATTTTTTTCCTTGACGATAAGAATAGTGTCGGGGGTGAGCTTCTGACGCACGTCCTCCCAATAGTTGCCGAGATTTCCGTCCTCCACGCCGCTTATCTTCGCGAAGATATTCGGCACGGAAACCAGATTTCCCGCCGTGGTAAATCCCGTCCTGAACCGCGCCTCCTGCTTCCAAAGGATAGAGATCTCCTCGAACGTCGTTTTCAGTGTGACCGATTGGCTGTTCGGAAACTGAAAGCTGCGATAAATTCCCGTATCGCCGCCGTACAGCATGGTATCGAGATCGCGCTCGGCGGAATACGCCACAGTCGCGACCTTCATCTTTATCGCCTTGGTTGGGTAGACGCCGCTTTCCTTGCTCTGCGGCAGCTCAAATATCTGCATTCTGCCGCAGATATTCTTGTCGATAACGAGCGCGGAGTTCTTCTTATTGGGCGAGATGTACACGGTATCAAAGCCGCACCGAGACATAAAATTCAGAAAATACATCTCCGACTGCGAGATATCTCCGTAATACAGTATCACGGGGATATCCTCGTATCGCACGGCGTATTTTCGCGCCTGAGTGCAGCGGTACAGCCACGTTATCAGCTTGTTGCCGTAGTTGAGCACCACGGTCTGATTGCCCGTATTCAGCTCGTTCAGCAGTTCGATGAGCGTTTTCCTCGCGAGAGCCGTTCTCGTCGGGTCGCCTCCGAGGGTTATCTGCATTGCCAACGCGTCTATCATCTCCGGGGTGCTTGTCCGCGGAACGCTCACGAGCGCCTTTACCTCGTCCGCGTTCGGGTTTTCAAGCGGCTTCTCGATAAAGATAAGCTGCTTTTTCAGTCCCGCGAAGCTCTCCTTGAACTTTACGAGCATATTCGTGTACACGGTCTCCTCGTCAAAGCCGATAAGCGCCGCCGAATACACGGGTATCTCCCCGTCCTCGGTATACACGCCGCCGTTTCCGATAACGCGCGACCTTCTGTCCTTGAGCACATCCTCGAAAATGCCCGCCGCCGACGTATCGAGCCGCTTTACCAGACCGCCCACGCGTTCGCCCTCGGCGCGCATTTCGGCGAGCTTGGCCTCCCGCGAGAGGTCGATCTTCGCGAAGTCTATCTGTATAGGCGAAGTGTTCCGCCCGCCCTTTACCGTGACCTCGTCCTTGTACGGGAATTTGTTGAAATCCGCGTCCAGTCCGTAGCTCACGACCGTGACCTTAACGCCCGCCGCAGCGAGCATATACAGGAAATAAAGTTCCCTTAACGTAGCCGAGCCTATATACAGCACGGTGCTTGGTCTCGCGCCGAGATACTTTATCAGCCAGCACAGCACCACAAAATAAGTATTTTTCTTGTTCGCGCCGCATTCCGCGACCGCTCTCGCCATTATCTCGGCGAGTTTTGCGCTGTCACACGGTAAGTTCGCTTTATGCAGGAACATATCCAGTCCGCGCTTGATGTCCTCCGCGTTTTCAAAGCTCGACGCGGTGAATTCCGCAGCTTTCGATATCTCGTCGGTAGTCGCAAGCGGCAGCCTCTCCTTAAAGAACAGCCCGTTTTTCTGCGCTGCGACAAACTGTTCAATTAAGAATCCCCGAAAACCGTCGGCATTATCGTATCCGACATATCTCGTAAACTCCAAGAAACCACCCCTTGTTTTTATTGCGTTGAATATATTGGCAGGCTGCGCGGTTTTTAATGATTTAGAAGCAAGCTTCACATCGGTTGAACCTTGTCCGCCCCAGCAGCGCCTTTGCCCTGCGCCGTCGGTATGTTATTTTTATTCGCCTACGACCTCAATTCCGTAGCGGTTGCACAGCTTCGCCATTCCGTCCTTATAACCCGCGCCGACAGCCGATATCTTCCACTCGCCCTTGTACAGATAAAACTCCACCGCCACGACGGTAGCCTCTGCGGCAAGCCCCTCCATAACGAATGAAACGCGCTCTCCGCCCGCTCGTATCGACACGCGCGGCTCCCGTACCGATGAGAAATTCTTCTGCGTATCTCCGGCGTATATTGAATACGCCAGCGCTATCTTCCGCACTCTGAAATCCGCCTTTGCCAAGTCTACCTCGACGTGACCGTCTGCGGGGAAGTAAATGACCTCGCCGTTCTCGGAGCGCTCGTTCCCGAAGAATATCAAACCCGAGTCACCGAACGACTGCTCGTTTTCGCCGAGCAGGAACACATACGGGTCTATCTCATAACCGCGCGGCTTCTCGCAGGTGAAAAAAATCTCAAAGCGGCTGCCTATGTACTGCGACAAGGACACACGCTGCCCACGCCGCATTGCCAGCGCCGGCAGCGACGTATCGGGCGTTCTCGTCATAGAGATAACGTCCGTAACTGTCGGTGCACTTATCGGCTCGGGGAGTACCGCCGTATGTGAAAGATCGCGCTCGGGAGCGGTGTAGATATGCTTCATTTCCGCTTTTGGAACGTTCGATTTGGGTCTGCCCGTAAGGTAAATCCTTCGCGTGAATTTCGTCTTGAACAGCACCTCCGCGTACAGATAGGTCTGCGCCGAAATTCCCGAAACGGTGACGGTCATCTCGTTACGTCCCGCGTTCAATACGCTCGGAGAGAACGTGACCTCGCGGATATCGCACACTATCTCGGTCTTGTCGGAAACGTTGACGGTAAGCGCAAACGTGTTCACGCTGTCCGCCTCGAATTCGCCCAACTCGATAGCGCGCGGCACGTCAAAAAAGCCGTCCTCCGCGCCGAAACCGCGGACTCCGCCCAGTACCTCAATATCCTTTGCCGCGGCGAGAACGTTTGCCGTAACGGCAATATCGTTTATACTGCCCTCGGTAAGCTCAGCACGGATGTTTTCAATGGAAACGCCGTTTGAGTTTATCTCGATAACGGGTGATTTTTTCGCCCATATCGTAGTATTTTTGCCGATAAGGCGCAGGGGCTTGCTTATTACCAGCGGACCCTCGAATTCGCCGGACGGCAGCATCACCGACGACCCCGCCGACGCGTTTGCAACGATCTGCTTTATATCCACAAGCCCCGCCCCCTTTCAAATTAAACTTCCCGTAAATTAAACGTTAACGCCGTAGCTTCTGCAAAGAGCCTCAAGACCGCCCTGATAGCCCGCTGCGACAGCGTTGAACTTCCAGTCGCCGTTGTAGCGGTAAATTTCGCATACTACGAGCGCGGTTTCGATAGAGAATTCCTCAACGAGATCGAAACGCAGAACCTCCTCGCCGCCCACATCGTCCGGGTTGTCGATCTTAACAACACGCACATAGGAGTTGGACACCTGACCGAAGTTCTGATGTTTCTGTTCCGCGTCAAAGATCGTTACGGTAACGGCGATCTTTTCGATCTCCGCGGGGATCTTGGAGAAGTCGATGATGATAGCCTCGTCGTCGCCCTCGCCCTCGCCGGTTCTGTTGTCGCCCGTGTGTACTACCGCGCCGTTTCTTGCCGAGAGATTATTGTAGAAAATGAAGTCCTCGTCCTTGAGTACCTTGCCGTTTGCGCCCAACAGGAACACGCACGCGTCGAGGTCGAAGTCCTGACCGCCGTCGTAGCGGTTGGTGTCCCAGCCCAGACCGATCCTTGCCATAGTTACCGACTTGTCAAGGCTTACGCGCTGACCCTTAGAAAGATTTACTGCCATAATTATTTCCTCCTTATAGTTGGCGGTAACGAACAAGGGAGGATATCCCTTGTTCGTCCGCTGATATACGTTAATTTTTTGCCGAAGCGTTTACTACCGCTTTTCTTATCAGATCTATCGGGATTATCGAAATGGCGGGGATAAGCACTACCAGCCACTCTGTTGCGGTAAGTCCCCAGCCCGAGAGAATTCCTCTTCCGAGGTAGGTCATCAGTATCTGAACCATCGCGATAATGCCGAATACCGTCAAAAAGCCCTTGTTTTTGCCGAGGTTGTCGAACAGATTCATACGGTCGGTACGCGCGTTGAACGCGTTGAACACCGCGATAAAGATAAAGAACGCGAAGTACGCCGTGTGCAGTATCGCGTGTGCCTCGCCGCCGATCTCCGCGTTGCGGATAAATCCCAACTGCTCCAGAATACTTACGCCCGGATGCTCCGGATTAGCGGGAACAGTACCGAGTATAAGCATTACAATGGACAGTATAAACGTCCAGCCCGCGCCTACGATAATTTCCGACATCATATACTTGCTGATGATCGGCTCGTTTCTGCGCTTGGGCATTTCCTTCATAAAACGCTCGAGAGCTGGTTCGCCGCCGAATGCCAGCGCCGCGAGTGTGTCCATTACGAGGTTTACCCAGAGTATCTGAATAACGGACAGCGGATTTGCAATGCCGATAAGCGGGCAGACGAACGAAACCAGAACCGCCGCCACGTTTATGGTAAGCTGGAATACGATAAACTTGCGTATTGAATTGAAGATCGTACGTCCGTAGAGTATCGCGCGGTCTATCGAGTTGAAGTTGTCGTCGAGAATAACAATATCCGATGCTTCCTTCGCGACCTCCGTGCCGCCGCCCATAGCAAAGCCGACATCGGCTTTCTTGAGAGCGGGGGAGTCGTTTACTCCGTCGCCGGTCATACCCGCTACGAGGTCAAGCTCCTGCGCGAGACGTACCAGACGGCTCTTGTCGGAGGGCAGCGCACGCGCGATAACGCGGATATTCTTTATTTTCGACTTTATTTCGTCGTCGGACATCTTAGCAAGCTCATCGGAGGTGAGCATAAGGTTGCTGTCGGAGTCGATAAGCCCCGCCTCTTTCGCGATAGCCACCGCGGTCTCTTTTCTATCGCCCGTGATCATAACGACCTGAACGCCCGCGCCTTTGACCTCTTTGATAGCGGTAACGGATTCGGGACGAACCTCGTCGCGTATGCCCAGACAGCCCACAAGCGTCCAGTTGTTGCCCGCGGGGAGCGATTCCTCGCCGAGAGCGTCTTCGGAGGTAGCCACCGCAAGAACGCGGATAGCGCGGTTTGCAAGCTCGTCGATCTTCGCGTTGAGCTTGCTCATATCAAACGGCTGCTTTTTGCCGTCCTTGTCGTAGTAGTGCGAGCAGCGCTGGAGGATCTTTTCGGGTGCGCCCTTGATGAGGGAGAGGTCGTATTCGCCCTCGACCTGCGTCGCGGAATACTTGTTCGTGGAGTTGAACGGGATGTTTCCGACCGCCTTTATGACCGCTTTGCACTCGGTGTTCATTGCGTAGCCCAAAATAGCGCGTTCGGTCGCGTTTCCGCCAATCACGCGTCTGTTCTTGCCCTCGCCCGAGATCATGGACAGCGTATTCTTGTGAATTGAAAGCGACAGAAGATCGCCGAGCTTTCCGCCGATATCGTTAAAGGTCTTATACTCGTTGACCGCGCCGTCAATGAAATTGATAGCCTCGAGCTTGCCCTTGGTGATGGTACCCGTCTTATCGGAGAACAGAATGTTCAGCGAGCCCGCGGTCTCGATACCCGCGACCTTACGCACCAATACGTTGTCCTTGAGCATTTTGCCCATATTCTGCGCGGAAACGATAGCGATCATCAGCGGCAGACCCTCGGGAACCGCCATAACGATTATAATTACCGCCAGCATGACCGCCTGAATCACCGCCTCGATAAGACCGAATATACCCGCGTCAGCCCAGAACGCCGCGGGACCGCCCGTGTACATTACGATCGTCTTGAACAGCATAGCGATCGCTATCGCGATACCGCCTATATATCCGAATTTGGAGATACCGTTCGCGAGCTTGCCGAGTTTGACCTTAAGAGGGGTTTCGCGGTCGTCGTCCGTCTGGAGCTCGCTCGCTATCTTGCCGTAGACCGACTTATCGCCGACGACGGTGACCTGCATGGTCGCGTTGCCCGAGCATACGACGGCGCCGCGGTAAACCTTGTATTCGCTGTCAAAATCGGTGTTTTCGTCGGTATCGGTCCAGCCTTCGGGAACGGCTCTCTTTTTTGCCTCGCGGCTCTCGCCGTTCAGCACCGACTGGTCAACTTTAATGTCGCCGTCAATGATAATGCCGTCCGCGGGTATCTTATCGCCCGATTGGAGCAGAATTGCATCGCCGACAACGATATCGTTGATCGGCACCTCCGCGATAACGCCGTTGCGGTAAGTCTTTACCATAATGCGCGAAGCCTCTTCCTGGAGCTTCTGAAACGCGTTCTCGTTGCGGTACTCTGAAAACGTCGAGACCAGTGTTGCCAGGCAGATAGCCACGAAAATTCCAAGCGGCTCAAACCACTCGGGAGCGCCCTCCTTGATGACGCCCGCATACCCGAGCACCGAAAGCACGACGTTGATAAGCAGCGCCACGATCAGTATCTTGATCATGGGGTCTCCGAGATTGCCCTTGAGCTTATCCCAGAAGCTCTCGTGAGCCTGCTCCGTCATTGAGTTGTCGCCGTATTTCGCCTTGCTCTCGGCGACCTCCTTGTCTGTCAGACCAAATTTCTTCATTTGTTGTTTCCTTTCCTTAAATTCGTTATGTCAAAGCCACATTTTGGCATAATTTCCCATTACGTACCGTTAATTATCATTGTCTCGCACAGTAACCCGTTTTCCTTGTTGCTCATGCGGAACATCGCCATATCCTTAAGCTCTACGGCGCTGCCCTTAGGAACGAGCCTGCCCGACGGCGACATCATACCTTCGATACCGTTATTAACGAGCAGCCACATTCCGTTGTAATACGCGATATAAGCGCGCATCGACGGGTCAGCTTTTTCATCATTGTGAATATTCGAGAACACATGCCAGTCGAAAAGCGGCATTTTATCGTAGACAATGACCTCGCTCTTGCCGCGGTAAACGCCCTTTTTTCCCCGCATCTCGCTCTTGAATCCGAGGCGGATTATTTTACCCGCGGCGCGCGTTCCGCAGAACGGACACACGGGAGTAAGCTCGTCGCGCAGTATGAACCACTTTTTCTCGCATTTCGGATTAGCGCACGGAACAAGCCTGTCCCACGCCTTAAGCAGCTCTGTCTCCCATTCCATTGCGGTAGGGCGCTCCGAGGGGTTGTGCAGTCCGTCGACAAACGCTCGCAAAAACAGCTTTTCCAAGCCCTTTGACAGCGACTGTATCGTCACTCCGAGATTTGGCGGTCTGTTGGAATGGTCGTCGGGATTCTCAATAAACGTTGCCTTTTCGCCGAGCGCCAGAAAATCGTCCTCCTCCGCGCTCTTGGTACTGTATATTTTAGGACCGATAAGCGGGTGACGGAAGAACAGGTACTCGTAAATAAGAACGGGCAGCGCGTGTAAATCTGTCTGCACGCACGGCAGCGCACGCCGCTGATCGTTGTAGTCAAGCTCCAGCGTAGCGAGGACCTCGGGCGCGATATAGCCGCGCGTTCCGACGACCTCGGGTGCGTACTTGTTTGGCACAACTAGCGAGTCGATATCGATAACGACCGCCGAGCCGCTTTTCGGGTCGATAAGCACGTTGTTGCAGGAGAGGTCGGAATGTGCCAGCCCCGCCTGATGCATACGCCGCACGGTTCTCGATAGCCCGATGGCGGTCTTGAGCATGGTGCGGAAATCTCCGCGCTCGGCAGGCTCGAGGTACTTGCGGTTGCGGCCCGTAAACCAGTTGGATTTTTTGTCCTTGCCCTTTAAATTCAGCACCGTTGACGCGCCCTCGCCAAAGAAGAAGTTGCTCGGGTAAGTCGGACAGACGATACCGAATTCCGGATTTTTCACTATTGCCACCGGCCAGCAGAACCGCTGCCTGAAATATTCCGCGGTTTTTTCGGTGTTGCCGAGAGCGCCGCCGTCCTCCTCCGAGAGCGTAGGGTTGTATATCCCCACAATGGTTCGTATGCGATCCTGTAAACGCGGATTTTCGGAATCGCGCGGATTGTTGAAAAACTGCACCGCAAACCGCTTGTCGGGTGTGAAAAACGTGTGCTTCATACCGCCGCGCGGCGCGTTTGCGTCGTAAACATATTGAATTTGACTGCCGTTTTCCAGTATGGCAGTATGCACTTCGCCGCTTCTCATAGTATTACCCTTCCGCGTATTTTAATTAAATACAAAAAAACATTTTTAACGTCACTGTTTTGGAGTTGCTTTCGGCTTGTTTTTCGTCTGTGAAAATATTTCGCCGAAAAACGTGATTTCGTCTTTAAAAACGCTTGCTTTTTTGAGAGCTTTCGGCATTTTTTAAAATCGCGGTTTACCCACTTAATAAATGGGTTTGTCCGATAATAAACTCAAAAAATAATTGGAAAATTTCGCGTTTAAAAAATAACGCTGTTTTCGATTGAAAAGCTGCGTTTTTACCGTAAAAGACGAACCGCCGCAAGCGTTCTGTCGTCGAACGATCCGCGTTCGTTGTAGTTGTCCAGCCACACGCGCAGACGCTCCTCGGGAGTATCGCCGATGTTCATTCTGAACGCCTCAAGCGAATGACACCACAGCATGTCGCGCTTGTCCCATAGAGCTGCCATAGCCGCTTCGGACTTGTCGCCTAGCAGCTGCTTGGCGTATTGCAGCGCCACGCTCTGCTGTGTAAGCGATACCGATCTGAACCGTATCGGCGCGGGATCCTCGCCGCCCTTGCCGTCGTGACCGCCGTTCATAGGAAGTATGCCGTTCAGACAAAGGTCGAGATACAACCGTTCCATCATTGGCTGAGCGGGGAAGTAGTCGTCCGCCACGCCGTCCGACATCAGCAGTACGGTATCGGAGTTTCCGCGCGAGATACGCGTTTTAGCGCCGATTATTTCGGTCTTGGAGTTCTTCTCGGAGAGAAAATCCGTTTCACCCGAAAACGCGCCGCTGTCCGCCTCGCCCATAAGCTTGAGACAGTGAGAGCTGTCGGCAGTGCTGTCGATGGCGCAGATACAGCCGTCGCCGATCTGTACGCACGCCATAAAGGTCTGCGGTTTTCCGCCGACCACCACGGGTACGATGACTGCCGCGAGGAACGTCGTCGAGAGGTCGCCGATAACGGGCTTTCTGCCCAGTGCGTCCTCGTATTTCTTATCCTCGGAAAGCTCTTTTAGGGTTTTCTGCTGAGCCGAGAACGCTTCCCGCGCAGCTTCCTGTACAAGAGGCGCGACACGACCGCAAGCCGCCATAAACTCCGCCGAGCCGAGTTCGGCGGCAAGTCCCGATTTTAGTGCGGGCATACCCGCGAACAGCTCCGCGGTCTTGGCTTTGAGATACGCCGCCGCGCTCTCAGCGCTTACCCGCGAGCCAATCCTCGATAGCGGCTTCGAGCCCGCGCCGTCGCACACGACAACGATAACACAGTCGTCGCTGACAGCGGTCTCGAAGTAATCGTCGCAGTTCGTGCCCTCGTGCTTGTGCTTCTTTCCGCGCACACGGGCGGCTGTTATCTCGGCAAACGGCGTAACGGTCCGCTTTTCGTGATATTCAGAGTGCATTTCCGTGCCGTTGTCAATAATTTCCTTATATTGCCATATAGAAGCCGTATGCTCCATGACCTCCATATCCGAAAGATGAGGAGCGGGGGCGAGCGGAGTGTTCTCTTTCGCTTTTTCGGCAGGTTTGACCGCGTCCTTTTTGACGCTTTGTAAATTATCCGCGTCGGACGTGTTATCCGTTTTCGGCGGCTCGACGAACTTTTTCGCGGTTTCGGGAGCGGCAGTGCCTTGCTCCTTGAGCGACTTCTGTATTTTCAGATACTTCTCCGTCGGCATTATTCCCATTTTTTTCTCGATATCGTCAAGCGTTACCGAAAGCTGCTGCTCGTTTTTCAAATCGTCTGTCTTTTCGGGGGGAGTGGGTGTCAATTCGGTTTTGTCCATTCAATTCACCTGTATACCGTTACGGTACGATTACAAAGCCCTGAGGGGGCGGCGGCAGCTCGATGGGATCGCCAGGCTTTGCGTCGATGCTCTTGGAGCTTGCCTTGATAGAGCTGGATACCCACGCGAAGAACTGTGCCATATCGCCTGCCGTGAGGTTGTTCATCATAAGCACGTTGTTGGTAATTTTCTTCAGCGTATTCGCGTTTGCGTTAGCGCCCGCGCCGCAGGCTATGATGTTGCCGGTGGAAACGTTCTTGATCGCGTCGATACCCTCGTCGAGGTTATCTGTGGGCGCGCCGTCGGTCATAAGGAACACCAGCGGCTTCCAGTCGCCCTTTTGAGTGGCAGTGGAGGTGTGGACCTCGTTGGTAATGCACTCGGCAAGCACCTTTAAAGCGCCGCCGAGTGCGGTAGCGCCGCCCGCCTGTATCTGCGGCTCCTTGAACAGCATAAGCTCGGTGAGCGGGCTTATCTGTCGTGCGGAGCTGTCAAATGTGATAATAGACAGGAACGCGGTCTCGAGCGCCTGCGGGTCGCCTTTAAGTTCCGAGATAAGCGTCTTGATGCCTTGCTTTACAGCCTCGATAGGCTCTCCTGCCATAGAGCCGCTGCAGTCGAGCAGCAGGTACACGGGTAATCTTCTGATGTAATCGGACATTTTTTAATCCTCCGTTAAAAATCGGGTGCCACATACCCATAAATCTTCAAAATACATTATACCTTAATTTTCACAATCTGTCAATAGTTTTGACGAAAAATTACGGAGATTTGCTTTACTTGCTGTGAAAAAACAACAAAAAATGTCTGTAATACGCCCTATAATCAGAACAAAAAAATGTCTTGGACCCTTGTGTACTTGATTTTTTTAAAAAAATATGGTAAAATAGTACTATTACAAAATTTAGAGGGTGTTAATTATTAAGATAAAAGGAATAGACGTTAAGGAAACGCTTGCCGCGCTGAAGACAAAGGAGGGCAGGCGGGAATTCTGCAAAAAGTACAAGGAGATAATATTGTATTTCGTTTTCGGCGTCGGAACGACGATAATTTCAATGGTCTCCTACTATCTGTGCCGCGTTATCTTTCCAAACGAGGAGAGCGTACCGAAGTGGCTGGCGTGGATATTCAACATCACGTCGCGTTTCGGCATCGAGAGCAACACGGCGCTGCCCGTTATAATCTCGTGGTTTTTGTCGGTAACGTTCGCGTTTCTGACCAACAGGGTATACGTTTTCAACAGCACCGCGAATACCGTCGGAAAGTTTATCGCAGAAGCGCTGAAGCTGTACGCGTCGCGTATTGCCACGCTGCTTGTGGATCTGCTGATAATGTTCCTGCTCGTAGACTTGCCGGGAATCCACAACGTTATTTACGAGTTCTGCGCTAAGGTCTTCTCGAATGTTATCGTGCTGATATTGAATTATATATTAAGTAAGATATTCGTATTCAGAATGAAAAAGCCGAAAAAACGCTGATTTTCATGTTATTGAGAGGATATGCAATTATGAGGATGAGAAGAAAGAAAAATCTTGATGAGCGACTAGCCGCGTGCGCTCCGGTTTTGCTTTATATGCAGTGTCAGAACGAGCACGCGAACGATCCGCTTTCGGAGGAGTATTTCGTAAGCTCCGAGAAAACGTTTGGCAACTCCAATCCGCTCTATCTGGAGATAGGCTGCGGAAAGGGCGGGTTCGCGGTGGAGTTCGCCAGGCGCAATCCCGATGTAAACCTTATTGCGGTAGAGAAAACGCCGAACGTTCTGGTCACGGGCGCGGAGGCGGAAATGGAGCTGCGGCTGCCCAATCTGCGCTTCTGTATGGGACAGGCGGAATATTTGGACCATATGTTCCGCGAGCACACCGTTGATATGCTGTTTCTTAATTTCAGCTGTCCGTTCCCGAAAAAGCAGTACGCCAATCATCGGTTGACTCACGCGCGGTTTCTCGAAATATACCGTCGTGTGCTGAAGGACGGCGCGGAAATTCATCAGAAAACCGACAATATGCACTTCTTTGAGTTTTCAATAGAACAGTTTTCGCAATGCGGATTTCCGATGAAAAATGTTTCGCTGGATTTACATAACAGCGGATTTGAGGAAAACATAGTTACGGAATACGAAAAGCGCTTCAGCGACCTCGGACAGCCTATTTATCGCCTTGAAGCAGTCAACGGAGGATTTGACAATGGAAAGTGAGTTTCTGGTATTCGATAATCTGCCGTTCAAGCTGACGGTCATTGAGGTGCTTATGTACGAGCTGAAGCTCCTTGGCGAGCCGTACAATGCCTTGGACGAGTTTTTTGAGCGGTACAAAGCGGACTATATGACCGTATCCGAGGAGGAGTCGTTAAGGCGGCTGGAGGAATATATCGAGCGCGGGACGAAATTTTTCACGGAGTTGAAAATACCGCGTTCACTTGCGCCGAAAATACGTTATCTGTACACTGGCGAGGAAATGAGCGTTTACGGCAACATCAATCCACAGTGGCTCGACTGGGAGAAATACGACGACGGCGCAATGTTCGCGATAACCGATATAAGCGAGCGTGAGATAAAGCAGTTCCCGAATCTTGAGGGCATTACATTTAATATGTATATTGATCCTCCCGAGGAGCTTCTTAAAAAATTGGAGGGCTGGGGTGTCGAGATAAACCCGCAGTATTGACGCTATGGCGGAATACAGAGAGTTAAAATTATGCGAAATTAACAGAGAGTTATTTTCTGGATTTATTCGACGACAGGTCGTTACGGACTGCCGGCGGCGCGTTGACGGCGAATGGGTGATAAAAAGCGATCCGTTTATCGACGACTGGAGCGAGGAGGACTATGCTTTTCTGGTAAAGTGTCTGCGAAACACTGTTACAAGCGGCGGCGTTGTATACGGAGCGTTCGACGGCGGCGTGCTAAAGGGCTTTGCGTCGGTCGAGCCGCAATTGTTCGGCGGCGAACAGAAGTACCTTGACTTGTCGAGCATACACGTTTCGGAGGATATGCGCGGCAAGGGCATAGGGCGCGCGCTTTTCACGACGGCGTGCGACTGGGCGCGTGAGCACGGCGCGAAAAAGCTGTATATCTCGGCGCATTCGGCTGTGGAAAGTCAGGCGTTCTACAAGGCGATGGGCTGCGTCGACGCCGAAGTTTACAATGCGGAGCACGTCAAAGCGGAGCCGTTTGACTGTCAGCTTGAACGGAAGTTGTAGGAGGTCGGCGTGAAAAAGTCAAAAAAGATGAAAATACTCCGAAAAACGTGCGGCACCTATGATTTCTGCCGCTGTTGGTTCAAGTACAATGATTTTTACCGTTATTTCTACATTCTCGATTATTCCGATAAACTGTTTTTCGGCGCAATAGAGGACGATTTTATACTTGACGGCTTTGAGATAAACAGACTGTCCGATATCGAAAAGATCGAGGTTAAGGATGACGGGTGCATTAAGATAAATCGACGTCTCGGGCTACTTGACGACGTTGAAGCACCGAAAATCGACCTTACGTCGTGGCGGACGGTTTTCGAGTCGCTTGCCGGAACGGACTTTTACGTTATTATACAAAATCAGTATAACGACGATTATCATATCGGAAAGATTGTAAAGGTCGGCAAAAAGGCGGTAACGTTTAAGCACTTCGACGCATTCGGCGTATGGCAGCACAAGATAAAGATATCGTTTTCGGAGATCGCTTCGGTGCGTTTTGCGGACAGATATTCCACAAACTGGAAAATGTATCTATGCTCCGATAAATCCACGAAAAAAAGCGAATAATAACTTTAGGTTATCAAACTATAAAATATTACGAAAAGGAGATTTTTTATGAAGAAAATAACAGGCACTTTTCCGAGCGCAGGCGGGCTTTGCGATATACATTTCTATATCTACACTCCCGAGAAACCCAAGGCGCTGCTTATGCTGTCGCATGGTATGTGCGAGTATATCGAGCGCTACGAGGATTTTGCGAGGTTCCTCTGCGACAACGATATCGCTTTTGCGGGCAACGATCATATCGGTCACGGCAGCTCGATAACGGACGAGAATATGCTGGGATACTTCGGTCAGGAGCGCGGCTATGTGAATACGGTACGCGATCTGCACCGCATGAAAACGATACTTGAAAAAAAGTTCCCGAATATTCCGCATTTCCTTATGGGACATAGTATGGGCAGCTTTATGGCGAGAATTTATCTGTCGAAGTATTGCAGCGTGACAATGCCCAACGACAATTGCGGCAGCTGCGACAACTCAGATGACGCGGTTTGCTCGTACTGCGGTAAATACAAAGTACTTTCGGGCGGCGACCGCTGGAACGGCGCGATCATCATGGGCACGGCCGGCGGCATTACGGGTTCCGCGCCTCTGCGACGCGCAATGGATCTGATAGCGCATAATCACGGCGATCTGTACCGCCACAAATTCGGCACAAAGGTCGTTTTCGGTATGTTCAATCTGCGCACGGAGAATCGCCGCACGCCCAACGACTGGCTGTCGCGCGACGACGCGAATGTCGACAAGTATTGCGCCGACCCGAAGTGCAATTTCACATTTACGATAGCAGCCTACCGCGATCTGCTGAACGCGCTGATGTGCGCGAACAGCGAGCCGGTCATTGAGAACACTCCGACAGATCTGCCGATGTTGTTTCTGAGCGGCGGAATGGATCCTATCGGCGAGTACGGGAACGGAGTTCGCAGTGCGGTAGCGAAATATCTCGAACATGGTTGCGACGTAAATCTCCGCATTTATAGAGAAGCGCGTCACGAACTGCTTTTCGAGCTTAACCGCGACGAGGTAATCAATGATATTCTGGAGTTTTTGGTTAAGAGGATATGATGTAAATCGGAATTTATGTTAGCAAGGCGACCACACAGATGAACGGCTTCTCAACATTTCGATCAAAGTTGGTAAACGAACGAGGAGCGCGTGTGGCGTATATATCCAAGTGAAATT
>CANDVA010000005.1 GCA_947389015.1 uncultured Clostridia bacterium | reverse complement strand
TTTTCATTATAATTCTATTACATGGATTGTGTCAAGTTTTATTATACAACATCAGCTCGCCTTTTTCGTAAGAGGTGCAATAATTTGAAACGTTCGCACAAAGCCGCCGAATATGGAGAAAAATCTCACTTTCCTGTTCGCCGAGTTCCGCAATTTTTTCGATTTTTTTATCACGAATTTCCGCAACAATTTCGCCGTCAAAAATCACGGAAACGCCATTGTCGTGCTCCCGATAAACCGCACTGCAATCAAATTCCTTGACCCTGCGCATAATTTCCTTTTCAAAAATATTCATTTTGATACCTCCTACATCGACATTTCCGGCTCGTCGCTCTGCTGCTGTTCCGGAATATTTTCGGATATTTTTTCGCTTATTTTTTTGAGGATTTCGCAGTCGTCAAACTTCAAATCGCCGTTATGCCTCATCGTGAAATTCACGCACTTTTCGAGTTGTTCAAGTTCTTCCATACTAAACATTTTATCCTTATCCACCAGCCCCGACCGTACCGCAAAGTTCTCTTTTGCTGCGCCATAATCGGTATAGTAATTTCCGTGCCAAAGGGATTTTCCGTCATAAGTTCTGCCCCAAGTGACAAACTCAAAACCGTACTCGGTATGCTTTGCCGCAAGCACCGTGCTATTAAATTCCGCGAGGCAGCGATAGTATCCCGACAAGCCCTCAGCTTTCAGCGGCGCGGCTTTTTCGTAAGCGGTACAGTAATCGAGCACCTCGCGATTTAAGTGGTAAAGCGCGTAAAACTTATCCTTGCCGCTTTGAGAAAAAGCGCCCTCGCTGTACAGAACGTCATTATCACGAATTTTAATCACATCGCCGTCCGAGATTACTGAAAATTCGCCGTTTTTAAACGAGAAATTATATCCTTCCTCGCTCAGCTTACGCGCGATCTCCTGTTTAAAAATGCTCTCGGGCTTCTCTTGTTTCACGCTGAAATCAACGGTTTTCAGCAGTTCGTTCAGCCCGAAAATTTCCTTATTTTTTTCAATCGCCATAACCTTATCGCGCAAATCGTCCGGCAAGTCGGTAAACGTCGAAATCTCGATTTTACAGTCACCGACGCTGTCCGCTCCGAGTCTGAATACGGCTTTTTTGATCGATAAATCCTCGCACGGCAGCTCGACCATTTCGGTCGCTCCCATGTATTCGATGTCCACCGTTACGGGCGAGCCGTTGTAAAGATACGGCGGGAGCGTGGTTCCGTTGAAGTTTTCCTCAAACGAAATTTCCTCATTAACAAAAATCTTCCCGTACTCGGTATCTATCCCTTTGTCCGATTCCAACAGTTTCATGCCCTCGTCAGCGAGCCATTCACTATTTTTGTATTCGGACTCGGAAAGCGCTCCGCGGACATTGAGCATATGGATTCGTCCGATACGCTTCAAATCGTCCGTATCTTCTATCAGCGTAAAACGTGCGAGGTTATCCGTAAGATTGATAATGTTTTTCAAGCCCCACCCCTCGCTGATTTTGGGGCAGCTCAGCGCCGCAAGGAACTGCTTATATTCACTTTCATCCATTCCGTCAAGCCGTTTGCCGAGATAGTTGAGCGCGTCAAGGTTGATGTCGCAGTCCTCCAATACCGACAGCTCGGAAGGTTCGATCCCGATTACCGTTGCCATCGGCGCAAGATGCTCCGGATTCATGCCAAGCTCGCCGAGCTTTTTCGACAGCTCCGTTTCCGTGCAGGGGAATACCATCTCAGTGCAGTAAGGAAAGTTCTGAATTGTTGCTTTGATCATTTGTACCTCCGTTATCCCATCCTCAAATCAATATCCTCATCGGGTTCATCGACCGATGTTATATTGACGTACTCGCCGATGATACCGAGCGCCTCATCGTAGCTGCCGCTGCCGAAGACCTTTTCCGTCATCTCGGACGCTTCGGCTGATAAGCCGTTTCTTTTCAAGGTTTTTGCCGCGATCCCGACTAGGTTATAGATATTGCCATTCTGCCCGATCAGCGGGCAGTCGACCGGAACCCGGCTGGCAGGTTTGGTCTGCTTGTTTTCGTTGCTCATTGTGTTACCTCCGTATTTTATTTCAAGCCCGTAACGGCTTGATGAGCGATTATATTTCCGAATTACGCCGGAAAACAAAAAAGGGCGCCCGTAAATCGCTTTCCATAAATAGAAAAGCAACTTACAGGCGCCCATGCTTGTGATATTTATAATATGTGCTAGTGTTGTCGCTTGCGACAACCCGTGCACGAAATTAAACTGCAAAAATTTTGTTGCCAAAGGGTTCAAATCCCGTCTACATCTTTTTGGTAACAACCCTGCGTAACAAAAAAGCCCTGTGATTGATTCCTCGTAATTGAGAAATCATTCACAGGGCTTTTCGTCAAAATATCCAATTTCAACCAAGAAAATTATATAGGGGAGGGTTCAAGTCCACTTTCGTGTCGAAAATATCTGTGGATCGTGAATCCTGTTTTTCGCAAGATTTATGCCCACAAATGGCTTTGTACAGCCGTTTGTGGGCATAATATCTTTTTGGTAACATTTAGTTGGTGCGGGTGGTGGGATTTGAACCCACACGTCCTTGCGGACACTGGCACCTGAAGCCAGCTCGTCTGCCAGTTCCAACACACCCGCGTATATAGATTTCAGATTTTTTACTCAGCTGAAATCCCCGAGAAACCCTTGCGGATTTTACATCAAAACGAAAAAACGTATCAATAAAATAAAAACCTGTCGTAGCGTTGCCCGAAACTAACGCGTCCGCCAATTCCGCCACATCTGCATAATATATGTTCAGTGAACTCTCACTGAACATATATTATTATATCACAATGCTTTAGGTTTGTCAAGTACTTTTTTTAGAAAAGATATATATTTTTTGAATATATACCGCCAAAACTTTTGAATTGTTCACGCGCAGCTCCGCGGGAGAGATTTCATTTGCCGTATATCTCCCTCTCGAATTTGTATGCGACAGCCAGATGCTCGGTCTTGTTGATCTGAGATTTGTCGTTCGTATCGCCGCAGCCTCTTGCTGGAAGCATACCTTTGCCGTTAAAACCGATATAGTTTATCAAAATAAATTTGTAGTGCGACACAGCCTGTTCAAATCTCCGGAAGAGGTTGTCTGCCACTGTCATAAGCTAGACTCAGATCTAAATATTCATCTCCAAATCAGCAACGCTAACCATAAAGCCTTTGTTACGCATTATTAAGGCACAGCATTGACTGTGAATTTTAAATCCAAACTTTCCCCTTGTTTTTCCGACTGATTATTTTCTGCTCCAGTTTACAATTGTTGTCAAGCATAAACTGCACGATATCCGAAAACAATCGGTTAGCCGCCATAGACCTTGCTTTAACGATGTCGTTTGGTTCAAGAGGTTTACAATATCTTTTAAAAGTGTTAAGCTCCGTAATTCCCATACTGTAAGGCTTAAAATCGATCCCTGTTTTGATCTGCAGATTATGTAAAATCAATCCATCGGGATCTATATCTACGAAATGAAACCATTTCCTTTGTGCGTTGTCAACGAACATCTTCTTCAGAAACTTGGTTTTTGAGGAGTTGTTATAACTGCTGAGAAACAGACAAAACATATTCTCGGAACATATACGGTTGATTCGATCGTCATAACCGCTGCGCACGATGTGGTTATGAACGCAATATCTTTTATCGAATCTGAACTTAGCGCGATAGGACGGCGATATGAAAGATCGGATTTTGTTGCGTCTTCAAAAATGATTTGTCCGTTTCCCTTAAAGTAAAAATACGTCGGATTTTTAACGATCATAAAATCGGAAAGTATTTTTTCTCTTTTTAGGCTTTTATCGTCATTCAGAGAATCATCCAACCCTGCCGAACAATATTTCTCAAGCAGCGAACATACCTTGGATTTCAGTCCTTTTTCAAAGAATTTACTATCACCGAAAAGCTCGATTGACATTTCGCGCTCAAGGATCTCATCCTTATTGTTAACAATAAAATCCAAGCAGCTCAAAAGCCGCTCTAATTTTTCATTATTGAGGGCTATATTTTGCATCTTGAAATTCCCAATGCGTTCAAGCTGCTCCAAGTACATCTTATCAAACGCTGGGCTTCGACCTGTAAATCTGCGTAAAATACTCTCGGCGCGCCTAAGTTCCTCCCGCTTATTCACAGTTCCGGTGAGTTCATTGTAATATGACATATTTTCTGAAACCGCAAAAATACGTTCAATTACTTGACCGTGCTTTGCGGTTCTTATAAGCCCCTTTGCATCAAGTTCATCTTTGAGCTGTTTTTCACGCGCCTGTCGTATATCGTCTTCTGAAAGCTGAACATCTTCCGTAGCTTCGGCTCGTTCTATTGTGTGTCTCGACTTTGAAAAGGAAAGTGATTTTTTATCAATATAAGTTTGTGTGTATATATTAAACAGACTCTTCGCGTCGTTAATGAGATAAGTATCGGGATCTGTCTCATGGAATTCTTCAATCAAAAACTTCAAGGTCTGTTCGACATATCCTCCCATATCTTCGTCATGGTTAAGCAAAAAACGCGCCCTCCCGATTACAAGCGTTAAATAAACATTTATTTTATGCTTAATGTCGCGCATTATTTTATCAAAATCATCCAACAAAAATCTCAGCGTTGCAGCAAACATTTTATCAACTGTATCAACAGCGTCGTATTCATCAAAAAGATTTTCTTCATAATAACATCCCGCCACGATACTCTCGTAATATTTGTCGCTTTTAAGATCAACCAGCATAGCTTGTATTTTTAGTTCTGTAAATGTGAAAGTTCTGTTGTTTTACCAAGCGGGAATATTCCTTAATAAAATCACCGTCGCAATAAGAAATAAGATTTTCAGTTAGGCTTTGAAGCGTCTCCTTTTTTACCGTTTTTTTCGATTATTGAGCGAATTGATGTAGATAATTTTTTCAAGGAATTTGCAAGGCGTTTTGCGTTTTTGTATACCTCCTTTAGCGCAAAAACATATGGATCGTTTTCCCATTGCTCATGATTTTTAAGCAAATTGTAAATCACAAAAATATAGGACGAATATTCTTCTTTCGGAGGTTTTATAAGCCTTTGCAAGAATTCCGCCAGAGCAATTCCGTTGTCTGGCATGGTAATTTGCCGTTCGTATGTTGTGCTGTCTGTTTCCTCTTCGACCCAACCGAAGTCTGCAAATTTCCGAAGTATTGCGCTTGCGTAATTATCCGTAGTTTTATATTCCTTGGCGGGATCGATATGTTCGTCGCACAAATACCCCAGAACCGTATCCTTGATCGCCGTTCGCGAAAGCTTGTACGATACCTAATTCTCAAATAAGTCGTATATCTTCAGCAGAACATCAGAGTAAATTCTGTTATTGCTTTCGCCCGAAAGAGGATTAAAAAAGTTATTGTTTATAACATTGAACAGATTCATTTCCGATATGTCTCTAATCCGAAAAAATCATTTAGATATCAAAATAGCCCCTAAAGGGACTAACCAATTTATACACTGTCGCGGCGCCAACCAAAGCCGTCTCGTCTGCCAATTTCGCCACACCTGTGTATATAGATTTCAGATTTTTTGCTCGGCTGAAATCCCCGAGAAACCCCTGCAAGTTCTATTTCAAATCAGAAAAACCCAATCCAATCAAGATAAAAAACCTGCCGCGTAACACCGCCTAAAGCTAGCGCGTCTGCCAATTCCGTCACATCTGCGTATAAAGTCCGGCGGCTTACCGCCGAATAATATAGTATTGTACCACAACGCTTCGAATTTGACATGCCCTTTTTTAAAAAAATGCACAAATTTTAGTTAAAAACTAAAAAGGCGCAATAACATTCATATATCGGACTAATATAAAAAACGTTTCTTTGCACATCGACTTTGCGCGTTTATACACAAAGACGCATGCACTGCCTTCTTTACCTGAGAGAGGTCTGCTCGTAACATAGTCACAGTACAAACGCACCCCCATTGCCTTTAAAACTGTCAGAGTTTAATAGAAAATTTCGTAGTTGACCCAGAACGATATGTATAAGGCTCAAGGCGAGTTCTGCAAGTCAAGCAATTGCTGTTCGAGCGTTTCAATCAATTTGTCCAAGTTAATATTTGTTAATAATGCTCGCCTAGATTCAATGTTTTCAGACAAATTTGACTTTATATCAATTTCTTTAATAAAATCATATATCGGATATTTAAATTTTACATACGTCGTCGTTTTATAGAATAAAATCCTGTCAACCGGATAATATTTCAAAACTATTCTCAGTCCCTTATCAAACGAAACCAAATAATGAAAAAACAGTGAATTCATCATGGATATATCAACAGCAGTTAGATACTCTAACATTCTAATGTGTGTAAGATCCCATGCCATTCCCCTTAAATTCGCAAGAAGTTTGTGAGAATTTTTTTGTGCATTTTTAAAGAAAACATCCCGAATATCGTGCACTTTCTTTAAATATCCGTAACAAACAGCAATTTCCCTCTCAAGATACGCCCCTAATTTGTTATTTATAAAATCAAAAAGCGATATCAATTTCTTCTCCAGACTGCTTTTAGATGAAAATTCAATTATAATTGTTTCCAGCAGCATACAATATATCGTTTTATAAATATCGTATAAATAACCGCACTCCTCACTATTTGCCACTTCTGAACAGCTATCCACGTCTTTCTTTGCCAATTCGGAATATTCCGAAAGGATTGTCTCTTTCAAGACATGATTTTCTGAATCAATATGAACATTATTTTTAAACAATTCAAAATATAAAAGTGTATCAAACATTTCGCTCTTGTTGGTTTCAATTTTAATGCTGTTTTCAAACGAATAAGGGAAGCAGGAATAATCGTATTGAGTCTGCTTTAATAGCTTAACAAGAGTATTCATACCCGTTTTTATGTCATTTTGAAGTTCTTTCCCCGACAATAATCTTGCTAAATAGCTCACAATCTGCGTGTCTAATTCTAAACAACAGCTATATTCCACAAGACATTCGCCTTGGTTCATTAAGGATATTCGTGCATTTTCGGGCGTCAAAAATGAGAAGGATCTATTTTCAGAAATTGTTAGTATTTCAAATTTCGAATCAAACGAACCAAAATTACAAGACATTTTGTTAATACCATTATCAAAAATCAGCATGGCACATTTGTCAGGAATCAATTGGTTAGAAATAAACTCTCCTAAAAGGGGGCGAGAATCAAGCGGGAAAAGGTGATTGAAAAGCATTTCTTTTTATTCCATTAAGCATTTCCTCCAAATAAATAATTTTTAACCCACAATAGTTGTGAATAATCGTGCTCCGTAACAAATTTGCGTCTTCATCCATATTTTTTCGACGGCTTACAACTAAACAATATTGAATCATCCATGACGGTATACTGTTTGCTAGTTCAGATACGCCACAACTGCGAAAAAAATAATTTTTATTACTTTCAACCCAACACTGCCAATCTTTAATTTGAGTCAAACCATTTCTAACCTCTTTAGATTCCGTGTTTAAATTTTTCAACTAAAAATGAACATTAACATCTTCAAACTCTACCAAAACAATATGATATCCGGCCGAGTTCTTTCCAAGCAGCATATAATCAACCCGATATTCGCTGCCCAACGCTTGTTCCGGAACGTTATAGGCTTCATGATGTCCGAAATCACAATCTTCAAATATTGAAGCTGGTATAAACCATTTCTTATTGTTTTTCATGTATGTTTGTACATCATTTTATTTTTTTGCGCTATCGAGCACATTAAGCAACAATTCAGACTCTTGATTAAAATCTATATGATTATTCCACCCGGGAACAAATAAAAAAACACTCCGGTAAGACTCTCTCCATATTGTTATCCTTCTTTATGTCATCATTCATAGGTTATTTAGAAGCAAAATAATAAAAGCCAACTAAAGGACTCACTGCTTTATAAACACCCTATCGCAACGCCGCCTGAAGCCAGCTCGCCTGCCAGTTCCAACACACTCTCATATATAACTTTGCTTGATTTTTTCGGTTCAAGCCAACCGAAAGAGCAGATTTAAATGAATCACCTAGCGTGACACTAACCAAAACTAGCATGTCTGCCAATTACAGAGTCAACAAAATTAATGCACACATCTGCGTATTAACATTCAGCAGTCTCCCACTGAATATATAATATTTTATATCACAATACTTTTGGTTTGTCAAGTGCTTTATTAAAAAGCCGTATAAATTTTGACTATCCACCGCCAAAACCATTGAGTTATTCACACATCGCTCTATGGAAGAAGTTTCATTCGCCGTATATCTCCCTCCCAAATTTGTATACGGCGGACAGATGCTCGGTCTTGTTGCCGTTCGTATTGCCGCAGCCTCCTGCCAGAAGCATACCTTTGTCATTAAAACCGATATAGTTTATCAAAGTGTATTTGTAGTACGACACAGCCTGTTCAAATGTCCAAAAGAAGTTGTCTGCTGCTGTCATAAGCAGCGCGCAGTACTTTTTGGGATACTTTTCATAACGTCCCAACGGCGGGTTATCATCTTTCTTAGCAATACAGTAAAGCCTTTCGATAAAAGCCTCTATACGAGATGATATCGTCCAGAAATAAAGAGGGGGAAACGAACACGAGTAAATCAGTATCCATGATTTTCGGAACCATATCATTAAAACCATCCTTTTGAACACATGGTATTCCGTATCGGCATGCGTTGCAGCCAAGGCATCCCTTGACCTCGTTCTTGATAAACGATATAATTTCAATCGTATGCCCCGCGTTCTCGGCTCCTTGAGTAAATGATTTTACAAGCTAAGCGGTATTTCCATTTGGTCGTCCGCCGCCTTGAATAATCAAAATCTTCTTCATACAGCAACCTCTTATCAAACTAAAAAAGCCCCTAAAAGGGACTTAAAATAAATTCACTGTCGTGACACAACCCGATTTTTCATGCGACTTTTCTTTGTTTTATGTTGTTCGATTTTTGAAACATAAAGCGCTGACGGAACAAATTATCCCGTCAGCGCTGCGATTATTATTGAGTACTCATTTGGATTCCGTCGGCATGGCGTTCCCCAAAACAGCGAGTAACGTTTATTTCTTTTTACGGTTGACCAAAACGATCACGCCCGACAATATCGCGGCTAGCGGAATAAACGAAACCGCTATGCCCGTTGCGGGATTATCGTTGTTGTTTGGCTTGCTGCTTTCGCTTGGCACGTAACTGCTCTCGCCGCCGCTTGAGCTTTCATCGGAGGGAACATCGGAAGACTCGGACGTGCTGCCGGAAACGTCACCTGACGTGTTGTCTGAGGTGTTGCTCGAAGTATTGTTGGAAGTATTACTCGATGTGTCACTCGACGTGCTGTCCGAAATGTCGCTTGAAGTGTTGTCGGACGTATTATCGGATGTGTCACTTGAGGTGTCGCTTGTACTCGGTATTGAAGGCTCGGATTTTTCTTGGTATACCAGCGCGTAGGTTGAGAATTTATCGGTCTCAATAGTCACGGTGTTGGGAGCGTTATCCAAATCGGGAAGCATTTCCGTTGTGCTGTCGTGAACGCGTATTACCGAATAGGCGCTCTTTCCGCGAAGTCCTTGCGGTATCTCGAATGTTATCCTTATCAGAGCGTTCGTTGAGGATATTTTCTGCTCCTGTTCACCGATTTTTTTAAGCAGAGTAATGTCAAGATACTGCCCGAGCTTATAATTCGTCAGTTCGCCTAGCTTGCCCGTAACCGCCGTTTTATCCGATGCCGGCACGGTATTTGTCGCGTCATCAACCTTCAGAATTATCTTGATATATTCGCCTTCGTCAACTTTTTTCTGTTCGTCTTCGGTCAATGCCGCCTTTATAAGTTCCTCTGTGGGTGTGGCAATCTCGACATTCATAGGAGCTTGAACCTCCGTTTCGATCTTACCTATTTTCAGATCATCGGCGGTTACTTCTTTTGTGCCGTTCTCGTCTGCGAAATCCTTGTTGCAGCCGTCGCAGTGCCAGTGCTCCTTAGTGCCCGTTGTGGTCTCCGTTGCGGGAACCTCGGGAACGTAAATGAGTGTGTGCGTATGTTCGATAACGGGTATGGTAAGATCGGTTATTTCGGTCGTGCCGTTCTCGTCCGCGAAGTCCTTGTTGCAGCCGTCGCAGTGCCAGTGCTCCTTAGTGCCCGTTGTGGTCTCCGTTGCGGGAACCTCGGGAACGTAAATGAGTGTGTGCGTATGTTCGATAACGGGTATGGTAAGATCGGTTATTTCGGTCGTGCCGTTCTCGTCCGCGAAGTCCTTGTTGCAGCCGTCGCAGTGCCAGTGCTCCTTAGTGCCCGTTGTGGTCTCCGTTGCGGGAACCTCGGGAACGTAAATGAGTGTGTGCGTATGTTCGATAACGGGTATGGTAAGATCGGTTATTTCGGTCGTGCCGTTCTCGTCCGCGAAGTCCTTGTTGCAGCCGTCGCAGTGCCAGTGCTCCTTAGTGCCCGTTGTGGTCTCCGTTGCGGGAACCTCGGGAACGTAAATGAGTGTGTGCGTATGTTCGATAACGGGTATTGTAAGGTCGGTTATTTCGGTCGTGCCGTTCTCGTCCGCGAAATCCTTGCCGCAGCCGCTGCAGTGCCAATGCTCCTTAGTGCCCGTTGTGGTTTCCGTCGCGGGAGTTTCATCAACATGAACAAGCGTGTGCGGAAGCCTGTCGAGCGTAACGGTTACCTCGCCATACTCGCTTGTGTAAACATCCTTACCCGTAGCTTCCTCGGTCGGGTCAACGTGCTGCGTATCGTCTTTTGTCCATACGGTCGTATCAGTCAGTGCGGGAATGTCCGATTTTGTCTGCTTTTCGCCGCAGTCGCAGACGCGCTCCGCCGTGCCCGCTGCTGCAAGAGTAGGATCTGTTGTCATTGTCCAAGCACTCCAGCTGTGATTTGCTGCACTTTTCTTATAGCCGCAGACAGAGCAGCCCTGCCAGTGCTGTGTGGCGCTCGTTTTTTGCTCGAAAGTGTGCTCGGCGGTATCCGCTTTATCGCTGCAGCCGGTGCACTTGCGCCAATGATTTGTGATGTCCGACGACCAATTATCGCTGTAAGTATGCTCTAACGCCAGTTGCACCGTGCTATTCTTATAAACAATTCTTTGTCCCGATATGTCCGCCGTAAAGCTGTCGCTTATATCGGTGCTGACCGTTCCCGTTACTGCGACCAAGCCCGTCGAACAGCCGGTGGGCGTTTTTGTGGTATTAACGCCTATCGGGGAATCGGTTGAAAAGCTTTCTCCTATGGTGAGGGTTTTACTATTGTAAAGACACAGATTATCCGTGGTTTCGTCGGATTTTTTATTTCCGGTTATGACAACCTTCCCGTTAAGAGTTGACGTGTAGGCAACATATACGCCGCCGCCGTTTGTGTCGGCGGTATTTCCGGAAATCGTGCCGCCGGTCATTGCGAATTTTCCGTTAGTAACACATACGCCACCGCCGTTTTTAGCGGTATTGCCGGAAATCGTACCGCCGGTCATTGTGAATGTTTTATTATAAATATATACACCACCGCCCATGACGGCGGTATTTCCGGAAATTGTACCGTCGTTCATTGTGAATGATCCGTAAACATATACACCTCCGCCAGTTCCGGCAGAGGTATTGTCGGAAATGACGCCGTTGTTCATTGTGAATTCTGCGCCACCGTAAACATATACACCGCCGGGAGCATAACTGTTTGTTGATTTATTGCCGGAAATCGTGCCGCCGTTCATTATGAAATATCCGGTGGGAGAGCCGGAGCCTGCAACATACACGCCACCGCTGTTGTCGGCTGTATTTCCGGAAATTTCTCCGCCGTTCATTGTGAATGTTCCGTCTTTAAAATATACGCCGCCGCCGTTTTTGGCGGCAGTGTTGCCGGAAATCGCGCCGCCGTTCATTGTAAATGTTCCCGTTAAAACATATACGCCGCCGCCACCGCTGGTAGAATATGAGCCGGTTGATGTATTGCCGGAAATCGTGCCGCTATACATTATGAACGTTCCGCTATGAATAACGGATACGCCGCCGCCTGCTTCGTTGCCGACATTGCCTCCCGTCAGCTTACCGTTTCCCTTGCAGTCGCAAAGAGTGAGGGAGCCGCCGTCAACTTTAAAAATACCCTTACCGCTCGCCGCCGTGACCGTATGGTCGTTCAGGCATAGGGTAATATCAACGCCGGTGTTAATCGTTACTTGGTCGTCGAGGGTAACATCAGCATTAAGATAATAATTGCCCGACGTTATACCGGCGAAGCCGGACGCGTCATTTATCTCCCTCCAATCGGTTATATCGCTGTGTTCGGTACAGCTAGCGTCGCCGCAAACCTTGTGATCCGTATGACCTGTCGCCGCCGCGGCTATCATTCGCGGCATGTCAAACACGAACGCGGTCAGCACAACTGCCAACGCAATGACCGCCGCGGAAACCCTTTTGAATGACTTTTTCATGATTTAACCCCTTCTTTCATTTTCAGGCAGCAAAACCCGCTGCTCCGAAACACCTCGGCGCAGTGGGCTTGAAAAATCCTTTAAGGGGCAGACAAGACCTACTATTCCTAATATATTAGCGCGCTTTGGCATATCCGTCGCCCCACGGTTTACTTTTGTTTATTTATATATTTTAGCAAATCCACGGCAAATTTTCAATAAAAATCACTTATTTGACGAAAAAATCACTTATTTGGCATGACAAGGGCAATATATGTTCATGGTATGTCCATTACACGATGGGAACGACGGCACAATTGCTATATCGGACAAAAAACGGAAGAAAGAACTAAGTCGAATTGCCAAAAGATTGAATGTGACATAGTCACAGAATACAATCAAATAATCGGTTATAATAATCACAGAATAAAGAAAAGGAGATTTTGAAATGCCAGTCTTAAAAATCAACAAAAGCAATTTCGAGAACGAAATAATGAAAAGCGAGAAGCCTGTTCTTCTTGATTTCTACGCCGACTGGTGCGGACCGTGCCGCATGATGTCGCCGCTGGTGGACGAAATCGCCGAGGAAAATCCGCAGTATCTTGTCGGAAAAATCAACGTAAGCGAGGAGCCGGAACTGGCACAGTCGTTCGGCGTGACAAGTATCCCTACGCTTGCGGTTATGAAGAACGGCAAGGTCGTCGGTCAGTCGGCCGGAGCAAGACCGAAAGCGCAGATACTCTCCATGCTAGAGGGCTAACCTTCGCAGCCGCTCTTTATCGAGTATCCTTATGCCGCCCCTGAAGACCTCGACAATGCCCTCGGCGGCAAAATATTTCAGCATTCTTGATACGACCTCGCGAGCGGAACCCATATAACGGGCGATCTGCTCGTGAGTCAGTGTCACGGTATCCGATTTCGTTCTTGCGATTTCGTCCGTGAGAAAGATAGCAAGCCGTTTGTCCATGCTCATAAAGAGGATCTGCTGCATGACCCACATTACATCCGAAAAACGACTCACCGCCGTTTCAAGCGCGAATATTTTTATCTTTGGATCGCGGGCGGAAACCTCAGCAAAGGCGGAGCCGCTTATGACGTAGCATTCGCTCGTCTCCTCGGCGTCGACAAACACATCAAAGGTGATGGCTTCATCAAGCGATATGGAAATAGCACCAAAATATGAAGCAATATTCTGGTGCTGCATTTCATCATTCAGCGCCAGAATTCCAATTGCCAACGCCGTGATTCCCGCGATAGCAACCGCGGTCGGGCGCGCTGTAATAACGCCGATTAATCTGTTAAATCCCTTTGAGAGAGCATTTACACCGCCCACGCCACCCTTTACGGTCTTGTAAGCGATAATCGTGTCTAAAATATCCATAAGCGCGTCAGCAATGCCGTCCGCGGAAATATCATTATTACCTTTTATAAATCCGAAAAACTTGCCGATGTCCTTGATTATTCCCTCAATAGCTTTTGTAAGCGGATGCAGCTTGAACGCGAGATATATCTCGATGATTATACTCTCATCAAGAGAGCGACTTCTTTTACACTAAACCATGTCAACGCTCATCATCGCCAACAAGGGAGAGTTCAAAATCCGTAAAATCAACACCGATTGCGTTTGAAATTGAATAAAGCGTAAAAACATTTGGAATAGCTTTACCCTGTACTATTCTGTTCATGGCCGCTGAAGTAAGCCCACATTTCCTTGCCAACCACGACTGAGAGCATTCCTGTTCGTCTAGTACCTGCTTTATTATCTTGGTAAACCTTGCGGTTTCACAATTTTTTACAGACATTTTCACCCCCCTTTTTTGGTTATAGTATGGTATAATACGTTTGTATCAAACCTTTATAATTATTATAACGTTTGAAACAAATATTGTAAAATCTGTACATTAATTGCGTCTAATATTATCTGTTTTTTATCATGCATGTTGAACACGCCGAATTACAAAAGGTGAGCGCGGAGAACGCGTCGGTACAACGATTCCATACGGCTATATGAAAGACACCGCCAATTCGAAGCAGATCTTTTCCGATTCTGAAACCGCTCCGATCGTCAGACGAATTTTTGAATCCTATGCAAGCGGGCTCGGAATTTATGAAAATCTACGATATGCTCACAAGCGAAAAAATCCTCGCGCCAAACGTTTATGCGGTCCAAAAGACGGGCAATCGTTCGGGATAGCCTGACCTCAATTGTCCTTACCACTGGACGCAAAAATCCGTTCGAGGGATTTTGTCAAACCAATTATACTGCGGCGACACGGTCAACTTCAGGACGTTCTCAAAATCCAACAAGCTGAAAAAGCGTATTAAGAATGCACCGTAGAATGTCCTGATATCCCCCGACACTCACGAGGACATCATCGACCGCAAAATCTTTGACCTTGTTCAGAACACTTTGAGTGAAGAAAACGTCCCGACAAGCAGGGCAAAATTGACAAATACGCGGGCATTCTTTACTGCGGAGAGTGTGGCTCAAGGCTCTATCTTCACAGAGCGAAAACAACGAAACCCGAACTGAACAACTTTATGTGCGAAGACTATCATATCAAAAAACCGATTGTACATCGAACTACATTCGCGAGAGTGTTCTCGACAGAATCGTTCTTGAAAACCTCAAAGAGATGACTGCATACGCGAGGGAAAATGCCGATGAGTTCTATGAAATGACAGCACAGAACGTCAGAGCCGAGACGGGGAAATTCGGTAAATCCGCAGAGCAGGAGCGAAAGCAGTCTGAAGCCCGGATCGCTCAGATCGACAAATACGATCCGCTGTCTGTATGAGGACAGAGTGGTTGGCAAAGTCACACCGGAGCGCTACGATCGGCTTGAATCAGACTATGAATCCGAGCAAAACGAACTCCACAAAAAATGGCCGGACTTGACCTGCAGGAGCATTATATCCGGAAATTCATAGAGCAAGCGAGGGAAGTACATTGAAATGCCAAAGCTCACCGCCGAACTGCTATGGGTATTTATCCCACGGACTGCGTATAAAATACCGTTAAAGAATTCGGATATGACCTAACGATATGGGCGGGAAACACTTCACTTATTCACCTAGCACAGATACCATTAACGAGCAGATTCAAGCCTGCAAGTGTAAAATAGGCGAAGGCTCTTAACCTTCCGAGCGATCGGCACAATTACGAATTTGCACTGAATTCGCATAGCTGTCTGGTAGACAGCGTGGCGGACGATATCCGAAAAATGTACATAGGATTAAATCTGTATTCCGAAAAACATACCGTCTGAGTCGGATGAGCCGCAGGATTACACAAATAAACTGTTAATTCTTCGCGACACTTCTCTGAAAGAGTAAGGACTCCGTAAAATCAATTGTTTTTCGCGACAGGCGGGTTCGGCTGCTCCCCTACCTCAAACGGTTGCAAGGTGTTTGGAAATTTTTGTCAGGCGGCGAGCTCGGGGAATTTTGCCGCTAAGGATTCATCGGCAAAACTTATTTATGTGAAGCTTTACATAAATAAGTGATTTTTTGCCTGACCCACCAGCTCATAATTCTGTCGCATAGAAAGCTTATAAGAGATTATGAAATTGTCGAATAGATATCCGATCGATGACAAATCAGACCAACAGCATTTGAAATTAGGCATAAGAAAGCGGGATTTTAAGTAAAACATCGGAGTTTAGAGACGCCTTAAACATCAGGCTTTTCCTGCTGAGCCTTCCCTATTTTGCCTTGCTTAAAAGAGAAATTGAGGTTTTTCTGAGGACATTATAAATTCAAAGATGAATTATCTTTTTAGCGCGTGAAGCATCCTCCCTGAAAATAATATCAAGGCTCCAATGCAAATTATTTTCAATCACCCAATGTTTTCTGACAGCGCCCGCAAACTCGCTTAAATCCGTGAGCGATGTAATGAAATAACGAAATTCCAGCTTGATCTCATTACCGTTTTCCGTTTGTGAGACAGCCATTCCGAGTTCGTTCAAGCCACACCAATCCTTAATTTTCGTAAATTTATTAATGTTTTTTCAAGATAATATCTTCGTATCTCATCGTGACCATGCCGACGGTCTTTTGTTTCAAAAGCGGATCAAGTCTTTCAAATAATCTCCTGAATGTGTTGCTGTCGGGTATCCCGTTCGGAAGTTCAAAAAAGCGCCAGTCAGTTTATTACCCTCTAATTATAACAAAAATGAACTTAGCTTGTAAGTCTTGTCGTAATTTCCGGATACAAGCTATGGTTATATTGTACCAAAATGTGCGCTGTTTTTACGACAGCGCACTGTTTTTATTATCCGATAAACTCACGTATCAGTGATTGCTGAGGAACTAAGTCCTTGTCGACTGGCGCGAGCAGCTTGAGGAATTTCTCAATATCCGCATAGCTTGCGTAATCGGAATATTCGTCCGCCGCTTTTTCCAGCTCGGGGAGCAGGATATCGCGGTAAACCGGAGCCTCATACTCAACAAACGTGTCTATGTCGATATCCGCGCGGTGCTTATACGGCATTATGTAAAGATTTTCGCCGCGCTCAACCGACTTGAAAAACTCGAACGTCTCCGAAAGCGAACGTCCTCTGTACAGCTTATCACGCATAAGACGGCGCATAAGCCGTATTTTCGAAGGGTGAAGCAGTTCCTCGCCGCTTCGGATACGCGTTCTCACACTGACGTAAACGCCCTGCGTATAATCGTCAAAATCGCCCGTAAGCAGCGGATTGAGCGCGTGGATACCCTCGATAATGACGATATCTCCCTTTTCGCACAGCAACGGCATACCCTCGCGTCGCTCCTGCGCTGCGAAATCAAAGCTCGGAATATCGATACACTCGCCGTGTATCAGTTTGCCAAGATGCTCCCTGAACAGCGGAATATCAAGCCGCTGAGGGCTTTCAAAGTCGATCTTTCCATCCTTGCCGCGCGCGTGTTCGTTCATATGCATAGGCAGGAAATAATTGTCCATAGAAACCGTATGAGCCTTGCAGCCTTTATGCTCCAAAAGGCGCGAAAGTCTCATCGCCGAGGTCGTCTTCCCCGAGCCCGACGGACCCGAAATAAGCACTATCGGCTTGCTCTCACGGTTTTTATAGATGATCTCCGCCGCCGCCGAAAGTCTGTCGGCATAAATCTTTTCGCCTTGAGCAATAAGCTCCTCGGGTTCTCTTGCCGCAACACACAGCGTTTCAACGCTTATGCATTCCATAACCGCTCACCTCGCTATTATTCGGCATAAAACAGCCGTTTGAATTCTTCATAATTATCGGAATACGCCAGAGCCCACCGCGCCTTAGCTACCACGTACTCGACGGTCATCTTCCCTGTTTCCAGCAACGGACATACCCTTGCGGCGTATTGTCCGACCTCGTATTCGTTCAGGTGCGTGCCGCCGTAAGCACATTGGGTCGCGATGATAGCGTAAATTCCCGAGTTCGCCAGCTTCGTGACTTCTCCCAGAAGATAGTCGGGAATCCCTCCCGTGCCATAGCTCTCAATAATAAGCGCCCTTGCACTTTCGGGAACACACAGCTTTTGACCGGGGATTAGCTTTACATGGAAAACATCTTCGGACAATTTCTCGTAAAAACGCACTTTTCCGCTGTATTCTTCATCAAAATAAATATCGCTGCCGTTAAAGAAACCGAAGTCATCGCGGTTAACGCTGTCAAACGAATCAATATCTTCCGTTTCGTATTTGTGAGCGCATCGTCCATTGATGATCGCGCCGTCAAACACCACACGAACGCCGAACGCGCGCTCGTCCGCAGCAAACCTTACCGCATCACGCAAATTTGTCGGAGCGTCCGAGGCCTCATCAGTCATAGGCTTCATACTCCCCGTGAACACTATCGGCTTGCGGCTGTTCCGTATCAAGCAGGACAGCGACGCCGCGGCGTATGCCATGGTGTCCGTGCCGTGAGTCACGACAAAACCGTGGAATTCGTCATAACGCTCGTGAATACGCCGCGCCAGAGTCTCCCAATGCGCAGGCAGCATATTGGTGCTGTCGAGATTAAAAAGCTGCTCACTGTAAATTTCCGCAGGAAGCTCCAACCCTTTCAGAAGCTCGTTTACCGAAAACGACGGGGCAAGCCCGCGTTCCGTTTTCGCGCAGGCGATAGTGCCGCCCATTCCGAGAATAAGGAGCTTTTTCATTAAAGCAAATTACCTCGGCTCAACGATAAACTTCATCGCTGTGCGCTCCTCGCCGTCGATCTCAACGGTCGTGAACGCGGGAATGCATATCAGATCAACGCCCACGAGCGCCATATAGCTGCGCGCTATCGCGATAGACTTCACCGCCTGATTAGCCGCGCCCGCGCCGACTGCCTGAACCTCGACCTCGCTGTTTTCGCGGATAACTGCCGCGATCGCTCCCGCGACCGACTTCGGAACCGAGTGTGCTGATACCTTTACTACTTCCATTTTTCTCACCTTTTTGAAACGCTTTGTGCGCTTCTGCCTTTCTGTTTTATATATATTTATTAAATTAACAGCCGTTATATTTTCTGCAAAATCTTTCCAGTTTTATGCACTTGCCGCTTTTGTTGTCAAATTCCGCAAAAACTCCGCAGATGTCGCATTCTCCCGATGCGTTGACGTGCTTTTTCGGGTAGTACGTCAAAAATTTTTCAATTATTACGCTCTTGTCCACGCCCAATACCGAATCGTGAACTCCGGTCATTCCGACGTCGGTAATATAACCCGTACCGTCAATCATCTCCTCATCGGCGGTCTGGACGTGCGTATGGGTGCCGAATACCGCCGATACCCTGCCCGCAAGGAAAAAGCCCATGGCGCGCTTTTCGCTTGTTGCCTCGGCGTGAAAGTCCACGATAACTATTCTCGACGTGAGAGCTTTCAATATCTCCTCCGCGCACTTAAAAGGATTGTCCACAGGCTGCATATATGCAGTGCCTATCAGATTTACCACAGCCGCGCTGAACGACCCGAAATCCAACTCGCATACGCCCTTACCCGGAACATAATCTCCGAAATTTGCGGGACGAAGCAGCGTATCGCGCCGCTCGTACTCCTCCGAGATCGAATTCTTGCGGAACGAGTGATTGCCCGTTGTGATGACGTCCGCGCCCGCATCGTATATCGCCTGTGCGGATCGCGCGTCAATGCCGTTGCCGTCGGCGCTGTTCTCGCCGTTGACTATCGCGAGATCGACGTTATAATCGCGGCGTATGGACGGCAATACCGCCGCCAGTGCCTCGCGCCCCGCACTTCCCACAACATCGCCGATAAAAACTACCCTCATCAGCGGAATATCACCTGATCGCGTCCGGGACCCACGCCCAGTATCGTGATAGGACAGCCGCACAGCTCCTCAAGCCTTGCGATATACGCCCTGCACTTTTCGGGCAGCTCATCAAACGTTCTGCACTGCGACAGATCGCCGTCGTAACCCTCGATCTCCTCGTAAACGGGCTTACAATCCGCAAGCTCCTCCAATATCACGGGGAAGTCCTTCAATATCGTGCCGTCGCTTTTTTCGTAGGCGGTGCAGACCTTTAAAGTGCCTATGCCCGACAGCGTATCAAACTTGTTTATCGCTATCGCTGTCAAACCGTTCACGCGAACCGCGTGGCGCATTATCACCGCGTCAAACCAGCCTGTTCTGCGCGGTCTGCCCGTCGTAGTGCCGAATTCTCCGCCGCGGTTGCGGATAAGCTCACCCAGCTCGTCGTTAAGCTCCGTCGGAAAAGGACCGTTGCCAACGCGCGTTGTGTAGCTCTTGCCTACGCCGATCACCTCGTCGATCATCTTCGGACCGATACCCGTACCCACGCACGCGCCGCCCGCTATCGGGTGACTCGACGTAACGTATGGATACGTTCCGAAATCAATATCTAGCAGTGTAGCCTGCGCGCCCTCAAAAAGTATCTGCTTGCCCGCCTTGTACGCGTCAAACGTGATAACCGAAACGTCCGCGACATATTTCGCCAGCCGCTCGCCGTAAGCCTTGTATTCTTCGTAGACCTCGTCAAGATCGAACGCTTTGCCGCCGTAGACTTTCTCAATAACAAGATTTTTCAGCTCGCCCGTGTTCTTAACGAGCTTTTTCAGACACTCGGGGTGTACAAGATCGTACATACGTATGCCCACTCGCTCCGCCTTGTCGGTGTAGCACGGACCGATACCGCGTCCGGTAGTGCCGACGTTAGTGCCCGTCTGCTTAGCCTTGAACGCTTCCTCAAGCTTATCCAGTTCTCTGTGCCACGGCATTATGATATCCGCGCGAGCGTCTATCCGCAGGTTATCGCAGGCAACGCCGCGCTTGTTCATTTCGTCTATTTCCTCTATCAGCACTTTCGGGTCGATAACAACGCCGCTGCCGATAAGACATTCCGTTTCGGGATAAAGAATACCAGACGGAAGAAGATGCAGCTTGTACACCTCGTCGCCGTGAACGACGGTATGTCCCGCATTGTTGCCGCCGCTCGAGCGAACTACGATATCCGCCTTTGCCGCCATTATGTCGATTACTTTGCCCTTGCCCTCGTCGCCCCATTGAGTGCCGACGATTATACTTGATGCCATTGGATAGCCCCCCTGTCAAATTTCGGCGCATAATTACCCTGCCGCATATATTGTATCACATATTTCGGGAAAATTCAAGTAATTATCTGATAATTTTTCCGCCGCTGCGTTTTCCGCCCTTTCCGTGCTTGTTATGAGCGCCTTTTTCGGCTCTCAAGTCGAGCGGTTCTTCCTTGCCGCCCATGTCCTCGAAGACCGCGTCGTCGTCATCGGCGTCGGGAAGCTCGGGATTGCGCTCGCCGCGCTGTTCATAATATGGGTTGATAATATACTTCTGTATCGCGGGGTAACAGCAGAACACAGAGGTAAAGGTGATCCAAGCAAACGGCACAAACGGCGCCAGCATCAGCACGAATATGTTGAAGAACATCAGCAAAGCCGCATAAGCCGCAACCAAAGCGAGCGCGATAAGCTCTCCCCAGAGATTTACAAACACCAGAATTACCGAATTCTTGACAATACCGCCGAGACCGAGGTTCAGCGAAACGATCTGCGGGTAGATGTAAAAATTCATCATCACGAACAGCACCTGTGCCGCAATCGCCAGCGCGTACAGCACCTTAGCCGCCGTATCCATGTCGGGGTGCAGCGAATAGTGCCAGAATGTCAGTATCGAAACGCCTATGACAAAAATATCCAGTATACCTATTATAAATGACTGCTTAAAATTCTTCTTGAACTGTACCCAGAAGTCATGGAAAATGAATTGCGGGCGTTCAAGGTAGATATTACGCATAAGCGCGGTCATTGCCGCCGTCGCGGGACCAAACGTCACAATAGGTATACAGAACAGAAAATACACCAGATTAATCTTGAAGAACGTCCAGAATTTGTTAGCAAACAGCTCCCAGTAACGGAAGAACGGCTTTTTCTTCGGTCCGTTCTTGGAAACGCCTGCTCCCGCCACATTGTTATTGTAAAATAATCCCATAAAATATCCTTTCGCGGCGCGGGCTTAATACAAAAGCGCCTGTGCGAAAATGCCAAGCACCATGAAGATCGCCAGTACTATCGCCACGATCCTACATACCTTCAGCAATTTTGCGCGTTTTTTCTCGTCCATGCCATTTCCTCCCGAAGTCCGCCGCCGTTTATTTTGTGACGGGCGCACGGGCTTTCACAAACCGCTTCTTTACATTATACACTATTTATCCGTCCGCTGTCAAGAGTTAATTTAATATATCAACTATGCCTCCGCCACACTGCGCGTAAATATTTCCGTTATGCTTGAACGCGAGCATAAAGCCCGTGCGGTCGTCGAACAGCTCCTTTACGGGGTAAACCTGTCCGCTGTCCTCCATTACAGCGTATTCGGATATTACCGAAACGCCGTCGAAGTACCTGTAACCCGCGCCAAATCGCACTCCGTCCGCTATCACGGTATTTATGCCGCCGAATTCCAGCGTGCTCAGCAGCTCGGGAGCAAGCGCCTTTTTATACGTGTTGACAAGGCTTGACGCTCCGTTTTCAAGTTTGTAGTGCGATATCGTAAGCGAATTCGCGCCCTTGCCGAATATTACGGCATTTTCACCTATTACGGCGCCACCGACAGTCTTAAGCTCAGCTACCTTCGGACTGGCAAAGTCCGAACAGTCCATTGTGATAAACACGCCGTTTGCGCCGCTAAGTCTCAGCAGATCGCCGTCAAACCACATCGCCGTGACCGCCTGCGCGGGATTAGCGATAGTAAAGGTAACATCGCCGTTTCTGTCGCGGAGAATGATATTGCCGCCTTCGTAAGTCGCGGAGCCGTTATCGCAGAACGCCGCAAGCTGTATACCCTCAACTTTCACAGCGGTGATCTCCTCAGGGCCAACGGTCATCAGCATATCTTCCTCGCCGCTTAATATAAATCTGCCGTCGGTGCTCGCACTTATCGGATTTCCAAGTACCGCTACCGATTTCCTCACCGCCCCGTTCGAGACGGAATAAGCGGCGCTGATACCGTATGAATACCCCTTTGTACCGCTCGGAATAACGCTTTGCGGCTCCAGCGCGTTCTTTTCGTCAACGCCGAGACGCGGCATATAGATCATAGAGTCCTGTATACCGAACGTTCGCGTGAACCTCGGGGTATATACCGAACCGATAAGTATATCGCCGTCCTTGTATTCAAAATCTGTTATAAAGCCGTCCTGACGCACGGTAAACAGTGTTTTTCCACCCGAAATGCGCATAAATCCGCAATCGTCCGTTCCGCTGAACACCGCGACAAGCGCGCCGTTCTCGTCAAACGCATCGACTATACGCGTGCCCTCGGGAGGGTGTATCTCCTCAGTCTCCGTGAGCGTTCCTCCGCGGAAAACGCTCGCCGATACCGCCTCGGAGGTCACGGTGTATACGTTGTCGCCCTCGGAGAATGTGCCAAATCCATCAGCGGTCACAAGCAGGTCTCCGAATATCTTATTATAGTCGAACGTCGGCTCGTGAGCTTTTTCACCGCCCACAACATTGTCATAATAGGAATAGTATATCTCGTTGAAGATCGCAGCGTTATCCTCGGCATAGGTTATACTTCTGATAACGGGCGGCTCGGGGATAAGCGTCACGCCGAACGACGCGCCGAACACGACAGCCGCGCCCGCCGCCGCCGTAATGATCGCACCCTTGTGATAAGGGTGTTCGTTGGGAATGCGCACCACAAACGGCTCGCGTTTTTTCTTGTCGTCCGGTTTCTCGTCGTCCTCCGGCAGCCCCTTGTCGGGTTCTTCGGGGATATCCTTGGATATGGCTTTCTTTTCGGCTTCTTCGGCTCTTGCCGCCTCGTATGCCTCGCGAGCCTCCTGCTGAGCCTGTTCCGCGGCAAGTTTCGCCGCCTCGGCTCGAACGGCAGCCTGTTCATCCTCCGCGAGCAGTGCGAGGTTCTGCCTAAGCATTTCCGCGTCAATCTGAACTATCGCCGTCGTATCGCCGTTATATGGCTTTACGGGCTCTATCTCTTCGGTGTATACGGGCTGATCGTCCTCGGACCGATCGGTATACTCGGCGAATTCAAGGTATTCATCCGGAGCGTCTTGATCTTCTTCCTCATCATCGGTTGTCTTTCCGTCAAAAGCCTCTTCAACGGGTGTTTCCTCAACGATATCTTCGACGACCATTTCCTCGACGGGAACAGTTTCAACGATCTCTTCTTCAACGGAAACCTCCTCGGTGACTTCTCCCTCAACAGGCTCTTCCTCAACGGGAGTCTCCTCTTCGGGATACTCGTTAACGGGCTCAAGCTCGCTTGTTACCTCAATGGGCGGAGCAAGCTCCTCCGTGACGAAAGCCGCCTTAAATTCCTCGTATCCGCTTATATCGTCTCCCTCGGGGGCATCATCACGCATTTGCCCGAGCTCATCCATGACTTCCTCGAACGTCGGCTCGGAGTAGTCTTCCCGAGGCTCGTCGTCGCCTTGCAATACCATTTCCGACTTCTCAAGGCGTATAGTGAGCGTGCGTTCCCATATCTGACGCGCCGTGTACAATATTCTTTTGTAATCGTCCGCGGTAAGCTCCGAATTTTCGAGCGTAAGTATAAGCCCCTGCAAATTCATCGCGGGATTGTTCCGTATTTTATCGACCACCGCCTGCGGAGCCTCGCAGCCCTCCATAAGGTACATAAAATCGGCGCTGCCTATTCCCAACGCTCTCAGGCGCGTCAGAAACGTGAATGCGTCGAGCTCGGGCGGCGCGGCATTTTCCTCGTCGTCCATAAGCAGACCGATGACGTTCTGCGGCACTAAGTCTTCGGGCACTACGCGTCTGCGCATTATCTCCCGCATTTCCCCAACTGTCATTTTGTCACCCCGTTATTTTCATCAATAAATCTGATCCAATTCCAAAATGTTTACCGATTTGTTCAAACGCTTTTTCACATTACCCTTCATCAGCCCCGAAAACGCCGAGATATCCTCTATCGTGAACTTTCCCGCGATGTACATCACGGTGCATATCCTGTCCACTCCGTCCAGCTCGAAAAGCCTGTACTTGATCTCGGGCTGCTCCTCATCGAGCACGTCTTCGCTGCCGTACTCCCTCAGCCGCATTTTTATCCGCGCGAACAGCGTTTTCATCATAAACACGCGGAACGCCGCCTCGCTCCGCAGCCGCCCCACCGCCTTAAAACCGTCGCGGATAGTTCCCGAGACCGCCTCGATAGCGTCCGCGTCGTCCGCGAGCGAGTAAAACGCCGTATAGTACATTTCGCGGGATATCATCTCATACAACCGCGAGAACGCCTTTGCGTCGCCGTTCGCCGCCATTGATACCGTTTCCCTGTATTCTTTCTTGTCCATACCGCGCCGCCTTTCCGTAAATATATTTTTCCCGTTAAAGTGTTATCCAAAATCTTTTTATCACATGACCGCTGCCGTCGTCCGTTTCACGCTCAAATACCCCGCCGTTTGCGAGGATAACCTTTTCGCTCGCGGTATTTCCCGCTCGGCAGGTCACGAGGAGCTTGTCCGCGCCGCATCCGCGGTATATTTCAAGCGCCTGTCGCAGCATTTCCCTTGCGTATCCTTTGCGCCGTTCGGATTTGCGCACCGAATAGCCGATATGCCCTCCCCACTCGCCGACGGTCGGGTGGTCGATATGACGGCGGCAGTCGATAAGCCCGACGACCCTGTTGTCCTCGTTTACCGCAAGAAACATATCCGTAGGCACAAAACCCTCGGGACAGTTGTTTGAAAACTCCTCGAGATGAGCGAGCCAATCGCCGGCGCTGTCATACTTTTCAAGCATAGAACCGCCGTGAATTATCTCGCCGTTTTCCATGAACTCCGCCCTGTAAGCTATTATATCCTCGGAAAATTCGGCGGAGGGCTTAATCAGACGAACGCTCATTCCTTATCATCGGCTATCTTAATGCCAAGCTCTCCGAGCTGCTCCTCCGACACAAACGACGGCGCTTCGCTCATAAGCTCGGACGCGTTCTGTACTTTTGGGAACGCCACCACGTCGCGCAGGCTGTCGCAGCCGCACATCAGCATTGCAAGCCTGTCCAGACCGATACCCGCTCCGCCGTGAGGGGGCGCGGCGTACTTGTAAGCGTCAACAAGGAACCCGAACTTCGCGTTGATCTCATCGTCCGTCATTCCGAGCATTTCAAACATATGCTGCTGAAGCTCGGGATCGTTGATACGTATAGAGCCCGAAAGCAGCTCCACGCCGTTCAGCACGAGATCGTAGCACTTTGCGCGAACCTTGGACTTATCGTTATCCAAGTATTGGATATGCTCGTCAAGCGGCATTGTGAACGGGTGATGCATTGCAAGCCACTCGCCGCTCTCCTCGTCGTACTCAAAGAACGGGAACTCGGTTATCCACACGAAATTCCAGCCCTCGGGTATGATTTCGAGCTGCTTTGCGACCTTTAATCTCAACGCGCCCAACGTCGGCAGCGTTACCTTATCCTTATCAGCTACGATAAGCGCCACGTCGCCCTTTTCACAGCCCAGTGCAGTGAGTATCTTCTCCAGCTCGCCCTCTTTCATAAACTTGCCGAACGAGCAGGTCGGAGCGTCGTCTACCCAGCGCACGTATGCCAAGCCCTTAGCACCGATACCCTTGACGTACTCGACCAGCTTGTCGATCTCTTTTCTTGTGAGCATTCCCGCCGCATTTTTCGCGTTTATGCCGCGAACCGAGCCGCCGTTTTCCAGAGCGCCCTTGAACACCGCGAAATCCGTATCCTTGACGGTCTCGGAGATATCGGTTATTTCCATTTCAAAGCGCGTATCGGGCTTGTCCGAGCCAAAGCGGCACATAGCCTCGTCGTAAGTAAGTCTCGGCAGCGGAACGGTTATGTCAACATTCAAAATCTCTTTGAAAAGCCTATTAACAAATCCCTCAAGACACTCTATTATATCGTCGACGTCCACAAACGACATCTCAAGGTCTATCTGCGTGAACTCGGGCTGTCTGTCCGCTCGTAAGTCCTCGTCGCGGAAGCAGCGGGCTAATTGGATATATTTGTCAAATCCCGAGATCATCAGCAGCTGCTTGTACATCTGCGGCGACTGCGGCAAAGCGTAGAACTTGCCGTTGTGTATACGCGACGGCACAATATAGTCGCGAGCGCCCTCGGGAGTGGATTTGATCATCATCGGGGTCTCGATCTCGATAAAGCCGTTCTCGTAGAAATACTCACGAGCGCATTTCGCGATATTATGGCGCATTATCAGATTATTTTGAAGCGGCTGACGGCGCAGATCGAGATAACGGTATTTCAGTCGCAGTTCCTCGTTGGTCTTGGAGTTTGAAACGATCTCGAAAGGCGGCGTTTCAGCTTTGGAAAGAATCCTCAATTCACTGACAATAATTTCCAACCCGCCCGTCTTTATATCATTGTTGACGCTTTCTCGCGCTCTTACAGCGCCCCTCACCATAAGCACGTCCTCGCTGCGGACGGTCTCTGCCTTCTCAAAAACCGACTTTTCTGTGGTCTCGTCGAACACGAGCTGCACGATACCGCTTCGATCGCGCAGGTCAATAAAGATAATGCCGCCCTTGTCGCGCACTCTCTGAGTAAATCCCCCGACAGTCACTTCGCTCATTTCAAGCGTGACCTCACCGCAATAGCAGCTTCTTTTCATGCCCTTCATAGTGTCCATAACACAAGTCCTCTCTTTTTTTACAATAAATTTATTACATATATAGTTTATTATAGCATTATTTCGTGAATTTTTCAAGGGGATTGTGTAAATTTTTGGAGAATTATTGTTGTGCTGCAAAAGATGTGGGACAAAAGTATAAAAAAGTGGTTAAAAGATATTTACGCCGTCTGAAACGTTGCCGTAAGGTGAATACCCGCTATGATAAACTTGATATCGTTTTTCGCGCGGTTATTTCTTTAGCCGTGATGTTATATGCTGTTTTAATTTGAACAGGCCCTAAGTTATATTATATGCTTGTTTTAAAAATTTTCTATTACAAATTCTTTACTAAACAGTATTGTTTTTAGACTATATCTTTCTAAAAATGAGTTTTGTATCTTAAAAACCACTTTAAAAGTTTAGAAAAAACTAAGGGTTATCAGTATATCAATTGCATTATCCTACAAAGAAGCTTCTTTTCCAGATCCATTTGCATTTAATATTTTTACCATTCGCACTTAAAAATGTTCTCCCACTATATTTAAGAATATCAACCTGACCATATAAAGGTAATGGAAGAGCGCAGACTTCCCTAAATCTTTATGTTTTTGTGTCAATTAAGTGATTTTTTCGTCAATTAAGTGCTAAATCTTGAAAAGCCGCATCGGTTATGCTACAATTAAAATGTTACTATACAAAAACACCAAGGAAAGAGGGCACGATATGAAAATCCAAAAGACCGTTAAAGGCAAACTTCTTGTGCGAATTTTGTCGGTAGTCATTATTGGAATTATTGCAATCGGCATTTTAGGCAGCTATTTAAACTTTCACAGCACTCAATCAACGCTTGAGACTACTCTCTCGGAACTTGCTATTCAGACGAGTGTGCGCTTAGAGAACCGCTTGTCCCGTTATGTCGCGATTGTCAAGGAGATCGGTATGGATCCGCGTATGGGAGATGATTTCACCGTAGAAGAAAAGCTCGAGCTTCTACAGGAAAGAGCCGACGTCTACGGCTTTTCCGAGCGCGGTTATATTGACAAGGACGGTTGGGGATATGAAACTCTTGATGACGTGATCGATTACAGAACCGATCATTGCTACATAAAAGGTATGGGCAATGAGGAATTTGTGTTTGGTCCGCAGGACGTTGGCGGCAGACCGATTATATACTTTTGCGCCCCTATTAAAAAAGGAGGGCGCAATGACGGTGAACTTATCGGCGTTGTTTATTTCGGTATCGACGGTTCTATGCTTTACGACATTATTGATGAGATCCAGGTGGGTCAGTCCGGCAGAACCTACATTATGGACGAAAACGGTACATATATAGCCTGCATGGATCATAAATACGTCAATGAGGGAATGAATAACGTCAATCACACTCACAAGGACAACGCTGAATTTGATTGCTGCAGCGAGCTTGAAAAACAGGCAATTTCAATGACCGACATCAACAGTACTGTATTCGGTAAAGTCAGCGGCGGCGGTGTTGACCGATACCTTGCTTACTCCCGTATCGGCGGTACTGATGGTTGGGTGATCGGAGTTACAATTGAAATCAATGAGTGGATGAACGAAACCATATTCGCTATCGTTATTACGGTCATTTTAGGTCTTGTTGTTATTGCGGCTGCGGTTATTATCTGTATTGTTACCGCGAACGGCATTGCAAACCCGATCAAGAAAACGGTTGACGTTATGAACGCTTTGGCTTCGGGCAACCTTAATGTCAAAGTTAAACACACGTCCGATGATGAAACAGGTCAGCTCGCGGACTCGATCAACCACACAATAAACTCATTAAACGGTTATACTGTCGAAATTTCGCGCCTGTGCAAACAGCTTGCGGACGGTGACTTTAACATTCACCAACAGATTGAGTTCAACGGCGATTTTGTAAGCATAATCGAAGCGCTGAACAGCCTTGCATACGGACTTTCCGATACTATGCAGCAGATTGATATTTCTGCCGCAAATGTCAATCAAGGCGCCGCGCAAATTTCCAACGGAGCTACGTCTCTTGCATCGGGAACCACCGAACAGGCTTCTTCTATCCAAGAGCTTGCAAGCATTATCTTAACGCTCAAAGATAAGGTTGACACTAACGCCAAAAATGCTGAAGAAGCTAACCAAAAGGCAAACCAAACGGGCGAAAAGATGTCGCTCTCCAACGAGCATATGAGGGATGTGGTTGTTGCGATGAACAACATTTCCGATAAATCGAATGAAATCTCGAACATTATTAAGACAATAGAGGACATTGCGTTTCAAACCAACATTCTTGCGCTTAACGCCGCTATTGAGGCTGCGAGAGCGGGGACTGCGGGCAAGGGATTTGCCGTTGTAGCAGATGAGGTAAGAAACCTTGCGTCCAAGTCGGCAGAAGCTGCCACCGACACAACCGAACTTATTCAGCAAACCATTGAAGCGGTTGAAAGCGGTTCGCATTTTGTTGAAGAAACCGCGGAAGCGCTTAACTCGTCCGTGGATGTTACAAATCAGACAATTAAACTGATTAATGACATTTGGACGGCATCAACCGAGCAAGCAGCGATGATTGAACAAGTGAACATGGGTGTAGAGCAAATATCGTCTGTTGTTCAGACCAACTCAGCTACCGCCGAGCAGTCCGCGGCTTCCTCCGAGGAACTTAACGGTCAAGCGACCGCGCTTCAGAACCTCACAAGCAAATTTATTCTTAAAAAAAGATAAAAAACTGTTTGCGGTTATTTGATAGGTCTGCTGTCAAGCATGCAATTTAAAATATTGAAAATTCACCAATGCCATATGGCGTTGGTGAATTTCGTTTTTGGTTCTCCGCGGATTGCTAATCCCCGAAAATTTTCTCTTAAGTTTTGAGTATTCATTTTCCCATTATATTATGTTCCGCCGCAAGAGCAAATGCCGGTGCCGCAGAAGCAGATATCTTCGGGCTTGACTTTTGTAGAACGGTTTGATATAATAAAAACATACGGCGGGTAATAATATCCCGTTTAAGTTTGTGCGGGAGGCAGTGCGTATGGGAGAGTTCTTCGAGAAACATTTTAAACTGCTGAAGATCGGTAACATTACGCTTTCGGGAAACGTGCTAATGGCTCCGCTCGCGGGCTGCACGTGCTTTCCGTTTCGATTAATGGCGCGGCGGCTCGGAGCGTCACTCGCGTTCACCGAGATGACAAGTGCTGACGGTTTGAAATACAGCGACGAGGCTACCCGAAAGCTATTGTTTACAAATGAACTTGAAACACCTAAGGCGGTACAGCTGCTGGGCTCGGAGCCTAATATCTTTGAACACGCATGCAAAAGCGGATACATTGAGCCGTTTGATATCGTGGATATCAATATGGGCTGTCCCGTTCCGAACGTTATCAAAAGCGGAGAAGGCTGCGCGCTTATGTCCAAGCCCGAAACCGCCGCTAGGATCATTGAGGGGTGCAAAAGAAGCGGTAAGATCGTCACCGTAAAGTGCCGTCCGGGAATGTCGGACAATGATATTGCGATCGTGGAGTTTGCGAAAATATGTGAAAACGCAGGTGCGGATATGATAACCGTTCATGGAAGAACGAGAAATATGATGTACAGCGGCGAGCCGTTATACGATTGTATCACCGAAGCAAAGTCCGCCGTAAGTATCCCCGTAATAGCGAACGGCGGCATTTACTCCGAAAATGACGCGGTCGAGATGATGCGCAGAACGGGCGCAGACGGAGTAATGCTCGCGCGGTACGGCTTTGAAGACCCGCTGATATTTTCCGAGCTTTCGGGAAAAACACCTGCGCAATCTAAACACGAGCTGCTGACAGAACAGATCGAAATAACACAAAAATATTTTGACGAATTGTTCCTGCTTACGTACATAAAAAAATTAACGTCCTATTTCATGAAGAAGCGGCACGGTACAAAGCAGTACAAGCAGGAACTTTACCGCTGCGGCAGCGCGGAGGAGCTGAGGCGTATTATTGATAAAATATTTACCGAATGTTCGGAGCGGGAGGAGAGAGCGTGAGCACTTTTTTTGAGATCGAAAACGGCCGGCTGAAGTCCTGTGATACCGATGAAGTCGAGATCGTTATTCCCGAAAATGTGAGAGTTATCGGCGAACACGTTTTTAAAGGAAAGCGTAAAATTGAAAAGATTACTCTGCCGAATTCATTGGAGTTGATCGAAGCGGAGGCTTTTAAGGGCTGCACATCTCTGAACGAAATCAATCTTCCAGCTGCGCTCAGGGAGGTCGGCGCGGAGGCGTTCAAGGGCTGTATGTCGCTGCGCCGGATAGGTTTTCCCGACGGACTTGCAAAGATAGGCGACTACGCGTTTCACCGCTGCCATTCGCTCAAGACCGTGATACTTCCCGACAGCGTTGAAGCGCTCGGGAAATGCGCGTTCTTATATTGTGACGGAATGGAAAAAGTCTCTCTCGGCGGAGTGAAAAGAATTGAACGGCAGACCTTCGCCAACTGCACTAGTCTGCGCGAAATAAGGCTCAACAGCGCTCTGGAAACGGATAATCTCGGCGACGATATTTTCACGGGCTGCGTCAATATCAAAAAGATTGGTCTTACGGACGGGCTTGATCTCGAATTTGAAAACCTCGCCTCTATTATCGGTACGGACGCAAATACTATTGCGCAGGCGGTGGCGAAAAGCGTTTATCAGACAATGAAGCTGGAAAACGGAGTATTGTACAGATTGGCGGTCAATCTGAAAAGCTTTGAGATTCCCGAGGGAATAACCGTAATAGAAAAAAGTTGCTTTTACAACAAAAAAGGGATCATACGCATAGTGCTGCCGAAAAGTCTTTGCGAGATCAAAGCAAACGCGTTCGGAAACTGCATAAATCTCGAGGAGATAGTTTTTCAAAATGACCGTGTCGCAATAGACAGCAAAGCTTTTAAGGGCTGTAATAATCTTGAGCGCGTTATTCTTAACGGCGAGGTCTATTATCCGAAAAGCTGTCTGTCCAATGGCGAGCTGCCCGATATCGCACTGAAAATCGGCGGGCAGGTTTTGAGCGACTTTTATATAAGCGGAGATATATTGATGGCGTATCGCGGCAAGGAGGAGCGCGTGTGCGTTCCCGACGCGATAAGCGTTATCGGCGAAGGCTGCTTTGAAAACAACAACGCGATAGGGCGCGTAGTGCTGCCCGACAGCGTTCGCGAGATACGTGAAAACGCATTTCGCGGGTGCGTTTCCATGCAGACGATAGAGTTGTCAGCGGAGCTTGAAGCGATTGAACGCGGCGCGTTTGAAAACTGCAAAAAGCTGATAAGGATAACTCTGCCCCAAAATGTTAAACGTCTAGGAATATCCGCGTTCAAGCGCTGCTTTAAGTTAAATTCCTTTACGGTCAACGACCGCCTCGGGGAGATCGGCGATATGGCTTTTTACGGCTGCAAGTCGCTAAAAAGTATTGATATCCCCCCGCACACCGCAATCAGCGGAAAACTCGTGTTTTTTAACAGCGGGCTTGACTTTTCACCCGAGGACGCGGAGGCGATGCAGAACGAATATTACGAAAACGGAATATCTCCTTATGAATTTTGTAAAAACAACGAGATCGTTTCAGTAAATATCGCCGATAAATGCCGTATCGGGAAATACGCTTTTTCTGCCTGCCCGAACCTCCGCGAGGTCATTATCGATAATCCCGATTGTGTTATTGAGGAACACGCTTTTGAAAAATGCGCCGATCTTAAGAGCATTAAATTAAACGTTAAGAGCATAGGTAAGGGATCATTTTCGTTTTGCCGCTCGCTTGAAACGGTTGAAATCGACGGTGCGGATATGATCGGCGAACAGACATTTACGGGCTGCGCAAGCCTGCGTGGCGTGAAGCTTTCGGACAGCGTTAAGGAGCTTGGGGAGCGCTGCTTTGAGGAATGTATTTCGTTGAATTCTTTTGATTTTCGCGGCATAAAAAATATCGGCGAGAGGGCGTTTTCGCGCTGCGAAGGGCTTGTAGATATAGTACTCCCCGCGCTTTGCGTGCGCCGCCGCGCGTTTGAGGACTGCTGCTTTTTGAAAAGAATATCGCTTACCTCCGACACCGAGCTTAAAAGCGGCGCGTTTTTCGGCTGCACGAATACACAAGAAATAGTTCTTGACGGCGTTTCTTACTCTATCACAATGTTCTCACAAAGTATGCGCGGATTTGAGAATTTACTGCCGGAGCGGATTCAGGAAGCGATTGCAAGCATATACTCATGCTTTGAGATCGACGAAGACTTTACTTTGAAAAAATATACGGGCAACGCGGTCTGCGTAAAACTTCCGAGCGATATCACCGCGCTTGGCGACGAAGCGTTCAGAAACTGTATACGTACAGTATCAATAGATATTCCCGAGAGCGTAAGCAATATCGGAAAGCTTACCTTCGCGGGATCGGGCTGGCTTGAAAAAAAGAGGTCGGAAAATAGTATCACGATCGTAAACGGCATGATAATCGACGCGTTCAACTGCGGAATGTCGGCAGATATAACCGCGGATATAAAGCGCGTTTGCAGCTGGTCGTTCGCGGGAAATACCGAGCTGCGCGAGGTCATATTCCGCAGCGGCAGGACGATGATCGACGAATACGCGTTCAGAAACTGCGTGGGTCTCAGACGGATAATCGACGAAAACGGAACGGTCTATGAAATGACGGGTATCTCCTCTAAGGACAATCCCGAGCTGCCCGAGTTTGTACGCAAAATTTTCGCTGAGTGCGTCAACTGCTTCAAAGTCGACAAAAACGGAACGCTTTTTGAAAGCACGGGAAATATAAAAAATCTTGCGTTTGTAAACGGTATAAAAGCTATCGGCGAGAGAGTTTACAAGGACTGCAATCTGCTCCGCGAGATCGCGCTTTGCGCGGAGACCGAAACGATCGGAGAAAGCGCGTTTGAAAACGGAAAATGGCTGAAAACAGTCAAAAACGCGGTCGGAATAAAAAGAATCGAGGCTCTTGCGTTCTGTGGCTGTCAAAGTCTTGAAGAAATAGAGCTTTCCGATATGCTTGAATTTATTGGCAAACGCGCGTTCGAGCATTGCTGTGAACTGCGCGGCATAGTAATTCCCGAGGGCGTTCGCGAGATACGGGAACGGACGTTTTTCCGCTGCAAAAGCTTGAAACATATCGTTCTGCCGCAAACGCTTGAAGTGATCGAAAAGGATGCGTTCGCGTTCTGTACCGAGCTGGAGAAGGTCGTTTTCCCCGCGGGACTGAAGCTCGTAGACGAACGGGCGTTTGCGTATTGCCCTAAATTAACGCGGCACGACATTCCGCCAAACGCAAAAACCGCCGACAATGCTTTTGAAGGCGGTGACGTATAATGCGGTACAGAAAACTTGGGAAAACGGGGATTTGCGTTTCCGAGCTCGGCTTCGGAACTATCCCGATATTGAGCGGCAGCGTTCCCGTACTGCCCGAATATTTCAGCCCCGACGTCCCGACCGCGGTTGATATTATGAAGCACGCGTTCGGGCTTGGCTGCAATTTTTACGATGCCGCAATACCCGAGGAATACGGCGACGCGGAATATAAGCTTGGGGTATTCTCTCGTGAGATCGCCGAAAAATACGGAAGAGAAAAAATAATCATTTCCGATAAAGCGCGTTATTATGACGGAGGCGATATGTACAACGCGGTGATCAAAAGCCGAGAAAATCTCGGAACTTCGCCCGACATCTATTTTGTACATCAGGTCGACCCCGAAAATACGGAACGTGTGTTCGGGAAATACGGCGCGCTTGACGCTCTCTGCGACCTGAAAGCCGAGGGGAAGATAGGCTTTACGGGCATCGCCTCGCATTATTACGACGTTCTGCTGCGCGGCGCGAAAGACCCGCGCGTTGACGTCCTGCAAGGCAGCGGAAACATTTTCGAACGCGGAATGTTAGACAGAATCAAAAATGAGACCGCCTTTTCCGAAAAGGGGTTTATTCTAAACAAGGTCTATGCCGCGGGAGTTCTGATCGGCGTTTTCGGTGTTGAGGAATTGATCGGCGGCATCTTGAATTATCCTTTTTCGTCGGCGCTTATCGGAATGGGTACGATTGAGCAGGTCGAGTCGGCTATGGGACGTGAAATCACCCCGAGGAGCTATTCTTTTGAACAGGTGAACAAACGGATAAAAACCAAATTCGAGCCTATACCGTGTACCCGCTGTCAGCGCTGCAAATGTCCGCACGGAACGGAGATACACACAATGTTCAGGCAGTATAATTATTATTTTCTGGGAAAGAACTTCTGGGCGCTGAAAAAGCTGGGATTAAATATAAAATTTGCCCGCGAATACTGTCTGCGCTGCGAAACTCGTGAATGTGAAGCCAACTGTCCTATGCGGCTGCACATTCCCGAATTGATCGGGATGATCGGAAGGCTTGCCGAGCGGCACATCAATTTTGAATAAGCGCATAGCGTCAATTCCGCGCAGCAGAGAATTTCAGCAGCTCCGGGGCGTTATCCGCAAGCTCCGAAAGAGACAGCGCGTAGAAGTCCGCGGTCTTTTTCAGCTCCTCCTGATTTTTCTCGCTTACGTCGCGCACAGCGGCAGTCGCGAAGCCCGCTTTTTTTGCGGTGCGGACGGCATGGAGCGAGTCCTCGAAAACCATTGTCTCCTCGGGAACAGCGTAGATGATATCCGCCGCCGCCAGGAATACCTCCGGAGAGGTTTTCGCACCGTAATCCGAGCAGCTAACCGCGCCCTCGAAGAACTCCGCGATACCGAGTCTCGTCAGCGCGGACAGCGCCAGATTTGCGTCGCCCGCCGTCGCTATGCTCATGCGCACACAATGAGCGCGAAGCGCCGCCAACAGTCTGGGCGCGCCGTCCTTTAAGCTTACCCGCTCGAGATAATATTTCTCGGTCATTCGGGTTATATGGCGTACTATCTCCTCGGGGGAGTATGAAACGTCATATTCATTATGAATATACGCCGCGCTTTCGGGTATAGACATTGTGTTCAGCCTGCCCGCGAGATCGGGCGCGGGCGTTTTCCCGAGCAATTTCAGATATTCTTCACCGAGCGTTTTCCACATTTCGGACGAGTCAAAAATCGTTCCGTCCATGTCAAATATAGCATATTTAATCATTTTTCCCCCTATTTTAAAAGCAGGTTTGCGGCAAAAAGCCTTGCCGCAGCCGTACTGCTTATATCCCCGCACCGATATGCTCCATAAATGTTTTTATGCCTATGATCATCAACACTATTCCGCCCGCAAGCTCCGCTTTTGCGCCTAATCTTAATCCCAGCCGCCTCCCGCCAAGCGCTCCGAGCAGAGACAGCGTGAACGTCACCGCACCTATAAACAGCGCCGCGGGAGCTATCGACACCCGTATCGCCGCGAAGCTCACGCCCACCATAAGCGCGTCAATAGCAGTAGCCGCCGACTGCATAATCAGCGCGGGAAAACGAAGGTCGCGTATAACTGCAAGCTCTTCGTCGTCTTCATGAGCAAGCTCGCGGACGCTCTCGATTATCATCTTGCCGCCGATAAACCCAAGCACCCCAAGCGCCAGATAATGGTCGAACGCGCTGAACAGGCTCGCGAACCCCGCCCCGAGAAAATATCCGAGTACGGGCATAAGCGCCTGAAACAGCCCGAACATAAAAGCGATAAGCACCGCTTTTCGGCGATTGCGCAAATTCAGCCCGTCCGCCAGCGCCACCGCGAACGCGTCCGCTGACAGCCCCACCGCGATGAAAAACAATTCAATAAAGGACATATTATCACCTCAAAAATTTGATTTATACATCCTTTTGTAAATTAAAAAGTAAGCTCCTCCGACATCACTATCATTTCGTCTGAGGTATTCAGTCCGCGGCGTCTGTACCAGCCCTCGGTGCTCTCGCCGTGCCGGGTTATCAGATAAATATTTACAACGCCTATCGCGTTCAGCTCGTCTTTAAGCGCCGAGAGCAGTCTCGAACCGCAGCCGCTCTGTTGGCACTCGGGTCTCACACAGAACTCCTGTATCTGAAAATGCACCCCGTCATAGAAATGCTCCTTTTGCCCGAGAATTATCCCGAGCAGCCGACCGTCCTCGTAGGCGGCTTTCCCGACGAATGTTCCCGTCGTTATCAGCTCGCCGAGCCGAAGCCTTGCGGTGAGCATAGTCCAGCGGTCGTTCCACGGCGGCGAATTGAACACCGACACGAACAGTTCCGCATAGGCTCTCACCTCCGCTATATCCATATCCTCAAAGGTCATATTATTCCCCCGTTGATAGCTCTGTTTTATTTGATCTCCCTATCCGACAGCAGAACATTGTTTCGCGGGTCGCCGCTGTCCTCATCCTCAAGCACGGTTATCGTTTCAATCGCGGCAACGCGAACGCCCTCCGTTTCCGCTTTTTCGATCAGCTTTTCAAGAGTAGGAAATTCATTATCGTCAAAATAAAAAGCAATATCAAATATTTGTTTTGTACGGCTGTTATAATCGCAGGTAACGCCGATCTTATACGGTTTGCCGTTAATTTCAACAACAAGCCTGCAAAGCGGCGCGTTGATATCAACGCACTCCCGTATAAGCTCGAAAACATCTGCGGGCTTGCAGACAAGCGGTTCGTATCGAGGAGCAAAAATGTTCTTTATTTTTGACAATATTGACATATCAATCCTCAACCTTTGAAGCCAGCAGCGGCGAATACCTGTTCCTGAACTCGGAAAACGTACCGTTGTCAAGCTCCTCGCATATTCTGTCCATAAGCGTGTTGTAGAAGTAAAGATTATGCAGCACCGCGAGCCGTCCCGCGAGCTGCTCTCCCGCCTTGAACAGGTGACGGATATACGCGCGAGAAAAATTGCGGCAGGTCGGGCAGTCGCACTCGGGGTCAAGCGGACGGGGGTCGGTCTTGTACTGCTCGTTGGTCGCGTGCATTATGCCGTGCCACGTGAACACCGTCGCGTGACGGGCGTTGCGCGACGGCATTACGCAATCGAACATATCAACGCCGCGATACACCGCCTCGATAATATTGGACGGCGTTCCCACTCCCATAAGGTAACGCGGCTTGTCAACGGGAGCATACGGCAGCACGGTGTCCAGAATATGATACATTACCTCGGTAGGCTCGCCGACCGCAAGCCCGCCTATCGCATAGCCGTCAAGGTTCATTTCGCTTATCGTTTTCATATGCTCGATGCGTATCTCATCGTAGGTGCCGCCCTGATTTATCGCAAACAGAAGCTGCCGTTTGTTGATAGTCTCGTCAAGCGAATTCAAACGCGCCATTTCCGCTTTGCAGCGCTCCAACCAGCGTGTGGTTCGGTCTACCGAATTGCGGACGTATTCAACGGGCGCAGGGTTTTCAACGCACTCGTCGAACGCCATAGCTATCGTAGAGCCGAGCTTGGACTGTATTTGCATACTCTCCTCGGGACCGATAAACAGCCGTCGACCGTCGATATGCGAGGCGAAGTACACGCCCTCTTCTTTAATCTTACGCAGCTTGGACAAAGAAAATACCTGAAATCCTCCGCTGTCGGTGAGAATGGGTTTGTTCCAATTCATAAATTTGTGGAGTCCGCCCATTTTGTATACTATATCCTCGTTCGGGCGCAGGTGCAGATGATAGGTATTGCAGAGCGCCACACGCGTTTTAATCTCCCGCAAGTCTACGCATGATATTCCGCCCTTTATCGCGGCGGCGGTCGCTACGTTCATAAAGAACGGCGTTTCTATATCGCCGTGCGGAGTATGAAAAATCCCGCGGCGAGCATCGCCCTCCGTTTTTTTCAGTTCAAACATTCTGTTCTCCTTACATATTTACACATAATTATTCATTTATATTGTAGCATTTTTATTCACGTTTGGGGAAATTTTTTAGTATTAAATATAATTTCGTCAAATTCACCAGATTTCAAGGTCGGTTTTTGGCATTGTGAACAGGAAACAGCGGCAGCTCGAAAAATGTCTTTTTCCGCAAGCCGCTGCCGTTTGGTTTTTTCGATATTAATCTATCCGCGTTCCTTGATCTCGCCGCTGCGGTAGGCTTCGAGAAGCTCATGCAGATCGCGTATCTGCTCGGCGAGTTCCGCGCCCTTGTCGGTATCGGAAATGTTCGCGCGGCTTTCGGGTCTTTCGACTACGCGTATCACGGGACTTTCGCCGCCGATTTCGCTTACGAACGGCTTGTGCTCGGCGAGGCTGAGGCTGTGCGAATCGTAGATAAGCGTGTAGCCCGCAATACCCGTTGCCTGCTGATACGCCTTTGAGATGCCGCCGTCGATAACGAACAGCTTTCCGTCCGCCTTTACGGGGCTTTCGCCGTCCTTTATTTTTACGGGGACATGTCCGTTTATTATATGCCCCTTGTTCTCGTCGATGCCGAACTGCCGCAAAAGCTCTCGGCAAACCTCCGCGTTTTCCGAAAAGGCGTAATAGCTGTTGTAGCGCTCGCGGCAAAGCTCCTTGTGGCCGATATAGTACTGCTCGAAAAACGCGAACTTATCCTTGCCGTAAAGCGGAGAACGCGCTCCGCACCACAGATACCACATAAAGTCGCGTGCGTAGTCGTCCTTGGAAAAAAACGCCTTGTTTACGAGAGTATTTATTTCGTCGAGCAGCGGCTTTCCGCGGTATTTTGCGCCGCCTATCTCAAGACTTTGCAGAGCTCCGTTTTCGTCCATGGGAATACACCCGTGGAACATTAAATTCCCGTTGCAGACGTTGTACATCGAACCCTTTGCGAGCAAAAAACGCACGTGTCGCTGCAACCTTTCGCTGTGCAGGAACGAGTTTTCGAGTATCGACATAAGATCGTTCTCAGAGGTGGAGAGCGCCGAAGGGGCGTTGGGAGAGACAGTCGGAAAGCTCTTATCGAGCAGCGGATATTTTTTGCCGCCGATCTCAATTTCAGCGTTGTCAAAGTCCGTTTTGACGAACAAACTGCGCTCCTCCATTTCCCATTCGGGGTGAGCGGCGATAAGCTGCGCCTCCAACTTTAGCTGTATCACCGCGATTGCCTTGTGCATCTGCGCGGCCAGCTTTGCGTCAATAGGATCGTATATGTTGTCATCGTAAACGCGGGGATAGTATATTATACATTCGTCCGAGCCGTAGGTCTCGCGGGCGAAAACCGCAAGCGCGCGCAGATTTAGACCATAGCCGTCCTCGAGAAGGTCGAAATTGTTGTACTTAATCGAAATACGGATAACGTTGGCGATAAGCGCGCGGCAGCCCGATGCCGCGCCTATCCACGATACATCGTGATTTCCCCACTGTATATCAACGTCGTGCATTTTCATAAGCTCGTCAAGGATAATATCGGGGCGCGGTCCGCGGTCGAAAATATCGCCGATTATATGGAGCTTGTCAACCGCAAGCGCCTGTATCAGTTCGCAGAGCGAGATAATAAAGTTTTCGGCAATTCCCGTTTCGATTATCGAGCTGATTATCTTATCGTAGTAGTAATCCTTGTTTACATCGTCTGTGACGTTCAGCAGCTCGTCGACGATATATCTCAGCTTTTCGGGAACGCTCTTGCGTACCCGCGAGCGCGTATACTTCGCGGAAACATTCTCACAAACGAGAACGAGCCTGTATATCGTTAGCCGCTGCCATTCGTCGCTCCACTCACCGTCCTCGCAGACGCGCTTGATCTCGCGGTCGGGGTAGTAAATAAGTGTGGAAAGACGTTCGCGTTCGGCGGCGGAAAGCGTTTTCCCGAACGCAATGTCAATCTTGTTCCTGATAATTCCCGACGCGCTTTTCAGCATATGCAGGAAAGCCTCGTATTCACCGTGAAGGTCGCTGAAAAAATACTCCGTACCCTTCGGCAGGCTCCGTATCGCGGAAAGGTTGATTATTTCGCTTGCCGCGCTCTCCACGGACGGAAATTTTTCGGCAAGCAATTGCAGATATTTTTTGTTCATAACATCACCCATACAAACGGGGGCAAAAAACCAACGGCTTTCTGCCCCCGTTTATCTGTATCTTTTGTTCAACACCTTTACTTTGACAGATCAATGCTTCTAACCGCGCCGCGGACCTTAAGCACGAACGTCGGCGAAACCGAAAGCTCGTCGATACCCATACGCAGGAACGTTTCCGTAAGCGTTGTATCGGCTGCCAGCTCTCCGCAGATACCTATCCACGCGCCATGCTTGTGAGCGTTCTCGGCGCTCATCTCTATAAGGCGCAGAACAGCCTCGTGGTGCGTGTCGACAAACTGCTCGATATCGGGATTCTGCCTGTCGCAAGCGAGAGTATACTGCGTGAGGTCGTTGGTTCCCACACTGAAAAAGTCCACCATAGGCGCTAATTTATCGCTTATCACCGCAGCGGCGGGGGTCTCAATCATAATGCCTAGCTCCACCTTATCCGAAAACTCAACGCCTTGTTCCTTTAATTCCGCCTTTACTTCATCACATATGGCGAGTATTTTTTCAAGCTCGGAAACGCTCGTTATCATCGGGAACATAATTCCCAGATTTCCGAACGCAGAGGCTCTGTACAGCGCACGAAGCTGTGTTTTGAAAACCTCGGGGCGCGTAAGGCAAATACGTATCGCGCGATACCCGAGCGCGGGATTTTCCTCGGGCTTGAGGTTGAAATAATCGCATTTTTTATCCGCGCCGATATCAAGCGTGCGGATAACGACTTTCTTCCCCGCCATACTTTCGAGAACCTTTTTGTACGCCGCAAATTGCTGATCCTCGGTTGGATAATCGGAATTTTCAAGGTAAAGAAATTCGCTGCGGAAAAGTCCGATCCCGCCCGCGTCGTTCGCGAGGACTTTTCCGATATCGCCGACGCTGCCGATATTAGCATAGACATTGATCTTTTTTCCGTCGGCAGTGATATTCTCTTTTCCCTTTAATTCTTGCAGCAGACGCTTTTTCTCCTCGTCCGCGCGCTGCTTTTCAAGAAGCATTGTGCGAGTTTCCCCGTCGGGGTCGACAAATATTTCTCCCGTGTAGCCGTCGACGATAGCTTCGCCGCCGTCCTTTATCTCGTTCAGGAACTCGTCGCCCGCGCCGATTATCGCGGGGATATTCATATTTCGCGCAAGTATCGCGGTGTGCGAATTGGACGAGCCGTGAGCCGTCACAAACGCGAGAACCTTATCCTTATCGAGCGCCACTGTCTCGCTCGGCGCGAGATCGCTTGCGCAAATTATGACCTTTTCGTCCGAGCCCGTCTCTATCAAAGCGTTACCGGAAAGATTGTTTATAAGGCGATTGGAGATATCGCGCACGTCCGCCGCGCGGGCTTTCATATACGCGTCGTCCATAGCCGAAAACATATCCGCGAAGTTATCCGCGGTTACCGCCACGGCGTATTCCGCGTTGACGCTCTGACTGTCGATTATGTTGTTGATCGAGTCGTTGTAATCGTCGTCGTCCAACATCATCTGATGTATCTCGAAGATCGCCGCGTTTGTCTCGCCGACCTCCTTTAACGCCTTTTCGTATATCTCCTGAAGTTGCTGGACCGCCAATGTCTTAGCTTGCTCAAAACGCGTTTTTTCGTTGTCCGTGTCCACCACATGAATACGCTTTACCGCCGCGTCGGGCTTCTTGAACAGCGAGATTTTTCCGATAGCCACCGCGCCGTATACACCTTTGCCCTGATATTTTTTCATAATCTCACCCTTATCTTAATTTGAAAATCCAAAATTACGCAAAGTACGCTCCGCTAACTCAATGTTGCTTTGGTGTTTTTGAATTTGAAATTATTCGCCGAAGCCGCTCTCAAACATTCCCGCGATCTCATCGAGAACTGCCTGCTCGTCTGCTCCGTCGCATACTATCTCTACCTCGCAGCCCTTTTTCATGCAGGCGCTCATTATCTGCATGGGAGCCTTCGCCTTTACCGTCTTGCCGTTCGCGTTGAGTGTTACCTCGCAGTCGGGATGAGCCTTTACCGCCTTCGCAAGCTCGCCCGCGGGACGCATATGCATACCCTGCTCGTTTACTACCGTTACCTTTTTCGATACCATAATAATGTCCTCCTATAATAAATTTACTGTATTTTACGCCGCAGGCGCGGCATTTTCCGCATTAGGACTTTTTCTTTTTCAGAAGCGTCAGAAGCAGCATTCCGACTACCGAGCCTATCGCCAGTGAGAGCAGATACAGCGCCCAATTGCCGACAACAGCGATAACGAAAATACCGCCGTGAGGCGCCATAAGCGTGCAGCCGAACGCCATTGAAAGTCCGCCCGCAGTCGCCGCGCCAATAGCGCAGGCGGGGATAACTCTCAGCGGATCGGAAGCCGCGTAGGGAATAGCACCCTCGGTCACGAAGCTCAGACCCATTATATAATTAACAAGACCGTTTTTGCGTTCCTCGTCCGTCCAGCGGTTCTTGAAAAACGTTGTGGACAGCGCGATCGCGATCGGAGGTACCATACCGCCTATCATTACTGCCGCCATAATATCGTAGCTGCCCGAAGCGATAGCCGCCGTACCGAAAACGTACGCTGCCTTGTTGAACGGACCGCCCATATCGATCGACATCATAGCTCCGAGAATGCAGCCGAGAACGATCTTGCTCGAGCCGCCCATGCCGCTCAGCAAGTTGGATAGTCCGTTGTTTATCATACCCATAAAAGGATTGACCGCGCACATAATCACCGCTATCAGTCCCAGACCCGCAAGCGGATAGATCAGAACGGGCTTTATTCCGTTAAGCGACTTTGGCATTCTGTCGCAGAGCTTCTCTATACCGAGCATTAAAAATCCACCCGCAAAGCCCGCAAGCAGCGCGCCGAGGAAGCCCGAGGGGATACCGCCGCCGACGCTCGCAAACGTTGATCCCGTAGACGCGAGATAACCGCCCACCATACCTACAAGGAAACCCGGTCTGTCGGCAATGGACATCGCGATATAGCCGCCGAGTATCGGCACCATAAAGTTGAATGTAAAATCGCCCATTTTCTTAAAGAACGCCGCCGCCGCGATGTGTGAGCCAAAATTGCCGTCCTGCGGAGCGCCCGCTATCGTATCTATCAGGAACGCTATCGCGATGAATATGCCGCCCGCTACCGTAAACGGCAGCATATTGGATACGCCGTTCATAAGGTACTTGTAGAGCTTGCGCCCGAAGCTTTCGTTGTCGCCGGAATCGGATTCGTTCTTTGCGCCCGCGTGATGATAAACGGGAGCGTCGCCCGCTTCTATTCTGTTGATAAGCTCCTCGGGTATCTTGATGCCGTCGGAGACCTTTGTCTTAATGACCTTTTTTCCGTCAAAGCGCCCCATTTCAACAGACTTGTCGGCAGCGACGATAATTCCGTCGCAATCCTTGATCTCCTTTTTCGTAAGAATATTCTTAGCGCCGCCCGAGCCGTTAGTCTCAACCTTGATCGAGATGCCAAGCTTCTTTCCCGCCTTTTCGAGAGCCTCCGCCGCCATATAAGTATGTGCGATACCCGTGGGACAAGCGGTGACCGCAAGCACCTTTATCGCGCCGTCCGCAGCTTTTGCGGTATCGGATTTGGGTTCGTCGGTAGTTTCCGCGGGGTACTTCTCCGTTTCCATATCGTCGATTATCTTTAAAAACTCGTCCTTATCTTCAGCCGCAAGCAGATTAGTTCTGAAATCCTCGTCCATAAGGATAGTCATCAGCTTCGCGAGAACGTCAAGATGAACGTCTCCGCCGCCCTCGGGAGCGGCAATCATAAACAGCAGATTTGACGGCTCGTCGTCAAGAGCCTCGTAATCCACGCCCTCAGGGACTGTCATTGCCGCGAGCGACGGCGCTTTAACACCCTTGTTCTTCGCGTGAGGTATCGCTATACCCTCGCCGACCGCCGTTGAGCCGTGCTCCTCTCGCGCGATGATCCCTTTTTTGTACTCGTCCTTGTCGGAGATACAGCCGCCGTTTACCTGAAGCTCGACCAGCATATCGATCGCCTCGGACTTGCTTTTCGGTGAAGCGTTCAATTGAATACTTTCCTTTTTCAACAGATCAATAATACGCATAATCCAAACCCCCGTTTCGTCTTAGTTCAACTGCTTAAGCAGCTCATATATCTCATCTTTTTTTGCCAGCTCGTCGGAGAACGCCGTCGCGCCGCCCGTTGCCGTGCCGAGCTTTAACGCGTACTCGTAATCGCCTTTCTCCGCAGTATCCGAAGCCCGTGTGGTGCCCGCGATAAATCCCGCAACCATGGAATCCCCCGCGCCGACGGAGTTTTTCACCGTGCCCCTGCACACTCCGCATTTGTGGACTTTTCCGTGTTCGTCGACGAGAATAGCCCCGTCGCCCGCCATTGAAATTAACACGTTCATTGCGCCCATTTCGCGGAGCTTTTTCGCGTAGGAGATTATTTCATCTTCCGTTTTCAGCTCGACCCCGAACATCTCTCCAAGCTCGTGATTGTTCGGCTTGATCAGGAACGGCTTGTATTTCAGAACGTTCAGCAGCAGATCCTTTGTCGCGTCGACCACCGTCTTGATCTTCCTGTCGGACAGCCGCGCGAGTATCTTTTCGTAGATATCGTTTGGCAGTGTGCCGGGTATACTTCCCGCAAGCACCAGAACGTCGCCATCCTCCAGCTTGTCAAGCTTTTTCAAAAGCTCATCTATAGCCTTGTCGGAAATTTTCGGTCCCTGCCCGTTAAGCTCCGTTTCCTCGTCCGACTTGATCTTCACGTTGATACGTGAGCAGCCGCTTTCAAGATGAACGAAATCAGTTTCAACTCCTTTTTCCTTTGCGCCGTCCTCGATAGCCCTGCCTGTGAACCCCGCCACGAACCCGAGCGCCTTAGACCTTATCCCAAGCTCGGCGAGCACCATTGAAACGTTAATGCCCTTTCCGCCGACATACATCTGCTCCGACGTTGAGCGGTTCGTCATTCCGACTGCAAGCTCGTCGGTGTGTACAACGTAGTCGATAGCGGGATTGAAGGTCACCGTATAAACCATTACAATACCTCCTTTACGGACGTTTCGTTGAAATATTTTTTATCCGTTGCCTTGTCGGTAATTATCTGTCCTTTTTTCAGCTCTGCAAATTTTGCCGCGGTTATCTTGCCGAATTTCGAGTGGTCTCCGAGAATATATACCTCTTTGCTGCACGTTATCGCGGTGGATTTCACCGTCGCCTCGCTCATATCCGGAGTGGAAAACCCGCCCCTTACAGATATCCCGTTCACGCCCATAAAGCATTTGGTGAAGTTGTACCGCGTAAGCGCTATGACCGCCTCCGAGCCGACAATCGCCTCGGTCGTGGGCTTGACCTCTCCGGGGAGGATAAGAACTCGGTGACCCCTCTGAGCAAGCCGCTTGGCGTTTATGAAAGCATTTGTCACGAATGTGACGGATTTTGACGGAATGTAGTCAATCATCTTTTCCGTAGTCGTTCCCGCGTCGAGGTAAACAAAGTCGCCGTCCTCGATAAGCGACGCGGCGTATTTCGCGATAGCGGTCTTTTCCTCTACAAACATATTCGCCTTTTCCTCGACATTATGCTCAAACGAGGTGAAATTCTCCCCGAGCGACATAGCGCCGCCGCGCACCTTGACCAGCATACCGTTCTCCGCGAGTATCGCGAGATCTCTGCGGACCGTCGATTCCGACGCGTCAAGCAGCGTACATAGCTCTGTGAGATTAACGCTCCGCTGCCGTCCGAGCGTATCAAGGATAATTGAATGCCGTTCTTCCGTAAGCAATTCCATCACTCCACTCTGAAAGATTTTGAAATAATTTGATTGGTTGTGATTATATATTAACATAACCCTATTCAAAAGTCAATCACTTTCTTTCAAAAACTTTCACAAAACTTCATTTTTCAGAGAATCTTACAATTTGTAGGAAAGTGCTTTGTATACCCTGCACAAAATATTTCCTAAAGGCAAAAATATCGGGCGCTGTCCGCGCCCGATATCCGCTTATGCGCCGTTATTATAATCGGCGTTTTTATTGAAATTATACCGCAGAACAAGTTCTTATTTCCCGATTTCCTTATAATTATAAAAAGCAACCGACAAGAGCCATGACAGCGCATACAGGACGATCAAGCCTGTACAGATGATCGGCATAAGACCGGCCAACGAATCAAGCTTGCGCGGAATATCGTCGGTGCTTTCCACTGCGAGCGCTATGAAGCCGGCAATCGCCGCGATAACCACATAATAGATTATCCTGCCCTTTTCCGTTCCAAACTTCAACGAAAACGGCATACAGATCGTGGGCATTATGAAAGATGCAATGAACATTGCGGCAACAGACGCAATCAATTCTTCGAGCGTATTGAATGAAAACTCGTTATTCCTTATAATAAGCACGATAAGTACAACAATTGATGTTATAGTTTGCAATGCAAGTCCAACAAGGTATTTTGCGGAAACTATCTGCGCTCTGCTGTATGGCAGAGCACCGCAGTATTCCGTCCATCGGCTGCGTTCGTCGTAGGCGAGCAGCGTTATCGGAATAATACCCGCAAGCATTATCGGCAGCGCAACGAACATAATGTTATCGGCGCTAAAAAAAGCTACCGCTATAAAAAGAACATCAATTAACAGATACATTTTGAAATGCTTTCTTAACATATAGAAGTCCTTTATTAACAATCCTCTCATAACGTTTCCTCCTTTACCATATGCACAAAAAGTTCCTCGATCGAGATCGGGCTGATCGTTAACGAATGCGGTATCATTTCGCGGCGGACAATAGCCTCCGCGCCGTAGGGTGATATCTTCTTGTGAAGCACTGCCGTTCCGTTAAGCTCCGAAAGCTGTTTTTCGGTACAGTGAATTACCCCGTATTCGCCTAGCAGTACATCTTTTTCCTCACACAGCAGCAGCTTCCCCTTATGCAGGAACGCGATATAATCGCACAGTTTTTCAAGGTCGCTGACAATATGCGAAGAAATAAGTATCGAGCGGTTTTCGTCACGCGTGAACTCGCTGAACATATCCACCACCTCGTCGCGCACGACCGGGTCAAGTCCGCTCGTCGGCTCGTCAAGGAGCAGCAGCTTGCTCCCGTGCGAAACCGCGACCGCTATGCCGAGCTTCATCTTCATGCCGCGCGAGAGATCTTTGAATGGCTTGCCGTCGGGGATCGACAGCCTGCGGAGGGTATCTCCGTATAACCCGTTGTTCCAGTTACGGAACGTGCCGTTCATTATCTTTCCGACCTGACGCGCGTTCAGACAATCGGGAATGCCCGCCTCGTCCATAACGACCCCGACGTCCTCCTTAATAAGACGTATATTGTCGGTGTTGTCTCTGCCGAGTATCTTTATGCTGCCGCTGTCCTTGTGCAGCATATCCAGAATAAGCTTTATAGTGGTGCTCTTGCCCGCGCCGTTCTCGCCGACAAGGCCGAGAATACAGCCGCTCGGCAGTGTAAGGCTGATGTTGTCGAGCGTAAAGCCCGGAAATGATTTTGTAAGTCCGTTGATCTCAAGTGCGTTCATTATTCTTCCTCCTTTAAAGCGAACCGCAGCATTTCAATAATTTCATCGTTTGTCAGATTGCAAGTCGCCGCCAACTTGACTATTTCGTCGATATAATCCTCGATCCTGCGCAGATTTTCCTCACGCAGCAGTTCGACGTTTTTCGGCGCGACATAGCAGCCCTTCGCCTGTATCGTGTAGATAAAGCCGTCCTTTTCCAGCTCGTCATACGCGCGTTTTGTCGTCACAAAGCTTATCTTCAGATCCTTGGCAAGCCCGCGTATCGACGGGAGCATTTCGTTTTCGGACAGCTCCCCGCTTATTATCTGCGACTTTATCTGTGAATATATCTGGTCGTAGATAGGCGCGCCGCTTTTGTTGTCTATAAATATAGTCACTTCATCACCTCTTGATATCGCTAATCTGTATAGTGATATTATATACAGTTTATACAGTTTTGTCAAGAGGTTTTTTGAAAAAAAATAAAATTTTTTTATATGACGGAATTAATTGCCCAAACGCTTTGTTATCCGTATCAAGAAATAAACGTTATTGACATATTTTAAAATTGTGCTATAATATAAGAAGTATAAAAACAGGGAATTTTGCGGACGGAGCGTAATATTATGAAAGAAGTTGTCGAATCGTATAAAAATGCGCGTCTTCAACGGAACATCTCATTCGTTGCAATGTTGTTCGCATGGTCGGCAATGATCGCGCTTATCAGCGTGGGAGCAATGCTTTTCACCGAAAATATGACCGCGTTTATGATCGCGGGGCTGCTTGCAGGCGGCGCGGGAACAACGACATATTTTGTGCTGAGCCACCGCTTCCTCACACGGGAATGCGATGTCTGCGCGGAGATTTTAAGAGCACGCCTGCCCGCGGAGGAGATCATATCTTTGACCCGCGAGTTGAAACTTGATAAAAAAATTTTAAAAATTTATATTAATGGAGTGTAATATTATGGAAGAACTTGTCGAACAGTATAATACCGCCAAAAAATGGCGCAGGGAAATGTTTATAGCAATGATAGTCATGCTGGTGCTTATGGTTATCATTGTCGCTGTCGGATTTTTTATCAGGGAGCTTTTGCCGCTGTTTCTGATATTCGGAGGCGTAGTCGGCGTACTTGGCGTTCTGGTAAATTTTCTGTCGGCGAATATGTTAAAAAAGGCGGGGAAAATAATCGGAGATTATCTTAAATCTCAGGGAAAGACCGAGGAGGAAATAAATTCCATTCTGGAAGGAGCGTCGAAATGACCGATAATAAATTCTGGCAGATACTGAAAAAATTTGACTGGTATAACGCCGGCGACGATGACGAGGTCATGCAGCCCGCTCTTAATCATCTTGCGCAGCTGGAGGACGAGGAGATATTCGCGTTTGAGGAACGTATGGCAGAGCTCCTGTATGCGCTCGATACTCGCGAGCTGGCCGACAAGTTGTACGCCGAGGACGAATATATGTCCGGCGATATTTTCCTGTATCAGCGCTGCTGCGTTCTCGTAAACGGTAAGGACTATTATAACGGTATTTTGAACGGCATCGAGCTGCCCGATCCCGATCTTGAATTCGAGGCGATACTCTATCTGCCAAGCCGCGCGTGGGCGAAAAAGCATAATGCCGATCCCGACGATTATCCATATATCACCAAAACAAGCTACGAGACGGGAAGCAACACGGAGAGATGGAAAAAATGACCAAAGACGCATTTATCGAATTTTGTAAAAATCTGGGAAGAGCGGAGGTCGACCAACCTTTTAACGAGGATTTCGAGTCGACCGTCGCGCGTCATTCCGATAGCAAAAAATGGTTTGCGCTAATTATGGAATATCAGGGAAAAACCGTGGTAAACTTAAAGTGTGAGCCGATGGAATCGGATTTTTTAAGGAGCGCTTTCAAGGGAGTTATTCCCGCGTACCATATGAATAAGGTACACTGGAATACGGTCTTTCTTGAGTCCGACGTTCCCGATGAGGAGATCGAACGCATGACGCTGGTGAGCTTTGCGCTGACCGATAAAAAGAAAAGCACTTTGAAAAAAACGTCAAAAAAATCTCCCAAAAATCCCCTCTAATAAACGTTTTTCCTTTGTAAATACTATGTTTGCGCGGAGCTATCCGCGTAATTCAGAACAAAGGAGAACACACTATGATAAAGAAAATTTCTGCGGCTGCGGCGGCTGCGGTGTGCTTTGCAGCGCTTTCGTCCGCGGCTTCGGCAAGAGGCGTGGGTTCGGCGATCGGCGGCGCGGTAAACGGCGCTGTCAACGCAGGTGAGGATATAGTAAACGGTGCGGCTAACGCGGGACGTGACATTGTAAACGGCATTACGGGCAGAACCGGCAACGACAACACGACCGGCAGCGGCACCTCGGGCGATACCACAACAAGCGGCGACAATACAACAGGCGGTACGAACAGCAGCAGTACTACCACCGACAGCAATACCGGCAGCACGCCCTCGGACAGCACTTCTTCCGATACAACAAGCAGCGAAAACTCGAGCAACACTTCAAGCGATTCTGACAGCAACACATCAAGCAACATTTCCAGCGGCACTAACAGCGGCAACGCAAACAACCCTACAACGGGTGTTTCGTTCGGCTTCGCGGCTGCGGCGGCAGTAATGGCGGCGCTTGGCGTTACTATCACTGCGGTTCGCAGAGACGACTAAAAGATCATTCTGCGCTCTTAGCGGCAAAACGCCGTTGAGAGCGCAATAAAAAAACGGCGGATATTTATTATCTGCTATTTTTGCAGCAATCGGTTATACGGACAGGATTTTCCTGTCGAAATATGCCGTTTTGTCATACAACAGAGGTACGGGAAATATCCCGACATATATTATTAGGAGGAAAATATTATGAAGTTAGAAAAATTTCTGACAGCGCTTATCGCGTGCGCGTGCGCCATGACCGTAGTCACGGTATCGGCGTTTGCGACTTCCGGCGACAGCGGCTCAGACGCGGACACCTCCGCGGACGGCTCTGTTTCCGACAGCAGCGTCGATAGCGACAACAGCGATCTCGTTGACGACGAAAAGCCCGCGTATGTATACACCTGGCAGGTTCCCGCTTCGGAAAACGCCGACTCCGGCTGGGTTTCGCAGAACGTGACCCAGGCAGATCTTATCGGCACCATCAAGCCTGCCGACATCGACGCGATAGTCATCAAGGGCGCTAACGCTGACGATGAGATCGGCGCGGGCTTCAACACCACTCTTACGGGAACAAAGGCAGAGGGCTACTACCAGACTAACGACGACGACGAAAACTGGCCGTCCAACAGCATAACCATCAAGGGAAGCGCGGTAGATTGGAACAACTACTATTTCCAGATCTTCTCCAATCACGGAGAAGCAACGACCGTCACGGTATCGGTCTACACGAGTGCGGACGACAACAGCGACAGCACTCCGTCCGACAGCGACAGTAATATAAGCAGCGACAGCGGAAGTGAAAGCGACAGCGGCGGTCTTGTTTCGGACAGCAACACCTCTAACAGCGGTTCGAGCACCAACAAGAACCCGGGCACGGGCGTCGCTATGACGTTTGTTCCCGCTATTATCGCAGGCGCGGTAGTAATCGCGGCTAAGAAGAGAAAGTAACGCTTTTTCTGCGCGTTCTCCTTTATTTACGGAGAGCGCGTTTACATATTTAATTCTCACATTATCGCAGTATGCGCGTTAAATGTTTGTCAGCTTTTGTGCAAAATGCTAAAAAGTTATTCCCGGGCTTGCCCAAAAGCAGTGCAAAATCACACTTGAAAAATATGTCGAAATATAGTAAAATATACTATGGGGAAAGGATCAAGCTTGTAGGGGAATTGCAGCTTCGATCCATAAAAACAGCAAAATTTGAGATCCGGAGGATTTGGAATGAAATTGAAAACTGTTTTGGCGGCGCTTGCTGCGTTTGCCACTGTTTCAGCTGTGTCCGTATGCGGATTTGCGGCTACCGAGAGCGGAGAAATGACTCCCGCGCCCGAGGCTGCGGCAGCAACGGGCGAAAACCCCGACACAGGTGTTGAAAGCGTTGCGGCTTTTGCGGGCGCTATCGCGCTTTCGGGTGCGGCTATCGTCATCTCCCGCAAGAGAAACTGATAGCATTATCACGGATCAATGAACCGCTTGGCGTTTGCTGTGCGGTTCATTCTGTAATATGAAAATTTTACAAAAAATCAGCAGCATCTGGGTAACATCAAGAGGAAAAAATGACAAACAAAAGATCCGTTCGGCTATTTATAAATATAAAACTAAAACCGCGGCAATGCAAATCGTGTACTGCCGCGGTTTTATTTATCACTTGCATTATTGAAACATTTGAACGGCTGCATCATTCCTCAAGCATGGCACAGCTTATCATATACGCGGGCTTGCCATCCCAATGCACCTCCGTCGCCTGAATGCGGACTTTTTTATTAAGCGCCGGGCTGAACATTTCGATCGGACTGCTCTTTCCCGTTTTCAGCAATTCTTCGATCGGGCATTTCGGGAACATCTTATCGCAGCATATCGCAGTTCTGCATTCTATTCCGAGCTTACCCATTCCTACAACTTTCTCTGTCTGCTTATTGAGATAGAGCAGCTTTTGCGTTTCCGCTTCAATGATATACAGCGCCTGCGGATAGTTGTCGAGAATGGATTTCAGCGAGTTCGCATAGTTGTCCGACTGCGTTCTCGAACGCGCTTTCATCAGAAATATCGACAGAACCTTTGACAAAAGCACCAGCGAATCTATCTGCTCCTGCGTCCAGAAACGGTTGCTCCTGCACTCGTCGAAGCCTACGAATCCCTTGAATTTTCCGTCGTCGACGATAGAACACTGAAGCATGGATTTTATCCCCTGCTCGGCGAGCATTTTATACTGTATCTCGCTTAGCTTGCTTATGTCATGACAGTAGAAAATACCGTCGTCGTTCATATTTTCGCGGTAATTTCCTCCGAGCTCCTCCTCGTAGGAGACCATTCTCAGATTGTCAATTTCCGGCTCTACTCCTTCATTACACCACTCAAACGTATTGCAGCAGTATTGACCGTCCTCGGTGTCCTCGAAGATGTACATACGGCTTACGTCGTAGGTCTTTCCAACAAGCTCCAGCATCTGATTTATGCCCTTGTCAATGTCGACGCTTGTATAGAGCGCGCTGAAAATGCGCATCATCACGGAAGCCGCGCCCTCGGGATTGCTGCTCAGTACGACATTCGACCTGCCCTGCTTTACAGCCTCCTCGGTACGGTAGGTGCCCTCCCGCATAGAATACTGATCGAACAGCACAACGCAGTTTTTACCGTGATTTTTCGCCTGATAAAGCGCGCTGTCGGCTTGCTTTAAGAGCTGACGATAACTGCGGTTGTCGGGATTTACCGCCGCTACGCCCACGCTGCTTTTTACGCCGCCCTCCATGGGCACTTCAATTTCCTTGACACGCTGTAATATCTGCTCGCCCTTTTTCTCGGCGAGCGCGGCGGTAGCGTGCGGCATAAACACGAAGAACTCATCGCCGCCGTAGCGCCCGACGATATCCGTATCACGAAACGTGCTCTTTACCGTTGTGGCGAACCTTTTCAGGAACTCATCGCCAAACATATGCCCGAGACTGTCGTTTATACTCTTGAAGTCGTCAACGTCTATCATAAGCAGCGCTCCGCCCGTGCTGCGCTCCAGTTCAGCCTTGATGAGCTCCTCTGTGGTAGCTTTATTATAAATATTGATACACAGCGAATCGTACATCGCCTTCGCCTGTATGCTTTCAAGACGCGCCATTTCATCGTCAACATCCTCGATCTTGCCGATTATCTCAAATACGCCGCCATCCGCGTCGCACAAGCTCTTGAAGAACGCCTTATAACGCCTCGGATATCCGTCTACGTCGATCTTTACCGGTATCTCCTGCGAACCCGCCTTTTCACTGAGCGCTTTGAGCAGCGATGCGAACCCGGGACGGAATTCCGGCTGAATAAGCGTAAAGCGGTCGGGAGTCTCGCCGATATGCTCGACAGTCACAAATTCGTTGCCGCTGTTGTAGCTGTGACGCAAATAGGACAGCGCGTCATTTTCGGGATCGTAGTTGAAGACTATCGTGCCCGTTTCCTCAAGCAGCACCTGATACATCTGTTCCTGTACCGCGGCGCGGCGCTGGCTCTCTATGCGCTCGGTGATATCGGAGACCGCTGCGTACATAAGCGGCTCTCCGTCCTCCTCGAGAACGCGGTAGCTTACGTTGAGCCAAAAGCGCGTTCCGTCGCCGCGAACGCGGTCAAGCGTATAATCTCCCTCCGCGCCCGTCTTGAAGTCTGCCTTTTCAAGAAAAGCCCGTGCGGTCTTTACCGCCTCGTTGAAATCATTATCGGGTATGCGGAATATCGTATAAATATTGTCGCTGAGGTATATGGGCGCCGGACCGCCGTTCTCCATGCGGAAAACGCCCACTCCGAGCGGGATATGCCGCACGGTCCTGCGGAGGAGCTCATCGGTCTTTTCCGCCTTCTTTCGTGCGACCACCTCATCGTGAACAAGATTTATCGTACACAGCGACTTGATAACGTTTCCGTTTCTCGCGCGAGTAAGCGTTATCGTCAGTCTGCACCATTTAAAGCTTCCGTCGGCCATTTTAAGGCGGAGAATAACGGATTCATAGCCTGCGGAGGAATACAGCCGTTCGAGAAATTCCGCGAACATCACCTTGTCGTCGGGGTATACTATGGGGGCTTTGCGGAACTCGTTCGCGTTGACAAAAACGCTCTTGTCGAGACCCGCCGCCCAATACTCCCTAATGGACGGCGAGCAGAAGGTGCGACCGGTAATATGGTCGGATTCAATAACGGTAGTGTGAGTCTGCTCGGCGACAAGCTTATAAAGACGGTCTGTCTCAGCGACCTGAGCCGAGGTGAGCGAGTTGTCAAAGCGCGCCTTGTCGCGATTGAACAGCATACAGGTATCTTTTCCCGAGCGCACCATTACCATACCAAACGTGTGATATTCACCGTCTCCGAACGCGTCAAGTATACGAATCTCGCCATAGAAATCGGTGAAGTCCGGATTTGAGGAGGGGGCGCTGTAAACCTCGCGCAGAAGCTCCTTGTCAGCCGGGTGGATATATTTTTCAGCCCACGTTGTAGTCACGTAATCAAGAGGAACAGGCTTTGCGTCCGCTGCTTTTTCGGGAAATCTGCGGCTGGAAATCAGCTTTGTGGTCATGCTGCGGTAATTAAGCTCAAAAACCTCGTCGTAAAGTCCCGCCGAAGCGTTCGCCATGCGTTCCGCGATACGGTTTTTCGCCAAAGCTCGCCGCTTTGTTACGTCATTTGCTGCAATGACGTATCCGCCAACCGCCTCGGTTTTTATCAGCCGCATACGCACTATCCTGCGGCTGCCGTCCGCGCAGCGTATGCGCATATCACGGCTGCCGATGTTCTCCTCGATAATGAGCGTGAGCATTGAATCGAGACGTCGGCTTCCGGGACGGACGTTCAGCACGTCATAGAACATATCGTTCGCGTAGGCGATCTCCGCTACGGTGCCGCTGCATCTGACGAGCGCGATACCGCTGTCAAAATTACGCATGATAGCCTCAAGCTTTGCCTTATTGGTATAGTGCTCGGTAACATCGTTGAACGCAATACAGAACATCGAATTCCCAAGCGCTATATGCGTACCGTCGAGGTAGAGTATATCGTCGTTTCCGCCGTATCTGCGCACGGTCGAGCGGACTGCCTTACCACTTTCGGCAGCCTGAGCGCAAGCCTTTGCGGAGCGTTTTGCGTCGTCGGGATGAATTCTGCTCCACACATCGAAGCCGCTCTCGTTGAATTCATCCGAAGCATAACCCATAACGCGCTTATAGCTCTCGTTGACGCGCACTATCTCAAGCCTGCCGTCGACAAGTCTGTATATCCCGTATCCGTCAAACGCCTCGTCGGCGAGCTTTTCTATCATTGAGTAATCGTTTTCCATGTATGAAGATCCGCCTTGTCTGTAAATTTTGGTTTATTTTAACGCAAGTGAAACAGCCGTTACGCTGCACGGAGGAAGAATCACCGCCGCGCGTCCGTTCTCCGTTTTCACGTCAAGGGGCTTTATCGTCACGTTTTCGGGGTTATCAAAGGTGTTGAGCGCATGTACTTCTCCCGTAAGGATACGTCCGCTCGCGGCAGATATCTCGCCGAATGCCGCACCGATATCCGCTGTGAACTCCTTATCCAGCGAACAGTTGGACAGCGTAATCGTTATCGTGCCATCCTCCGAGATACTTGCAGAATGTGAAACGCACGGGATATTGCCGTAAGCGGTATCGTTCTCGATATGGCTGTATATCAGTTCAGCGTCCTGATGCTCCTTGTACAGGTCGAAAACGTGGTAGGTCGGCGTTTTGACCGTCGCATTGCCCTCTGTAAGCAGAATAGCCTGCAAAACATTCACCGCCTGCGCGATATTCGCCATGAAGACGCGGTCGGAGTGCTCGTTGAAGATATTAAGATTTATGGCGGCTACTATCGCGTCACGCATGGTGTTCTGCTGATAGAGGAATCCCGGGTTTGTGCCCGGCTCGACGTCATACCATGTGCCCCACTCGTCGATGATAAGCCCCACCTTGCGCTGCGGATCATAGCGATCCATAATGCCGCTGTGCCGCGTGATGAGCGTTTCGATATGACGTGTTATGTTTATGGTATCGTAGTACTCCTCGTCGGAGAACTCTGTCGCGCTGCCTTTGTGCTCCCAATTACCCGTCGGCATGGTATAATAGTGCAGCGAAAGCCCCTGCATTCCCCACGCACCTATATTTTTCATGCAGACGTCCGTCCAGTTAAAATCGTCGGCGCTCGGACCGCACGCGATCTTAAAGAGCTTGTTACCCGAATATTCGCGGCAGAACGTCGAATAGCGGCGGTAGTTGTCGCAGTAGAATTCGGGGGTCATACTGCCGCCGCAGCCCCAGCTCTCGTTGCCGATACCGAGATATTTCAGCTTCCACGGCTTTTCTCTGCCGTTTTTCCTGCGAAGCTCCGCCATAGGCGAAATCCCGTCGAAGGTTATGTATTCGACCCACTTTGCCAGCTCCTCGACCGTACCGCTGCCGACGTTGCCGCTTATATACGGCTCGCAGCCGACCAGTTCGCAGAAGCGCATAAACTCGTGCGTACCGAAGCTGTTGTCCTCGACTACGCCGCCCCAGTTGGTGTTGATCATCTTTTTGCGTTCGGACGGCTCTCCGATACCGTCCATCCAATGATACTCGTCCGCGAAGCAACCGCCCGGCCAGCGCAGCACGGGGAGCTTTATCTGCCTGAACGCCTCAATAACGTCCTTACGGTAGCCCTCGATGTTCGGGATATCGCTGTCCTTGCCGACGAATATGCCGTCATAGATACAGCGTCCGAGGTGCTCGGAGAAGTTGGAATAAATTTCTTTACGAATTTTACTACGCTTATCAAGCGGGTTTACGGTGAGCTTTAAGGTTTTCATAGCGTTCTCCTTTTAATGCATATGGATTTGCCTTTATGAAAAAGACTGCAATGCTTATTATAATTTTACTATAAAAACGCTGAAAAGTCAAGTGAATATACAGATAATGATATATAAGGTATGTTTTTTAATGTAAATTCACATAAAACGCCGTATTGTCAAAGAAAATATTGTTAAATCCGAACGGTTTACTGAAAACAGTTACATGAAATTTGACTTTTTTAAAAAAATATGATAAAATTTTTGTAAGATTTTGATTTATTTAACGTCACTACGGTTGAAGGGGAAAATAAATTGCCTTTATTCTTTTCATTATTTTTTTAACAGTGAGGTGACAAAAATGAACAATGACATTGCATTTTCGCCGTCGGGTGGTGTGGTCACGGTGTTTGAAAACGTTTCGGAAAGGAGTGCGGCAGGTTTGGACGACAGTGAAATAATCGGCATGTTGTTTGACAGGAACGAGAACGGGCTTGCCGCTGTCAGAAACAAGTACGGCGGCTACTGCTCGGCAATCGCGAGGAATATCCTTGAAAACGCGCAGGATACGGAGGAGTGTGTCAACGATACATATATGCGGGTATGGGAGACCATTCCTCCCGAAAAACCGCGCATACTCTCCGCGTTTCTGGCGAAGATCACGCGTAATATCGCGATAGACAGATACAGGCGCGAGCATACGCGGAAACGCGGCGGGGATGAGACCGCGCTGATCTTCGAGGAGCTGGAGGAGTGCGTATCCGACGGCAGCAGCGTAGAGGCGTCCGCCGAGCGGCACGAAATGATCGCCGCTATCAACCGCTTTCTCGGCAGGCTGCCCGCAAAGAGCCGCGTGATGTTCGTGTCGCGGTACTGCTATTGCGAAAGCACGCGCTCTATCGCGCTGCGGTTCGGCATGAGCGAGAACAACGTTTCGGTAAGTCTTAACCGCACACGCGCAAAGCTGCGCGAATTTATGAAAAAGGAGGGATATGAGCTATGAAAAGCACCGAATTATTCGAGCTCCTCGGCGAGATAGACGACAAGTTTTACGAGGAGGCGCGTATTCCCGACGAACAGCACGGCGTAGAGGTCGTGAGCGAGCACCGACCGATCAGGGGATTTCTCGGCATTTTCCTGCCGATAGCCGCGTGTGTGGCGATAATCGCTGCGGTCGTGATCGGCGCTGACATTATAAGCAAAAACGCGGGGTTTGTCGGTCCCAACAATCCCGACAGCGAGCTGTCATCCGACGCTCCCTTTACATCGGATAGCGGCGTTTCGTCTGTCGAAACAAGCAGCAGTACTTCCTCCGAGGACAGCAGCGTTCCCGTGATAACCGATAATGAGGTGATTCGCCTTGAGGATTATCCGCCGATAGACCTTGAAAAGGTTCCCGACCTCAACGGCAGCGGGTTTGAAACTCAGATGACGCAGCAGGATAAAAAGCTGCAAAAAGCGACGCTTGAGACGCTGAAATGCGGCGAGTATGAGCTGTATATGCTCGGAGAATATATCCACATAGACAAGAGCAGCGATCCCGAGCTCCTGTATTCATACCATGTAAAGCTTGCTCTCGCAAAGGACGGAAAGGTACTGTCCGACGACGCTCCGCATACACGCAGCGTTTCCATGGGACAGGCGGGATATTCGTTCAATACGGGCAACCTCGGGTATATTGCCGACAAGAAAGAGAATGTTTACCTCGAGTATTACGAGCTGAGCAGCGCGCCGCTTATCATTTTCAAATACCCGGGCGAACTGGGTCCCGATGCTTCTATCGGGTATGAAGCGACATTTTTCTCTATCGTCGACGACGAGCTTATGCCGCTTATGGGCAGTTTTACCGACATAGGCGGTGCGGAGTTTGATATGAATACGGAGCTTACGCCCTCTTACAAGGTTGACGAAAGAAAAAATACGCTTACGGACGGCGATCTGGTTTATACCTTCGCGTGTGAGAATTTCGGGAAAAATCCTTACGATAACGCTCCACACTTTACCGTAAGCATAAGATCTCAAGAAGATATCGGGTTTGATCTCTCCGAATACCCAATGGTCGATATGTCCGAGATCCCCGACGCGGGAGACAATCCCAACGATATAACCAACGCGCTGCCTAAGGCGACCATCGCGGAAAAGCAGGTCGGCGAGTACACGCTCTCGATAATCGGGGAAAACCTCAGGACTTCCTTTGTTATCCAAAAAGATGATGAAAATACGCGCTTTATGGCGGATGGAGTGTGCTCGGTCATTTCAAGAGACGGCAAGGTCATACATGTGACCGGTGAAAACGGCACGGGCGTAAGAACTCTTATACTTACCGAGAAAGGGTTCACCGATCTGCTCCCCGACGCCTATGAAATGAAAGACGGGATAGTTTTCGGGCTGGATAAAAAATCCGTACAGTTGCCCGGCACCCCGACTTATGGCACGATAAAGAACGACGTTATGATCGAGTTTACCACCTCACCTTTGGGATATGACGAACGCGACCCGTTTGACGGCACTGTTTCCGAGGCGAACGGAAAGGTCACTCTGCTGCCGGAGGAAAACGCGCTTATACTCGACGGCAAAAAGTATGTTTTCGACTTCGACAAGGTCACTTATACGGAAACCGTTATTGGGTCGGATGAGATCAATATCGGCGACTATAAGCCGTATAACGAAAACACATTCGACATTCAGCAACGGGTTATATTGGACGTCAAGGAAGCCGCGGAATACAGATTTTATCTGTTGGGGCACGGCGTGAGACCCGCCGATGAGGTATTGGTGGATTATGACAAGCTGTTTATCGCGGTCGAAAAGAACGGGGAGATAGTTGCGCGTGTTGACGCAGACGATTCTTTTTCACTCGTTGGGTTAAAAATATCCGATTATCTTCATCCGTTTGAAATGAAGGATAGCATGGGATTTGTTATGTATTCCGCCTTTGAGCCGTGGGCAGGGGTAGATCATTATGCTATGCTTTACAAGATCGAAAATGACACGATAACCAAGCTGAAATATGATAAGGATTACGCTCCCGCGCCGGCGACCGGCTCTGCGCAGTATGTTGGCGGCGATTTCAAGGTAGATTTTGAAAAAAATGCTATTGTTGACGACAAGGGCACTATTACAATAGATTTTGAAAGCAATACATATTCAAGATCATAAACAAACAATGCCGAGGTTTAAATCAGCCCTCGGCATTTTTCCGCATAAAAAAGAGGACGCGCGAACGTCCTCTTGGCTTTTGAATTACTCTTCGTCCTCGGCGGGTGCTGCTGTCTCCATGAGCGCCTTGATAGAAAGGCTTACTCTGTTCTTTTCCTCGTCGATGTCGATGATCTTGACCTCGACCTCCTGACCTACCGTGAGAACGGAAGCAATGCTTGTAACTCTCTCGGTGGATATCTGCGAGATGTGAATAAGACCGTCAACTCCCGGAATGATCTGCGCAAACGCGCCGAACTCGGTGATAGAAACGACCGTCGCCTTGATAACATCGCCTTTCCGATACTCGGAAACGAACTTTGTCCAAGGATTGTCGTCGGGATCCTTTGCGGAGAGAGAAACTCTCTTCTTCTCGGGATCGAAGCTCTTTACGACAACGCTGATCTTGTCGCCGACCTTAACGATATCTTTCGGGTGACCAACTCTGTTCCATGTCAGATCTGCGGTGTGAACCAAGCCGTCAACGGGACCGATATCTACAAATACGCCATAGCTTTCAATGGAGCGAACCTCGCCGTCAAACTTCTGTCCGACCTCGATACTCTCCCAGAACTTAGCTCTCTCTGCGTCGCGGACTTCCTTATTAGCCTGACGGATAGAGCCTACAACTCTGCCGCCGCGCTCGTTCGTGACCTCGATGATCTTGAACTTAACGGACTTCTTGAGCAGATCGTCGAGCTTTCCGCCGCGCGGAACGCCTGTGTGAGACGCGGGAATAAATACGCGGGTGTTCTCGTAAATTACGATAACGCCGCCCTTTACTACCTGTGCTACCGTGCCCTCGATAGTCTCCGCGGACTCCTTTACCGCCTGGAGCTTCTCAAGACCGAGCTGAGCGTCAACGCGCTTCTTGGAAAGAGCCGCGGTGCCGACGGAATCGTCGACCTTTACCACGACCGCGTCGATAACGTCGCCGGGCTTAACGATATCCTCGACCTCTGCGTTGGGATCGTTAGTCAGCTCCTCGCGGACTATGTAGCCTGTCTGCTTTGCGCCGACCTCAACGACAGCTTCCTTCTTGGATACGCTGACTACCGTAGCCTTGACTCTTTTGCCGGTATATAATCTGTTAAAAGACTGATCCTGCTCAAGCAGCGAAGCAAAGTCCTCCTCATTTTCATTGTTGATTTTGTTGATTTCTTCGTTCATTATTTCATGAACCTCCTTAATGGTATAAGCGGGAGTCGAAGCTCCTGCCGTTATTCCGATAAGACTATCGGATCGCAGGTCTTTCAAGACCCGCAAAGGAATCTCATCGGCAGAGGTCACGAACACCGTTTCACAGTATTCGCCGCAGATGTCCGCCAGCTTCCTTGTGTTCGAGCTGCTTCTTCCTCCGACAACGATCATCAGCGCAGCCCGTTTTGCAAGCTCCCGCGCGCAATCCTGGCGCTTTACGGTAGCATCGCATATTGTATCGTATATCTTAACGCAGCCGTACCTTTTCCCGACTGTTCGGGAGTACTCCAAAAATCTGCTGCGGTCGAAGGTAGTCTGAGCGACTAATATTGCCGTATCGTTTTCGGCGATATCGCCGCACTCAAATAGGTTTTCTATCTCTTCGAAATCTCTGCACGCAAACGCCGTGCAGCGCGCGCTGCCCATTATCCCGACGACCTCCGGGTGATTACTGTCGCCCAATACGATCGCTTTTGCGTTCTCGGGCAGATCGGCAACGATATTGTGAATTTTCTTAACAAAAGGACAGGTAGCGTCTATTACCTCGGACGCGTACTTACGCGCTTCGGTCTCGACAACTCTTGACACTCCGTGAGAGCGTATTATCAGCGGTTTTCCCTCGGCTTCGGAAACGTTTACAACCGAGCGTACACCTTTTCTTTCCAACTCAGCGACAGCCCGCTCGTTGTGGATAAGCTCGCCAAGCGTACAAACTTCTCCGTACCTTTCGGCAGCCCGCTCCGCCAACGCAATAGCCCGTTCCACTCCGAAGCAGAAGCCCGCTTTTTCCGCAATCTCAATATACATCGGGAGCGCTCTCCTTCAACTCGGAAATTCTTCCCATTATTTCCTCGCTGACCTTGCGTATAGCGTGCTTATCGGTATAGTCAACGTCAAAATTCTCGGCTGGAATAGGCTCACCTATCGACACCAGAACGTTCTGACGAATCTTCTTACGTCCGTACTTCACAAACACAGGCACAACGGGAACTTTTGCCCGCGCCGCTATCAGCGAAACGCCGCTTTTCGGCTTGCCAAGTTCACCCGTTTTTGAACGAGTACCCTCGGGAAAGATCACAAATATCCTTCCGTGGTTTAAGCTCTCCAGCGCGCTGTCTATAGCTTTGGTGTCCTTAGAACCGCGCTTTACGGGGAACGCACCGAGCTTTTTTATCAGCCAAGTAAATATCGGATTAAGATGAAAAAGCTCATCCTTTGCCATAAATGTATACTTTCCCTTGAAAACGATACCGACCATAGGCGGGTCGTTATTGGAAACGTGATTGGACGCGATTATATAGCCGCCCTTAGCTTTCGGGATATTTCCCTTTCCCATGACGGTAATGTGAAACCAGATGTGAAACACGAAGTTTACAAGACCGCGTGCTATCTCGTAGAACATTACAGCCGCTCCTTTATCAGTCCGCACACCAGATCAACGGACTGCCCGAAGTCAAGCTCCGAGGTATCCGCGAGAACCGCGTCGGCAGCTTGTCTGAGGGGGGCCGCGGTTCGGTGCGAGTCGTTGTAATCACGCTGATTGAGATCGTTCAGAACCTCCTCGAACGTCACATCCTTGCCCTTTGCTATAAGCTCGTCATAGCGCCTTCTAGCGCGTATCTCGGGCTTTGCAGTAAGAAATATCTTCACGTCCGCATTCGGCAGTACTACCGTTCCGATATCGCGACCGTCCATGATAACGCTGTTCTTTTCGGCAATATCGCGCTGTAAGCCAAGCAGCGCCGATCTTACCTCGGGAACCGCGGAGACCGCGCTCGCCGCCATAGATATTTCGGGAAGCCTTATCTCCTCCGACACGTCCTCTTCATTAAGAAATATCCGCTGAACGCCATTCGCCAAGCGGATATCCGCGTTGATCTCTCCCATGCTGACGGCAATAGCCGACGGATCATTCAGATCGACGCCGTTTCTGTGGCAATACAATCCGACCGCGCGGTACAGCGCGCCGGTATCGCAATAAATATAATTCAGACGCTCGGCAGCGGTTCTCGCAATAGTGCTTTTTCCCGCGCCTACAGGACCGTCGATTGCAACAGAAATCAGCTTCAAATCAAGCACACTCCGAACAGGCAAAAAATGTAAAATGATGAAAAAGGTACAATTTACCCTTATCAATCACTTCATTATAACACACTCCAATAAAAAATGCAAGAGGTTTTTTAAGATTTTTCATCAATTTTTCACGAATTTACGGCGGAAATACCCGCAAGTCTTCCCGTCGCGAACGCTATCTGAAGATTAAAGCCTCCGGTGTACGCATCCGCGTCGATTATCTCCCCTGCAAAATAAAGAGCTTTACAAAGCTTGCTCTCAAGCGTTTTTGGAGATATCTCCTTTACGTTTACGCCGCCGCGCGTGATTATCGCTTCGTCTATCGATCGGAAGCATTTGATTTTCAAAGTCAAAAATTTCAGCGTATTTACTATTTTTTTTCGCTCTGTTTTGTTGATTTCGCTGATTTTCTTTTCAAGCGGAATATCTGTTATTTCCGAGACGGGTTCAAAAAGGTCTTTCGGCAGCAGCTTGCGCAGGCTTTGCCCGAACGCGCCGCCGCGCAGCTCCGCGAAATCGCGCAGGATACGCGCGTCTAACTGCTTTTCCGTGAGCGCGGGTTTCAAATCTATCGTGACTGTGTAACGGTTGTCCGACATTTCGGGAATGTGCGCCGAAGCGCTCAGCACCGTCGCGCCGCCTACGCCGTCGGCAGTGAACGTAAGCTCGCCGAAGTCCTCGTAGATAGTTTTTCCGTTATCGAGAAGCTTTACCGCCGCGTTTTTCAAGATCAGCCCCGCGGCTTTGCGCACCCATTTTTCCTCCGTTACAAGCGCCGACAGCGAAGGACGCGGCGTAATTATCGTGTGACCCGCCTGTTCCGCGAGGCGGTAGCCGTAACCGTCGGAGCCCGTTTTCGGGTACGACGCACCGCCCGTCGCCAATATCACCGAGCTTGCCCGAAATTGACGATTATGCGTATTAACACCGCAGCAAATTCCGCCCTCTATTACCAGCGAGCGGACGTTTTCGCGGACGGTCTCGACGCCAAGCCGATCAAGCCGCATTGTAAGCGCGTTCACGATATCCGCCGCCTTGTCCGAGACGGGGAAAACGCGCTGTCCGCGCTCGGTTTTCAGCGGCACGCCCATGCTCTCGAAAAACTCCATTGTATCGCGTGGCAGCCACTGCGCCAGAGCGCTGTACAAAAATCTTCCGTTATGGGGAATATTCTCCATAAGCGTGTTCAAACCGCAGTTATTGGTGACGTTACAGCGGCCTTTGCCCGTTATCGCGAGCTTTTTTCCCATGTGGTCGTTCTTTTCGATAAGCAGCACCTTTGCGCCGTTTTCCGCTGCCGTTATTGCCGCCGTCATTCCCGCCGCACCGCCGCCGACTACTATTATATCCGACAATTGTTTACCTCTTAAAGCTCTCTTTCTTTCATCTGTTCGTCAGCCAACAATCCGTTGAAAAAAGCTCAATGATATGCTTCTCGTCGATTTCGGGGTATTTTTCCCTGCATACAGCAACGTATTCGGCAATCTCCTTTTTGGCTTCCCCGCTTGTCGGTAAAAACGGCAACTTGTATTTTTCCGCCAATATGTCGCCGTACTCCAAGCAATAATCATAGAAGCCGTCCAAATACTCCCCGAATTCTTTGAGCTCCTCCTCCGTTATGTCGGGAAACTCCTCCCTGATCGTTTCGAGCGCTTCTTCGCTGCCCGATCCGCCGAACAAATCATACGAATCAAACAGCTCGTTAATCCTCTTTAAAATTTCACTTCTCATTAAAATTTCCCTCCTTACAAAAAATGAGCCTTTCCGCGTTTGTTATACGTCCTTTTTGTAGACCTCGCTGCTGTCCCAGAGCTGCTCGAGCTTGCCGAAGGTCTGCTCCACGCGGCAGCGGTTGGACGCGGAAACCATGGCGATAAGCGCGTTAATAAGGCTCATCGGCGCTACGAGACTGTCGACGAACGACACCATATCCGAATACGCATACAGCGAGGTATGCGCGTACTGCACGAGCGGCGAGCTGTCGCTGTCGGTTATGGCGATTATATGCGCTCCCGATTCGCGCGCGAAACGGCACGCTTCAATAGTTCCCGCGGCGTATCGGGGAAAGCTCATTGCGATAAGCAGATCGCCCTCGCCGATGTGTATCATCTGCTGATACAGCTCCGCGGTGCTGACCGCGCCTACAAGCATTACGTTGTCGAAGATAAGCCGCAGATAGTAGTGCATAAAGCTCGCGAGCAGTCCAGACGACATCGCGCCCTGAATGTAGATGCGCCTTGACGCGCAGATGGTCGCGACGGCGTTGTCGAAGCTCTCCTTGTCTATCGTTTCGAGAGTGCGGCGAATTTTGTCGATATCCTGATTGAGCACTCCGACGACGGGATCCTCGTCGCCTATACGGCTTCTGGTTACGTCCATTCTTTGCAGCGATGTAAGACGGTTTTTGATATGGCTCTGCAATGACCGCTGCAATTGAGGATAGCCTTCAAAGCCGAGCTCTATGGCAAACCGCACTACCGTGCTCTCGCTTACGCCGACCGCATTTCCGAGCTTCAGCGCCGTCATATACGCGGCTTTTTCATAATGCTCGAGAATAAATCTCGCTATAAGCTTCTGGCTTTTGGAAAACTGCGGGAGCTTGTCCTCTATTTGTTTAAGCAAATCTTCGTTCATTTCTTTCTCTCCTTAAACTCCGATATATTATCTTATATAATACACCTTTATTTCCGATTTTGCAAGTCTTTTTGCAGAAATATTTTTTATATCCTGCAAAAATTGTGCAGTTTTTTGCAGTTTTCGGCATGGTAACATTTAATCAGCGGAAGGAATAAAGCGTTAAATACGGCTCGGGCAAAGCATTTACGGCTTTTTCGGGATCGGACGCGGCAATTTATAAAAAAAGGGAATAGACACCTTTGTTGCAAAATTCAACGCAAAATCAAAAACTGCAAATTGCACAGCGCAGTGATAACGATATACACAAAGCAATGTGAAATTCAATCGTGCGCAATCTGCAAAATATAAATTAGAAAGGAGTGATCGCATTGGGACTTAAAAGCCTGCTGTTCGGCAGCCGCAAGCTGTACGAGGACTCGGCGCTCTCCGCGTTTTATTCGGGCGATATGGCTCGCTGGAGCGATATCTACAACGGCGGCGGAGACTGGCGCTACACCCGAAAGGGCGGCATGAACGGCGGCATGAGACGCGTCGCGTCGCTCGGAGCGGCAAGGGCGGTCTGCGCGGAACTGGCGCGGCTGTGCTTCACCGAAGGCACAGAGCTGTTCTGCTCCGACAGCGAGACCGAAGGATACCTGAAAAAGGTACTGGACGAAAATGGCTTCGCAGAGCGCTTTTCGGACTTCCTTGAAAAGACGTTCGCGCTCGGCGGCGGTGTCGTTAAAGTCTACCGCGACGGGAACGGCGTTAAGCTCGACTTTATCACGGCGGACTGCTTTGTCCCGACAAAATGGGACAACCGCGGAATTTACGGCGGCGCGTTCGGCTCGAACGTCCGCGAAAACGGAAAAGGCTACATTCTCGCCGAAACGCAGGAGCTGTCGGGCGACGGACTTGTGATCGAAAACAAGCTGTTCCGCGAGAGCGGCGGCGAGGTCGGGCTGTCGGAGGTCTACCCGAAAATGGCGGCGAAAAGCACTATCAAAGGTCTGACAAAACCGCTGTTCGTTTATTTCAGGGCGGGCGCGGGAAACCTGCCGCAATGCGCGCCGTTGGGCGCTTCGGTATTTGCGGGAGCGGAGGACACGCTGAAGTCGCTTGATATCGTGTTCGACAGTCTGACGCGCGAGTTCGTTCTCGGCAAAAAGCGCATTATCGTGCCGTATTACGCGATACGCGGCGAGTACGATAAAAAGGGCGAGCTTAAACGTTATTTCGACGTGAACGACGAGGTGTTCGAAGCATTTTCAACCTCTGATAACGAGGAGCTGAAAATTTCCGATAACACCGCAGAGCTGCGCGTAGCCGAGCACACGGCGGCTCTCGGGGAGCTTCTCGACCTGCTGTGTATGCAGGTGGGGCTGTCTGAGGGAGCGCTGTCCTACAAGAGCGGCACGGTGCGCACCGCGACCGAGGTCGTCAGCCGCAACAGCCGCACCTACCGTACCGCGTGCTTTTACCGCCGGATGATAGCAAACGCTTTGGCAAGTGTTGCGGAAAATATCTGCATACTCGGCAAAATGGCGGGAGAGCTTTCGGCGGGCGCGTGCGAAACGGCGTCGATACGCTTCGCGGACGGTGTCTGCGAGGACGAGGGCACGAAAACGGAGCGCGCCAGAGCGCTGTATGAAAGCGGACTTATTTCAAGAGCGAGGGCGATATCCGAGATATACGGAATTTCCCTCGACGAGGCGAAAAATATGGAAAAGGAGGATCACAATGGAGAATAACAATGAAACGCTTACCGGGCAGGAGGTTCAGGGAACGCCCGAGGTTCAGTCCGAAAGCACGCCCGATCACGCGGCTGCTTCGGAGGGCTACCGCGCGAGCGACGGCACGCGCTCGGGGGAGATCTCGGAGCTGTACGCGCAAGTGGAAATGCTCAAATCGGAGCTTACCACCGCAAAGGTGCAGACCGCGCTGCTGCTTCTCGGTATCACAAAGGAAAAGCTGGAAGACGGCACGTCGCTCGCGGTGGGGCTTTGCAGCACGGGCAAGGAGCCCGAGGAGGCCGCCGCCGAAATCATTTCGGCTTACCCTCACCTTAAAGCCGTTCAGCGAAAGATACCACAGTTCTCGGCTTCGGGCTCGGGCAGCGACGACGGATTTTCAGCTATCCGCAAGATATTCTCGGGAAGATAATTCCAAAACAGGTTAAGGGCGGGACGGAGGGTTTACATATATTCACTATCCCAAGCCGCCGTCGGCGCGGACTATGGCTGTTGAGCGTTAAAAACGGCGCGGCGGAACGGCGGCATACGGGATAATATCAACTATTCAATCAACGAAAGGAAGTAATTTATATGGCAAAAACAATTGAATACGCAAAGGTATTTCAGAAGGAACTCGACCGACAGATCGTCGAGCGCTCCACCTCGGGCTGGATGGAGGAGAACGCCTCTCAGGTGATTTACAGCGGCGGCAGCGAGATCAAACTGCCCAAGATCGCGCTTATGGGTCTGGGCGACTACGACCGCGACAGCGGCTACAAGGGCGGCACCGTCAACTATTCTTACGAGACTATGACGCTCTCGCAGGACAGAGGCAGACGCTTCCGCATTGACGCGCTGGACGTTGACGAAACAGGCTTCGGATTGGCAGCGGCAAATGTCGCTTCCGAGTTTCAGCGCACTCAGGTCATTCCCGAGATCGACTCCTACCGTTATTCCACTCTCGCAAAGGCGGCGAATATTACCAAGACCTACACCCCCGACAAGTCCACCGTGCTGTCCGCCCTCGTCGGACAGATCAGCGCGGTGCGCGAGGTCACGGGCGGCGAGGGCGAACTGATAATCGCTATCGCGCGTTCCGTTTACGATATGATGCTGCTCTCCTCGGAGGTCTCTCATTCAGTGGACAACGGCAGCTTCACGCAGGGTGATATGGAATTCTCCGTAAAGACCATAAACGGCGCGGTCATAATTCCCGTGCCTTCTGCGAGAATGAAGACCGAGTATACATTCGACAGCGAAAACGGCTATTCCGCTGCCGAAAGCGCAAAGCAGATCAACTGGATAATCTGCCCGAGATCCGCTCCCATAGCGATATCCAAGACGGACAACGTCAAGATCATAACCCCCGAACAGAATCAGTTCGCGGACGCGTGGGATATCGACTACCGCAAGTATCACGACCTGTTTATCCCCGACAACAAGAAGTCGGCGATAGCGGTCTGCACGGCGAGTTAATCATACGTTAATTTCCTCCGAGAATTGACATATATTTACATATAACAACGGCGGGCAGCCGCGTTAAATCCTACCGTGCAACGGACTGCCCGTCATTTTTATACCTTTTATACCTTGAAAGGAGGGTCGCAATGATCATAACCAAGGAAGATTTTTTTGAAATGGGATTTGCCGTCGACGATAACAACGTCGGCGCTCTCGAAAACTGTATAAAGCGCGCCGAGTTCGTGCTGAACGGGCTGACGAATGACCGTGCTGGGATCGTCGCGCAGGGCACGGGCGCTGCCGCAGACCTCGTAAAGCAGGCGGCGGCATTTCAGACCGCAGAGCTGCTTAAACGCGAGCTTGCCGCGGACAGCTCATCGGGAGAGCGCGTTGCCGTGGGGGATTTCTCCTACTATAAAACAAGCTCCACTACACGTTCAGCTGACGACAACAGCAAAATGGTAGTCAAGCTGCTCCGCGCGGCGGGCTGCCTTTACGGCGGAACGGAGGTGCGCGAATGAACATAATGCCCATTCCCGACGTTCTTCTCGGCGACAGCTTTACGCTGCTTGTGCCCGACGGCTCAGGCAAATGGAGAGAGACCGTTATAGGCAACGTCCGCGTAGAACGGAACTGCTGCATATCCGATTACTCGTCGCAGAAGGCTCGCGACAACACCGAGCTCACCGTGTGGTACGACTGCTCAAGGTCCTCGCCGAAAGCCGAGTTCGCGGCGGGAATGAAGGTCCGCTATCACGGCGAGACCTACGAGATAACCGAGCAAAAGGTATACCTCGCCGACGGTCCGCACCACTGCAAATTCAAGGCGCGGAAGATCGGCGGAGAATATATAAAATGAAAAGGGGCGAATTCAGATGACGATAACAATTGACAAGACCGCATTCAACAACGTCACCGAGTTGAACGCAAAGCGCGAGCTCCGCCGCACCGATATCCGCTACAATACCCAAGGGGATATGCTGATAGATATGGTGTGCAGAAAGTACGCGCTGGAGGTGACGTTCGGACTGCTGACGGAAAACGAGCTGAAAACGCTCCGCGATCTGTCGCAGCGCATTTTCGTATCGGTTAAGTTCTCCGCTCCCGAAGGGGAGGTAACGGCGGATTTTCACATTTCCGACGAGCCCGCGCCCGAGCTTACGGTCGTGAACGGCGTTAAAATGTACGGCGGCGTAAAGCTGACTATGAAGCAGAAGTGAGGTGACGCAATGACCAATGTTTCCGATAATTTCAGGGCGCTCGCCGAGGCTAACGGCAGATATGTGTGCTGTAAGATAACCGCGGGCGGCGAGACCTTTCTCGACGACAGGATAATAGATTTCGATTTCGACGACGTTATCCACCCCGACCGCTTTACTATCGGCACGGTATGCTCAAACAAATTCTGCTTCTCCGCGATGTATAACGGCGAACTGAACGTCCGCGACGAGGTTAGACCTTACATCAGCTTTGACGGCAAAGAGTGGTGTCCGCTGGGAGTGTTCTATGTGGCAAGGCGATATGTCCGCGGAGGGTACGCCTCCATTATCTGCTACGACAAGATGTACTATCTCGATACCGAATACAAGCCTACGCTCCGTATCCCGACAACGACCGACGCGATCCTGCACGACGCGTGCGCTCAGGTGGGGATATCATGCGCGGAAAACGGCGGAAATATCACGATAAGCCGGCTGCCGCGCGGCTTCACGATAAGGGATATAATAAGCTTTATCGCTTCGATGAACTGCGCCGGCGCAAAGTTCGACAGAAACGGAACGCTCGTATTCAAGAAAACCGTGCCGACGGAGGGCGTTTTTCTCCGAGAAAAAAACTGCATGAGCATAAACCGCAACATGACGACGTCGTTTGTCGCGGGCGTTATTATCGACGCGGACGGCACGGCTATCGAAAGCGGCAGCAGCGCCGTCGAGTCGGCGGCTGAGCTATATAATCCTATGATGACGCAGGAGATAGCCGATGCGCTTGCGGAGCAGCTGGGAAAGTTCAGATTTTACGGCGCGCAAATCAAAATGCAGGGGCTTCCGTATCTCGAAGCAGGCGACAATATCACGCTTGAGGAAAAGGACGGCAGCACTTATCCGATAATCGTAAGCGAGATCGAATATCACTATGACGGCGGACTTACCGCGACTCTGCACTCACGCAACACAAGTCCCGAGAAAAGCGAGCTGCAAACGGCTCTTGAAGATCTGAGCTACTCGACGGATATCGTACGTATGCAGCAGAGCAATTCGTTCGCGCTGACGATATCGACCGTCGCACGAACGCTCGCCGAATACGAGTTCACAACTGACAAGCGCGGAAAAGCAGCTATGATAGACGTTAACTTCGCGCTGCTCGCGAACGAGGGCACGGTACTGAAAATACTCGTTTATGTAAACGACGTGCAGCAGGAGAGAACAGTTACATACAAGCCCGTCGGCGGCAGGCTCAGTCTCGAGCACTATCACTATCTCGCCGACGGTCTGCCAAAGGGGAATAACCGAATAACCGTGAGAATTCAGGCGACGACGGGTGCCGCGCAGATCGCGGCGGAACAGTCTTATTCAACACTGCTAATAATTTAAAAAACTTATCCCAAAGCGTTTTGCCTTGGGATTTTTTTAATCTCAGCGCTTCTCAAAATAACGGCAGTCAGACGACGCGAGCGCGTTTGCGTGAGTGAGATCGTCAAGCATACAATATCCGTCCTTCTGGTGGCGGCAGTCCTCGCCGCATATGATCATATTCATACCGCACCTCCGTGAAAATAGTTTAAACGGATAGTACGCTTTTATTCGGGAAAAATTACGTTGACAAATCCTGCCAACGGTTGTATAATGTAATAAGAAAGTTTTTTCGAGGTACGATATGAAAATTTTTATTCGCGTTCTTCACTGGATAATACTTGTATTCGGGATAAATATGCCAATAATCCTTGCGGGAAAACCGCTTGCGCTGCAGATAGCGCTCGGGGCGGTGCTGCTGATTTATTTTATCGGCTTTAACATATTCCCGTCGCTGCGGAAATATCCCACGCTGCGTCTGAAAATTCTTGGCGACGGCGCGGAGCTTATTCTCGCGTTCTGGGTGACCTGCGCCGCCTCAGCTCCGTTTGTCGGGGCGCTTATCGCCGAACTTATAGGCGGCGGCACGGACTATCCGAAATATATTATCTATGCGGTCGTGCTGATTCTTTGCGAGGCTGCCGTTTTCTGGAACGGGATCATACGCGTTTATATAACCTCCGTTCAGCTAGGACTGCGTTACCGCGTGCTTGGGATAGTTTTCGGGCTTATTCCTATAGCAAATCTTGTTATGCTGATGATAATTTATGTGCGCGTAAAGCAGGAAACGATTTTTGAGACCGAAAAACACAAGCTCAACGAGAGCCGCAAGGAAAAAAAGATCTGCGCGACGAAATATCCGATATTGCTGGTGCACGGCGTGTTTTTCCGCGACAACCGTCTGCTCAACTATTGGGGCAGAATACCCGCGGAGCTTGAGAAAAACGGCGCGGTCATCTATTACGGCGAACAGCAGAGTGCCCTTTCGATAGAGCAAAGCTCCGAGGAGCTGGCAAAGAAGATCGAGGAAATAGTCACGCGGACGGGCTGCGGCAAGGTGAACATCATCGCGCACTCCAAAGGCGGGCTGGACTCCCGTTACGCTATATCCAAGCTCGGCAGCGACAAATATGTCGCGACCCTGACGACGATAAACACTCCGCACCGCGGCTGTATTTTCGCGGAATATCTTCTCGGAGCGGCTCCCGAGCGCGTCAAGAATTTCATCGAAAAGACCTACAACAAGATGTTTTACGCGCTCGGCGACAATACTCCCGATTTTATGTCGGCGGTGAAGTGTCTTACCAACAGCTACTGTGAACAGTTCAACAAGGAGGTTTTGGACAGTCCCGACGTTATGTACCAATCTTACGGCTCTAAGGCGATAAATCATCGCGGCGCGCGGTTTCCGCTGAATTTTTCCTACCCCGTCGTCAAGAAATTCGACGGCAATAACGACGGACTTGTCGCACTTACCTCCGCACCGTGGGGCGAAAAATTTACGCCGATATATCCGCCCGCAAAGCGCGGAATAACTCACGCGGATATGATCGATCTCAATCGCGAGAACATCAAGGGCTTCGACGTGCGCGAGTTTTACGTGCAAATGGTTTCCGAGCTGCGCGAAAGGGGATACTGATATGAACAACAAATTTTACACGGTCTGCGGCATAACCGAGATCAGTGGAAAGATACTTCTTGTGCGGCATACCTACGGCGCGGCGAAGGACAGGATATTGCTCCCGGGCGGCTTCGTGCGCGAGGGCGAGCTTCCCGACAAAGCCGTGGAGCGCGAGATACTCGAGGAGACGGGCGTTGCCGTAAAAGCGCGTTCGGTGTTCGCGGTGCAGTTCAAGACCGAGCAATGGTGCGTCGTGTTTGAAATGGACTATATCGGCGGCGAACCGAGAAGCGACGGTCGCGAAAACAGCGAGGTGCTGCTCCTTACGGCGGAGGAAGCGCTTTCCCGCGCCGACCTCACAAATCTGAGCCGCGAGCTTATAGGCGCGTACATCAAGCGCGGAACGGCGCTCGGGAAAAGCGCATACGTTCCCGCGTCGTCTGACGTTGAGAGCTATTCGCTCTACGAGGGATAGAAATGTATCTTTATCATTACTATGACAGCTCGCGTGCGCCGTTTCTGAATCTGTCCGATTTGCCGCGGGAAAAAGCGGAGAATATCTTGGATGAGATAAAACGCGTAAACCCCGCGTCACAGGCGACGGGGCGTCACCCCGAATATGTGGCGGACAGGCTTTACTACGAAGAGGTCATGCGTGAAAAATTCGTGGCTATCGGTGGTATAATAAAACGCAGCGCTCCGCATTATATGGTGGTGGGGGAGTGCAAGTGGCTAGCGGGTTGGTTTGAGAACAGCGCTTTTATCAAAATACCGATATCCGAATTTGATCTCAGAACCGTCTCTTTTACCTACGGAGATTCGCACCCGACATTCAGCCCGCGCGTAAACGACGGATTGGAGTACCGCAAACGGCTTTACGATTACGAGGGTATTCTTGATTTGATAGAAAGGTACGGAATACCACAAGAAAATGAATACGGAAATGTTAAATATATCGAAGCGCAGATATGGAGCGACGAAACCATTGAAAAATACAGATGATAAAATACGGAAAGGAAAAATATGGCGGATATTACGATAACAATGAACGGCACGGAGGAAATACGCGCCGTATTCGGAGAATTTGACAGGAATATAAACCTTATCCAGAAAGCGTTTTCTGTGACGATATTCGCGCGCGGCGGCGAGGTGAAGATCACAGGCGACAGCGAGCTTTCCGTCGTCAAGGCGGAAAAGGCGGTCAAAACGCTCTGCGACAGCTTTTCGCGCGGAGAAGCTATCGAGGAGCAGAACGTCCGCTACGCTATCGCTATGGTGAACGACGGCGCGGAGGGCGAAATAGCGGCGATAAGCGGCGACTGCGTCTGCGTGAGCTATTCGGGAAAACCGATAAAGCCCAAGACCGTCGGACAGAAAAAGTACTGTGATATGATACGGAAAAACACGATAACGTTCGGCGTGGGTCCCGCGGGAACGGGAAAGACGTATCTCGCGGTCGCACTCGCCGTCACCGCGTTCAAGCAGAAGCAGGTTCAGCGCATTATCCTCACAAGACCCGCAGTCGAGGCGGGCGAGAAGCTGGGATTTCTCCCGGGAGATCTGCAAAATAAGGTCGACCCGTACCTTCGTCCGCTCTATGACGCACTTTTTGATATGTTCGGACAGGAAGCTTTCGCGCGGCTGTCGGAGCACGGAGCTATCGAGGTTGCGCCGCTCGCTTATATGAGAGGGCGCACTCTCGACGACAGCTTTATAATCCTTGATGAGGCGCAGAACACCACGCGCGAGCAGATGAAGATGTTCCTGACGAGATTGGGCTTCAACTCCAAAATGGTCATCACGGGCGACATCACGCAGATAGACCTCCCCGAAGCGAAAAAGTCGGGGCTGATCGAGGCGCTGAAAGTCCTCCGAAACGTCGAGGACATAGCGCAGAACCGCTTCACTGAAAAGGACGTTGTGCGTCATAAGCTGGTGCAGGATATAGTTAAGGCTTACGACGAGTATCAGGGCAGCGCAAAGACGGGTAAGGGAACATGGAAAAATTAGTCGCGTTATGCTATGTGTGGGCGTTCGGACTTGCCGACAAGGACGATTATGTAACGGAGCTTGACAGGCTGTTTCTGGAGAACCCCGAGGACGATCTTCTGTTGGAGCTTGAGGGGCTTGGAAATTACCCCGCAGCGGCTTGGGCAAGGCTCGGGCGGTTAGCCGACAGCGTGGACATTGACTTATTCGGAAAGGAATTGTTCGCGGCTCTTGAAAAGGTTTACAAAGCGGACGTATTTCCGCTTGCGGAGTTCGGCAGACGCTGCTATAAGCTGTGGTGCGCTCTGCCATATCATCCCTATCAATATGAACATATCGAGCCGTTCAGTACGCTTACTTACGCGGACGATCCGCTTTCCTACGGCGACGAGAGGCAGTCGCGTGCTCTGTATGAAACCGCCCTTGATTATTATAAGGAGAAACAATGAAGATATATATCGATTACAATAACGAACAGGACAAGCTCACCCCTCCCGAGGGCATTGAGCAGCTTATCGAAAAATGCACCGCCGCCGCGCTTGACGAGGAGGAGATAGAGGACGACGCGGAGGTGTCGGTAACGCTGGTGGACAATGCGTGTATCCGCGAGATGAACGCCAAGTTCCGCGAGATCGACCGCGAAACGGACGTGCTGTCGTTCCCGCTCGGAGACGAGGACGGCTTCGAGGTCGATCCCGATACCGACGCTATCCTGCTCGGCGATATCGTGATATCGCTCGAAAAGGCGCGGGCGCAGGCGGAGGAATACGGTCACAGCTTCAGGCGCGAGGTCGCGTTTCTGATAACGCACTCGCTGTTTCATCTGCTCGGCTACGACCATATGACCGAGGACGAGGAAAAGGAAATGTTCGCGAAACAGGAAAAGGTTTTACAAAAACTGGGTATAACACGATGAAATTCTTCAAGAGCTTTTACTACGCAGGGCGCGGTATAGTTACGGCGCTTGGTCAGCGGAATTTCCGCTTCCACATATGCGCGGCGGCGTTCGTGATCTTTTTTGCCGCGAGGTTTTATTCGTTCACTGCGGAGCGGTGGGCGATCTTACTTATGACGTGCGCGGCGGTCTTGTCGCTTGAGGCCGTCAACACGGGCATCGAAAAGCTTGCCGATAAAGTCACCGAGGAGAACAGTCACCGTATAAAGCTCGCCAAAGACTGCGCGGCGGGCGCTGTGCTTATCGCGGCGATTGGCGCTGCCGCGGTGGGCGTGGCATTGTTCTGGAATTTGGACGTTATCGGTCTAATCTGCCTCTACTTTACGGAACCTGCGCGGCTGGCGGCGCTGATACTCGCCATTGCCGCGGCATGGGGATTTGTTTTCCTGCCCGAATATTGGGGAAAAAACGACAAATAGCGGAAAACGGCGCGTTTTTGTGCCGTTTTTTGCAGTGTAAGCTTGGCGAAGTCACAGCAAAAAAAATTGGAAAGGACTTGACAAATGTTCTATATAGTATTATACTATATAGTAGGAGGTGCGAAAATTGTTGGAGAGAACTAGCGGAGGATTTCTTGTCAGCAAGATCAAACAGATACAGGGCCGCGTGTTTGAGCGTATGCTTGACGAAAACGGGATAAGCGAGTTCAACGGCGCGCAGGGGCGTATCCTGTTCGTGCTGTGGGAGACGGACAATATTCCTATCAGTGTACTGTCTGAACGGACGGGGCTTGCCAAGACCACGCTTACGAGTATGCTTGACAGACTGGAGATATCGGGACATATCCGCCGTGCGCCCGACCCCGACGACCGCAGAGCGGTGCGGATATGCCTTACCGAGAACGCCGAGGCTCTCCAAGAAAAATACGAGCGTGTTTCGGCGATGATGAACGAGGTTTTTTACAGGGGGTTCAGCGACAATGAGATACTCGCCTTTGAAGATGGGCTTGGGAAAATTCTTGAAAATCTTATCGAAAAGGAGAATGAAAATGGACACAAAAATTAGAAAAGATATACGAGATCTGCGCGACAGGTGCAATGTCGCATATGTAGGCTCGGTAAACGGCGACGGCTTTCCGCAGGTCAAGGCAATGCTGGTCGCGGAGCACGACGATATGAGGGTGCAGTATTTTTCAACGAATACGAGCTCAAAGCGTGCCGCGCAGTTCCTCGCGAACCCGAAAGCGTGCGTGTATTACTGTCACGAGCGCGAATTTAAGGGCGCGCTGTTTACGGGCACTATCGAGGTGTGTACCGACCACGAAACTAAAGCGTTGATATGGCACAACGGCGACGAGATGTACTACCCGAAGGGCGTCGACGACGAGGATTACTGCGTGTACAAGTTCACTGCCGAAACGGTGAATTATTATCACGGTCTCGGAAATACGACGTTTTCCGTCGACGAGCTTTACGGCGAATAATAAAAACGGGGGGAGTGAGCGGCTCCCCCTAATTATGTCTGTTATATTTTCGTCCAAAGCATCATATTATCCTCAAAGTCAACGCCGAGTCTGCCCATATCGTGAAGCCACGCGAGATACGATCTCACGGTACTCCCGACAAGCACATACTGCTCGAACGTCATTTTCAGCCCATATTCCGAGAACAGCGACTGCAGTATCCGTTCAAAGCTGAGCGGCGTTTCGCAGAGCGCGGTTATGCGCTCAGCGATCTCGTTCACCTTGGCGATATTGTACTGCGCGAGGTCTGCGATATTTTCCGCTGCGGCGGCGTGGGACGGCACGAACAGCTTCGCGGTCATTCCCTTGACACGCTCTAGCGTATTCAGATATTCCGCGACGTCGTAGATAAAGCCTATCCGATACTTGTCAAGGGTCTCCCTGCTCGACAGACAGTCCGCAAGGAAGACAACGTCGTCGGGAGTGCGGAAGCCCGTCATATTAAAGAAGTGACCGCCCAGCGGAATTATCTCAAGACCGTTCGGAAAATCGACGTCCGAGAAATCCGCGACCTCGCTCTCCGCCGCCAGCAGGAACTTATGGCGAAGCTCCTTGCAGGGAAATCCGCCGTACAGGAACGACGGCTCCAGTATAGGGTTTTCGGTGAACGCTTTTTCAATACCCGCCGAAAATATCTTACATCCCGTCTGCTGTTGTAGATAGCGGTTGCCGCCTATATGATCGGCGTTGGAATGAGTATTGACGATACCGCGCAGCTGCCAGCCCTTATCGTCGAGTATTTTGCGTACTTTCCTGCCCGCGTCCTTATCGTTTCCGCTGTCGATAAGATACGCTCCGCCGTCGGCAAGATAAACGCCGATCTTGGCGGGGCTTTCTATATAATAAGTATGTTCGCCGACCTGATGTAATTCAAACATAATGTCCTCCTCAATAAAAAATCGTATTGTATATACGGCACGGCTCGCCGTAAGGATTTGCGTAGACGTGCGGGATATCCGCGCGAAAACGCGCAGCCTGTCCTTCCGAAAGCGTTTCCTTATGCCCGTTCGCAGTGACGTCGAGCCTTCCGCGTATCACGAAAACCGTTTCCTCGACGTTTTCCGCGTGAGCGTCCGAGCGGTGAACACACCCCGCGTCAAACTCGATAACGAACGCTTCAAAGCTGCGTATCGGATCAAACGGAAACAGCGCGTATGCACGCATTGACCCGTTCTCCTCCGAGATCATATCCGAAGGGCTCACCGTTACAAATTCGCCCCCGCGTTCGCGCAGCAGCGACGACAGCGGCGCTTTTAAGCCGGTCGCGATCTTCCACAGCGTGTTGATCGTCGGAGAGGACTGCCCACGCTCGATCTGTCCGAGCATCGGCTTGCTTACTCCCGTCATCTCGGCAAGCTCGTCTAAGGTCAGACCGCGTGACTGACGTATGCTTTTCAGTTCCCTGCCGACTGTAAGGCTCTGCATTTTCATTACCCCCCTTATATGTTAAGATAGACTTTTGTATATTATAGCATATTTCAGAAATACTGTCAAGCGCAAAACACATTTTTTGTAAATTAAGTGATTTTTTTGTCAATTAAGTGATACTTATTGAAAAAGAAGCGTGATTTTGATATACTACTATAAAATATATAATCGTTAAAACAATTTCAAAAGGAGAACCAAAACCGATGAAACTGCTGAAGGAAAATGAAACAAGCGCAAATCTGGCTGTTGCAAAGGTAATGCGTATAAGCATTATCGTGCTTACCATAGTATTCATTCTGAATATCGCGGGCATTTTTATCGTGGATATGACACAGATGATAATCGCGTACATATCGGGTACGGTAATGCTCGCCGTACCGACGCTGATCGCGAACGTGATGAAGAAAAGCGGCGAGGGATATACAAAGTACGTATGCGTTACCTGTGCGGTCATCTTTACGGGAATATTGTCGGTGATACTGCCTAAACATTCGGTACTGCTTTACGTATACCCGATAGCGATATCGAGCCTTTATTTTTCGGGAAAGCTGAATATTTTCTCGACGGTTTTTACGATAATCACCGTGTCGGCGGCGCAGCTTATATCGCTTTATATTCCTTGCGACCGGGACGCAAACTTTACGGATTTCAAGGGTGTCACGCTGTTCGGAATACTTCCGAGAGCTATGATACTATTCGCTATTTCGATGATATTCACAATGCTCTGCAAGCGCACCGCCTCGCTGCTCGGAAATCTGATGAGCGCCGAACAGCAGGAGCAGATACGCGAAAAATCGGCGGAGATATCGCAGACCCTTGTCCGAGCGGTCAAGGAAATGGACGATATTTCGGCGCAATCCGCGGAGTCTGGCAGGACGATGGCAGCTCAGTCTGAAAAGATCATGCGCGACAGCGAGGAGAATTCCGAGCATATCCGTTCCGTCGGCGAGAATATGAATACGATCTCGGAAAATCTGCGCAATCTTGACAATATGAGCCGCGAGATCGAGCAGCTTCTCAAGCATTCCGACGAGATCACCGCCGAAAACAATTCCTCGCTTTCCGTTGCCGAAAACGGCATGAAACAGATATACACCCACACCGACGACAGTATGAAGATAATCGCGGAGCTTTCCGAGCAGTCCAAGCGCATTTCCGAGATCGTCAAGATGATCGAGGACATTTCGCGGCAAACGGATATTCTCGCGATAAACGCGTCAATAGAGGCGGCTCACGCGGGCGAGGCGGGAAAGGGATTTTCAATAGTTTCTGAGGAGATAGGCACACTTTCCGCGCAGACCAAAAGCTCCGCGCAGGAGATCGGCGGTATTATCAAAATGTTCACTCAAAACATAACGTCCGCAGTCTCGGTGATGGAGCAGAATTATACGCTCACGCGCGAGGGAATGGAGAACATGGAGCTGATAAAATCATCGGCAGAGAAGCTGAGCAGCTCGAACAGCGAAATATCTCAAAACATCGGGCATATCGCGGAGGTTATCTCAAGCGTCGCGAAAAGCGGCGACGAGGTAACAAACAAGCTTACGGGAGTAAGCGAAAATATAGTAAACAACTACGTTGCCGTGTCAACGGTCTCGGATACGATACGCAAAAGCAGCGAGAGCATGGAGACGCTCAGCGCAATGGTAAAGGATATACGCGAAATGTCCGAGCAGCTTGATACGCTCGCTAAATAGAGGTGTACAGTGCATAATAAAGATAAAAAAATATCCGAGGGCAGCCGCTCTCGGATATTTGCCATTATAAGTGTTAATGCGCTTCATAAAAGAAGATATCATATGGCATAAAAAATTCGGGAGAGCCCTCCGTGCCGGGAGCTACGGTGTATTCGTCAAAAACAATAACCAACAGCCCATCCGACGTCAAGTAGAACTCCTGATCCGGAGATATCTCCTTAAAACACTCGTCGTCCCTCCAGATGCCTCCGGGAATGAAATAATTCGCTCCCTCGTTTTCCACGCGGTATTCCATTTTACGTAATATCTCCGCGCTTATCTCGCCTATGTAATCGTAATTTTCATCGAACAGGTCGGCCAGCGCCAGTACCTTGCCGCTTTTCTTGTCAATAGTCACGCAGCGGCTGTATTCCATAGAGCCGCCTAAATTTATCGTCGCGTAAAACCTCGCCGACAGATAATCTCTGTTGTTCATATGGATACGGTAGCCCGCGTCCTCCGCGACGTAGCCCTCGTATTTTTTAAGAGCGTATTGCATAAAAGTATTCTGCGCCTCGGAAATAAAATCCTTTGCCGCCTGATTCAGCTTATCGGAATTATCTCCGACAAACTCGGGATATCGTATGCTCAGGTCGTTGTCACCCCAACCGTAGCTTATCGTCTTGATATCGACGGAGAGCGTTTCGGACAGCGCGCTTGCAGCTGCCGGAGAAAAATTCAGCACGCCTATTGCACAGACGATCGACGCCAGAACCGCAGGAAGCGCCTTTGAATGCTTGGGAACGCGTTCGGCTTTACCGTAATTTGGCAAGCCGCCGTTCGGGTCGCGGAATATCTCGGCGCAGAACAGAAATACTCCGTTTTCATACGCGCAGCAGATAAAGCCGTTGTATTTCTCAACCGTTTTTTTCACGCCCCGAAGTCCGATCCCGTGACCGTCTGTGCGCTTAGCGACAACAGGCAGTCCATCCGCGCCAAGCTCTACGATATCGGAGCAGGGGTTTCTTACGGATATTTTCAGCTTGCGGTCATCCGAAAAATCAGCCTGCAAATCAATATAACGCTTGTCCTCGGTGCACTTTTCGCAGGCGTTCAGCGCGTTTTCAAGCGCGTTTGACAGAATTATGCACACGTCGGGCAGCTCAAACGGAAGCTCTTCGGGAATGAAGACTTTATGCTCAATCCGGCAGCCGATATTTTCCGCGCGGCTTATGTATTGCGACAGCACTGCGTTTACCGCGGGGTTTCTGCAGAACATTTCGGGAGTGCAGTCCCCAACAGAGCTGTTTAGTTCCCCTATATATTCCAGAATTTCGGCGGCGTTGTCCCGCTGTGCCATTCCCGCCAATACCTTCAGATGATGACGCATATCGTGACGGTAAAGCCGCCCCGCGTCCACGCTCCGGGAAATGCGCTCAAAATTTTGACGCTGAAGCGCCAGACTATCAATAAGTTTTTTTTCGTTCTCCGTCGCCTCGATAATTTTCGCGTAATATACGAAAAGCCGTGTGGTTATCGCGAAAAAAGACGCGACTGTCATAAGCGTCAGTATTATCATCCCAATGTAGATAGGACGGTTGAAATTGATAAAAATTATCAGAAACATTGTTATTACCGGGATAAGGATAAGCAGACTGTTTTTCAGACCCGAACCCGCGCATGCCGTAAACGGTATGCGTATATACCGAAACACCACAAATCCCAATGCCGCCGTAAGAACGGCTGTAATAACAAGAATTATAGTATCGTACAATACTCCGTTGATTTCGTGAAAAACCACGCCAAACAGCAGCATAAGCATTTTGTCGAACATTTTGAGCATTATCGTCAAAAGCGCTCCCACGGAGCAAGCCGAGGTTGCTTCAAATATCCCGCTCTCGGAGAGGACGTATACGCAAACGGAAAACGGAAGATACGCGATAAGCGGCAGCAGCGTGAGCGCCGCCATAGCGTTTCCCGACAGCGTAAGAACCGTTACCGCGCCACAGGAGAGGAGCAGCACCCCACCGTATACCAAAACTCGGATACCGAGCGGAAAGCGCGGTTTCATAAACGTCAAACATACAAATATATACAAGGCAAAAAACATCGCCTCGGAAAAATACGAAAAAAGATATGGCATTACATCACCCCTACATATTATAATACAAAACGGGTCAACACTTCAAGAGATATTGCCCGTTTAACCAAAAAATCACTTATTTGACGGAAAAATCACTTAATTGACATTTTGTGACCGAGCATTTCTCCGTTTATGTACTGCTGCCTTGCGGCTATGTATTTTCGGGTGATCTTATATTGAGTGCCGTCGCGCATAATAAACTCATCGGATTTCACGCCCTGAATATTTTTATAATTTACCAGATAGCTCGCGGACACCTTCAGAAAGGCACCCGTCTGCATAAGCTCCTCCGCCTGAACGTCAAATGGCTGTCTGCGATACGCGCTTTCGATCTTAGAGCCGTTTGGAAGGTGAAATATCAGTCTGTGGTCAAGATACTCCACCGCTATAATTCTTGACAACTCAAGGAGCGCCGTGCCGTCGGCGGTTTTTATCGAAAGCGTTTGCGGCGCGGTCTCCATTCGGTCGAGGCACTCGTCAAGCTCCGAAAAAAGCTTTTCACGCGAAAACGGCTTGATCAAATAAGAAAAAGCGCGCACCGAAAACGCGTCAAGCGAATACTCCCGCGAGACGCTAATATAAATGACCGCCGATTTCTTGTCGTGTTCGCGTATCCTTTTGCCCAACTCTATGCCGTCCGTTTCAGGCATTATAACGTCGAGAAGATACACTGAAATTTCGTTTTCGTCGACCGCCTCGGAATATCGCAGAACGTCCTCAGGCGATGAAAGGCATACCGTTTCGCCGCAAAAGCCGCGTTGTTTTATGTAGTCGTCCGCCGACGCGCGGAGCGTTTCCAGATCGTCGCTATTATCGTCACACATGACAAATTTTATTTTAGTCAACCGTTCTTCACCCCTGATTTTAATTATATCATAAAATGATCAATAAGTCAATAATTTGTCGATGAATATACATATTTTGGAAAAATCTCATGTCAATTAAGTGATTTGTCTGTCAATTAAGTGATTTATTCGTCAATTAAGTGATAAATATTGAAAATCGCGGGCAATCCTGCTAAACTTATATATACAAATTTTTATGGAGGAGAATGATCTATGAAAAGGAAAAGTCTGCTCACAAGCATTTTATTATCCTCAGCGGGAATGTTGGCTGCCGCTCTTATAGCGGTCTGTCTCATTTTTTCCGTGAACGTCAATATCCGATACACAAGTTCGATAAAATCGGATCTGTATCATACCGTCGCGGCGGAGTCAGCTAAAATGGACACATGGTTCACAAAGCACACGACCATTGCGGAAGACTTTGCCAAGACAGCAGCGGAACAGCAATTCCACGGAGAAGCATTGCAAAAGCATATGCTTGACGTTGTTCACACCACCTCGGCAAGCATTATGAACGGATATCTCGCGTGGGAGACCGATACGGTGGGAATGGTGTGCAGCGTTTATCCCGTAGCCGAGGATTACGTCGCCCAGGAGCGCGGCTGGTACCAAAGCGCCAAGAGCACCCGCGCCACTATCGTTACCGACCCGTACATAGACGCGATCACGGGAAAGATCGTTATCACCGTTGCAAGCCCGCTTTTGTCGGAGAACGAGGTGTTGGGCGTGTGCGGTCTCGACATCGAGATCGGCGAGCTGGTCTCGGTCTGCCAAGGACTTAAAGCGGACGAGGGCGGATACGCGGTACTTGTAGACGGCAGCGACAATATAGTAGCCCACGCCGAAAATCAGGAGTATTCGCACAGACTTCTTGACGACGGCAAGACCGAACAGATCACGAAGCTCGTTGATATCGCGCCCATTTACAAAGACGTTCTCGCGGCAGCGGGAAGCACAAACGTCGTTTCGGGGAAGGGCTACGATGGCTCTATGCGCTATTTCCCCGTTGTTCCGATAGGCGATACCGGCTGGAAAGTACTTTATGCGGCGGATTACGACGAAGCGATGTCACGGCTGAACAACATAATCATTCTGGCGGTGATAGTTTCGCTTGCGGCGATATTCGGCGGAGGACTGTTCTTCTGGCTGAAGTTTACGAAGCGCTTAAAGCCGCTGTCGGCGATAGAGAATATCGTCACAAATATGTCCAACGGCGTTCTGGAGCACAGCTACCCCAAAGCCGCGAACGACGAGATCGGCACTATCTGCGGCGCGCTTATGCAAACAAACATATCACTTAAATCGTACATTGATGAGATCGAAAGGATACTCTCGGATATGGCGGACGGAAAATTCACGTATGACAGCTCTGTTAAATTTGTCGGCGAATTCACCGCTATGGAGCAGTCAATTAAGCATATCTGCAATGCGATGACTTCTACGTTTGCCGAACTTAGCACGGTATCGGAGCAGATATCGGGCGGCTCGCGCAGCGTTTCGGTAGGAGCTTCAGAGCTTGCGCGCGCCGTCAACGACGAAACAAGGCTTATCGTCGAGGTTTCCGCTAATCTCGGTGATATCAACAACAGAGTATCGCAGTCCGCGCAAAACGCGTTCTCGGTCAAGGAAAAGGCGCTCAAAGCCGCCGACGCGGTAAGCGCGGGCAACGAGAAAATGCAGGAGCTTGTTAATATCATGGACAGCATTTCTCGCTCCGCGGACGAGATAGTCAAGATCAACTCTACGATCGAGGACATAGCGTTCCAGACGAATATACTCGCGCTCAACGCGTCTATCGAGGCGGCACGCGCGGGAGAGGCAGGCAAGGGCTTCGCCGTTGTCGCTGAGGAGGTGCGCAATCTCGCAGCGAAATCCTCCGACGCGTCAAAGATCACCGCGGAGCTTATCGAGAACACCGTAAAGGCTATCGAAAGCGGCACGGCGGCAGCAAACTTGACAGCCGAAATGCTGAGCGGTATCGTTGCGGAAACGAACTCGATAAGCGGCTCGGTATCGGAAATAGCGGATGTTTCCGAGGAGCAGAAGACCATGCTCGCGGAGATATCCGTAAAGCTCGGCGAAGTGGAGACGGTCATTGAGAAAACGGACTCCGCCGCGCAGAATTCCGCCGCGGCAAGCGAGGAGCTTGACAGTCAGGCAGCGCTGCTGAAAGAGCATCTCGACCGCTTCGGGTAAAAATATGTACGCTTATGTCATATAAGTGATTTTTCCGTCATATAAGTGATAAATATTGAAAATTGAACGGATTTTTGCTATACTTAAAGAGCGGAAGGGCGGGGCTGAACCAGTATGAACCATATTGACCTCATTGCCGAATTCCCCGCCCAGAAGTAAAATACCCTAGTCCCGGCAAGCGCCGGGACTTTTTTGTGGTCTGTTCGTATGGTACAGTTTGCGGACAAACCTAAACGGCGACTATTCCGATAGCCGCGCATGCCGCAATAACAGACAGCGCAGCCGAACATACTGTACGACTGCGGAAAAAACGAGCGTAAGCACTGCTCCGTCTGCGATACGATATTACTGCGCAGGAGTTCGGAACGATGCTTACAGCACTGATGAATACTGCCATCGGTTTATCTGTTTTAAGTGCGGCGAAGACTGAGAACAGAAGGATTACAACAAGGTTCTCAGTTGAATTCATTCCTCTAAAATCCTCATGCAAAACCAACGCGCGAAATTCGTCAATCGTGTTATTTGTCCTTCGGCAGATGCTTTAAAAAAACTATCATACAAGGCATTGAAATAATAGCCGTCACAAAGTAAGCCAGCGGCTGTGCGACTTCAATGCCCTTTATACCCCATAACCGAGGCAGGATCAAACAAAGGGGTATAAAGATCAACCCGCTTTGCAGACATGACAGCGCCAGCGCGGGGATACTCTTTCCGATACTTTGAAATAACATATTGACCACCATAGACGCGGGAAAAAACAAAAGAAAAATGCACTGAATCCGCAATGCCTCGCTGCCGATCAGTAAAACCTCCTCTTCGTTTCTGAAAAGTGAAATGATCTGAGGCGCGAAAGCAAAGCACCCCGCGGCGATAACTCCTATCGACGCCATGCCCAGCCATAAAGTAAACCAAGTGCCTTTTCTGACCCTTGAATATTTCTTCGCGCCGTAGTTAAATCCCGATACGGGCTGAAATCCCTGTCCGATACCGAGCCCTATGCTGAATATTAGGCTCGACGTTCTGCCGACATATCCCATTGCCGCGATCGCCGCGTCGCCGAACGGCTTTGCCTGCGCGTTCATTACCATGGTCGACGCACTGTTAAGCCCTTGTCTCGCAAGGCTCGGCAGACCCGTAATTACAATGCTTGCTACCGTATTGAATTCCTTTGCAAATAAGCGCGGAGATATCCGACTTTGCGTCTTTTTCAACAAAAACATCGACAGCAGAATACCGAACGATATGTACTGCGACAGCGCCGTAGCCAGTCCCGCGCCGCTTATACCCATATCAAGCGCAAAAATTAGCAGCGGATCAAGCGCCATATTTAAAATACCGCCCGTCGTCAGACCTATCATTGCCAGCGCTGCTTTTCCCTCATAACGAAGTATATTGTTCAGCACACAGCTCCCTGTCATAGCGGGAGCGGCAATCAGTATGAAGGTGCAATAATCTATGGCATACGGCAAAATAGTATCAGTGCTTCCGAGCAGTCTCATCAGCGGCTCAATAAAAACAAGCCCGCCGATCATAATCAAAAAACCGACAAGCACTGCCCAGAAAAATCCCGTAGAAGCGAATTGACTTGCTCTTTCATTCTGCTTAGCGCCGAGCATTCGACTGATATGACTTCCCGACCCGTGACCAAACATAAAACCGAACGCCTGAAGAATAGCCATTACACCGAACACAATGCTTGTCGCTCCGCCTGCACTCAGCGATAGCTGACTGACAAAATATGAGTCCGCCATATTGTATATGTTTGTGATCAGCATACTAATGACCGTCGGTATACCAAGCGATATTATCAGTCTTCCCACGGGAGTTTCAGTCATTTTTTTGTACTGACTGTCCGCACCTGCGTTATTTTTTTGCTCCATATTGAATTTTACCCCTGAATATTACTTATCTATGTATATTATAGTACATTATTACGGAAAAATCAAGGAAAATTTGCGTATCATCGGTGCTATGCGGTATTTGTACTGTATGCACCGTATGTATAGCAAACGCAAAGGCTAACCGCCGCAGGAGACGACCCGCGGCGGTTAGTTTTTCGGTTTACTTGGAGAAATACTTTATTGCGTTGTTATAGCAAACGTCCTTGACTATCTCGCCTACGAACTCTACATCGTTGGGATATTCGCCCTCCTCGATAAGGGTACCGAACATATTGCAGAGTATGCGTCTGAAATACTCGTGACGGGTGTAAGACAAGAAGCTGCGGCTGTCGGTGAGCATTCCGACAAACTTGCTGACAAGCCCGAGCTGCGAGAGCGCGGTAAGCTGCTTTTCCATGCCGTCCTTCTGATCGTTGAACCACCACGCCGAGCCGAACTGCATTTTACCAACAATACCGCTCTGCTGGAAACAGTTCATAATCGTTGCTAGGACTTCGTTGTCGCGCGGATTCAGGCAGTACAGAATGGTCTTGGGAAGCTCGTCAGTGCTGTCCAGCGTGTCGAGCAGCATTGAGAGCTTCTTGGCGAACGTCTGATCCTCGATAGCGTCAAAGCCCGTATCTGGACCGAGCAACCCCATATAACGGCGCGAGTTGTTGCGGAGCGCTCCGATATGGTACTGCTGTACCCAGTGCAGACGCGCGTACTGTCTGCCGAGATGTACGAGAACGTATCCCTTGTACTGCTCGACCTCGTTCACGGTCAGATCGTCGCCGGCAAGCGCCTTTTTAACTATCTTGTCGACCTGCTCCTTTGTCGCGGGCGCGAACATTACAACATCCAGTGCGTGATCGGAGCATACGCAGCCTACGCTGTCAAAATACTCTATGCGCTTCGTCAAAGCCTCGCACAGGCTGTCGATACCGTCTATGCGAACGTCGGCTGCGTCGGCGAGCTTCGCAATATACGGAACATAGGTCGGCAGTTCGACATTTATCGCCTTATCGGGACGGAACGCGGGAGCGACTTCAACGTCGAACGACTTGTCCTCCTTGAGCAGCTTATGGAAGTGCAGGTCGTCGATCGGATCGTCGGTCGTGAACAGCTTCTTTACGTTGCTGTTCTTGATAAGCGTGCGCGCGGTCAGCGTTTGCAGCTTTTCGTTGCACTTGTCAAATATCTCCTTTGCGGTCTTGGGCGAGAGAACCTCGTTTATCCCGAAATAGCGCTGGAGCTCCAGATGTGTCCAGTGGAAAATGGGATTTCCTATCGCGTAGGGCATTACCTCGGCGTACTTCATAAACTTCTCGAAGTCGCCCTTATCGCCCGTGATATAGCTCTCGTCAACGCCCATTTCGCGCATCAAGCGCCACTTGTAATGATCGCCGCCGAGCCAGCACTCGGTGATGTTCGCAAATTTTCTGTCGTTGTAAATTTCCTCTATCGGAAGATGACAATGGAAATCGAAAATCGGCATATCCTTCGCGTAGTTTTCGTACAGCGTTACCGCTGTCTGATTTTTTAGGACAAAGTCCTTATCCATAAAATTCTTCATAGCAGCAATTCTCCTTAAAGTGTAACACCCGTTTTGAATATCGCGATATCGCGCGCGCCGTAGCGCTCGTTAACAGTCTGCTTTCCGTTGGCGGTCTCGACTACGAGGTCGACAAGCTCCTCAAGCTTGCTCTCGAAGCTCTCTCCGACCGCGATACCGCCTGCGTCGAAATCTATCCAGTTCTTCTTGCGCACCGCCAGATCGGAATTGGTCGATATCTTTATCGTCGGCACGAAACCTCCGAACGGCGTGCCTCTGCCCGTCGTGAACAGCACCATATGACAGCCCGCGCTCGCGAGATTAGTCACCGCCACCATATCGTTTCCGGGACCGTTCAGCAGATTGAGTCCGTGCGCCGAGAGCGCGTCGCCGTCAAACAGCACGTCGCAGACCTCGCGCGTTCCCGATTTCTGGGTGCAGCCGAGGGATTTGTCCTCCAGCGTGGTTATACCGCCTGCCTTGTTTCCGGGAGAGGGATTCTCGTAAACGGGCTGATCGTGCTTCTGATAGTACTCCTTGAAGCCGTTGACAAGCTTTACGATCTTATTGAACGTTACGTCGTCTTTTGCCCTGTCCATAAGAAGCTGCTCCGCGCCGAACATCTCGGGAACCTCGGTGAGCACTGTCGTTCCTCCGACTGTCGCAATATAATCCGAAAATCTTCCGACAAGCGGATTTGCGGTAATACCCGACAGACCGTCCGAGCCGCCGCACTTCAAGCCGACTTTAAGACACGAAATGTCCTTTTCAACGCGCTTGTCGTCCTTGATCTTCGCGTACAGCTTTTCGAGTAGCTCAACACCCGCGGACAATTCGTCCTCAACGTCCTGCGCGATAAGGAACTCGGTGCGTTCCTTGTCGTAGTCCCCGAGCGTTTCCTTGAATACGTCCATGCGGTTGTTCTCACAGCCAAGCCCTAGCACCAATACGCCGCCGCTGTTGGGGTGCTTTACCATTCTCTGGAGAATAGTGCGCGTACGCTCGTGATCCTCGCCGATCTGCGAGCAGCCGTAGGGGTGCGTGTACGCGAACACTCCGTCAACGCCCTGAAGATCGGGATGACGCTTCAAAAACTCCGCCGCGATAGCTCTCGCCTGCGCGTTAACGCAGCCGACGGTCGGAATAACCCACAGCTCGTTGCGTATGCCGACCTCGCCGTTCTTGCGTTCATAGACCATAACCTTGCGGTTCTTGAACTCGGGCGCGGGAGCGATCTCCTTCTTGTTGTAGGAATACTCCAGCGTTCCCTCGAGATTGGTCGCCATATTATGCGAGTGAATATGCTCGCCGGGCGCGATATCGGCGGTCGCTCTGCCGATGACCTCGCCGTACTTGATGACCTTTTCGCCGCTTTTGATCTCTTTGAGCGCGAACTTGTGTCCCTTTTCGATATCCTCCATAAGGGTAACACCCTCGGCAAGCTCTCCTTTCTTAAGCGGCGCCAACGCCACGCCAACGGAATCCTGCGGAGTTATTACAATAGTTTTCTTCATATCATTCACCCAGAAAAGCCTTTAAAGCGGCTCTCTCACCGTTCTTTACAATGCTCTCGATATAGCCCGCGACTACGGCAACGTTATCGTCGTCCGCCGCCAGATCCTGCTCCCAGATGTCGCTTCTCGACATAACCGTTTTCGCGATATCTGTGTAGTCGGTCTTTGTCCAAAGCTCCTTCCAGAAGTCGAGATACTTCTGATCGTCCGCGAGCGCGATATCCTCGCCGCCGCGCTTGCCCTTGTAGAATACGCAGAGCGACGCGAACGAGAACAGAATGTGCTTCGGTGACTTGCCAAACTTAGCGCGGTAATCGTTGTAGGTCGGCAGCAGACGGGTCTTGAACTTGGTCGTGGAATTGAGCGCTATCGACATAAGCTCATGACGGATAAACGGGTTCTTGAAGCGCTCGATAACGCTGTTTGCGAACGCATCCATTTCGTCCTTGGGCAGGTCGATCGTGGGCTTTATCTCGTCGTTGACAAGCTCTTGGACGAATCTGCCCACGTCCTCGTCCTCAACGCTCTCACGAACGGTGCCAATACCGCTCATATACGCGACGGGAACCATTGCGGTGTGTGAGCCGTTGAGTATCTTTACCTTGCGCTGCTTGTACGGAGTAATGTCGTCCGCGAAGATAACGTTCAGCCCCGACTTATCGGCGGGCAGCTTCTCCTGCACGAATGCTTCCTTTTGCAGTACCCAGAGGTGGAATATCTCGCCCTTTACGATGTTGTTGTCTTGGAATCCTGTCTCCTCGCATATCTCGGCAGCAGCGTCGCGCGGATAGCCGGGAACTATTCTGTCGACGAGCGTGCTCGTGAAATGATTAGCCTCGGTCAGCCACTTGATGAAGCCCATGCTCATCTTGTTGATACCGGCAAGCTCGATCATTACTCTTTTCAGCTCGTCGCCGTTGTGGTCGATAAGCTCACACGGGATTATTGCCAGACCCTTGCTCGTATCGCCGTTGAAGTGCTCGTAACGCGCGTTCAGCAGCGCGAGAAGCTTTCCGGGAAAGCTCTTCGGACACTTGGTGAGATCGGTATCCGTGGGATCGAGCGCGATACCCGCCTCGGTGGTATTGGAGATGATCACCTCCAGATCCTCGCTCTTTGCGTAGGAGAGGTACTTGTCATAGTCCTCAAACGGGTTGATAAAGTCGCGGAGAACGTCGATAATGCGGCGGCTCTGCACCTTTTCGCCCTTGTCTATACCCTCTAAGCATACGGTATACAAGCCGTCCTGCTTTGCAAGCTCTGCCACTCTGCCCATAGGCATGGGCTGAACCACAGCAACGTCGGAGTTTATCACTCCGCTGTCGTTAAGATTTTGCAAGATCCAATCGACGAATGCCCTTAAAAAGTTTCCCTCTCCGAACTGGAGGATTTTTATGGGTCTTTCGCCTGTCTTAAAATTGCTTCTGTTTAGGTCTTTCATAATCACACCTCTATATCCGTACATTGTCTTTCGTTTTGTGCTGCTTGATTTTAATAAGGCACACTGTGCCGATAACCACCGACATCAAGCCGATACCGACGTTCGATATCAGCATCGCGATACCGAGACTTTCCGCTCCCATATCGGGGAAGCAGTTTATCATAATGAGCATGGACGGTATCCTGAACGCGAAAAGCCTCGACAAATTGCAGATCATCGAAAGCTTGGTATAGCCCAGACCGTATATCAGACCGTTTACCGCAGAATTTACTCCCAGCGCGATGATCCCGACGCGCTCATATGAAAATATCTTTTCAATAAGTTCCGCCTTTTCCGCGCCGCCGTCTCCGGCGAAAAACATGGAGATCGGAGCACTAAACACGGTCAGCAAGATAAATCCAACGGTTGTGATGATAAGATTTACCGTCAGCGTGCAGAAAAATACCTTTATCATACGTGAGTAGTATCTCTGGCTCAGATTATAGCTTATAATCGAGCTTTCCGAATCCTCACTGTACGTAGTAAGATGCGTTACCGAGCCGCTTATCTGGTTTGATATCCCCAACGCTCCGGGAGCGTCGGAACCGTAGTCGACAGCAAGCCCGTTGACGATCACCTTACCCATAGAAAAAACAAATTTCCCCAGTGATACGGGGATAGACAAAGAGCAAAGCGGTTTAAAAAAATCTACCGAAAACATCACGTTCTTGGGGTTGAACTTGAACAGATAGTTTTTCCGCACCAAATTCACCAGCGCGTAGAGCGTTACCGAAATATCCGCGCAGAGCGTGCCTCCCGCCACCCATGCCGTGCCCAAATGCAGTACGTTCACGAATACTACCGTGAACATAAGCTTCAGTGCCATAGACATAATGTTTATCAGCGTGATGTTCTTCATAGCGCCGCGAGCCTTTTCAAGACCCATGAATACCTGATTAAACAGCCCTATGCCGATAGACACTATCTGGACTCTGAAATACCCGATACCAATCGCGATCATATCGTCGTCAAGACGACCCAGTTTCAGAATACCCACTGCGAAGATCTCAATAACCGCGATAATCAACACAGCCAAGCCAAAGAACACCTCAAGCGTAGTGTTGGCGGCTTTTTTCGCTTTGTCGTATTCTCCGCGTCCGATCAGCCTCGAAACAATAATTGAACTTCCCGTCGCAAATCCCGCTCCGAGCGCCGAAATCAACTGCTTTATCTGGGAGATCATAACAACGCTTGACACTGCGCTGTTATCGGTAGCCGAGACAACGACCGTATCAATTATACTGCTTATATAAGAGAAAGCGCCAAGAGCCATAAGCGGCAAGGAAATATTCAGAACGACAGCCATTGGATTGCCGTTCAAAATAAATTCCCGCCGTTTTCGGTCCTTTTCGCTGACAGATGATTCATCCATAATTATATTATTGCTCTCTCAGCTTAATGCGCTTTTCCGTTTCAATGTCGAACAGATAAACATTCTCAAACGGAATAGCAAAGTCAATCTTCGAGTCGATCGCCGGTGAATCATGCGGATCGACCTTAAGAATAGTCTTTACGCCGCGAATGTCAACGTAAACGTTGGTGTTGTCGCCGAGCAGCTCAGTCAGCTCTACGGTACACGGAATAGTGTACGCTTTGCGAACGTCGTCCTTGCCGACAAGCTTTACGTGCTCGGGACGGAAGCCGAACGCAATCTCCTCGCCCTCGTACTTTTTCAGCACGCTCTTATCTGCGACAGCCTCAAGGTCGATAACGCATTCGCCAATGTTCATCTTGCAGTCGTTGACCTTTGCCGTGATAAAGTTCATCGGCGGCTCGCCGATAAAGCCCGCAACAAACATATTCACGGGGTTGAAATACAGATCGTAAGGCGTACCGACCTGCTGGATATAGCCGTCTTTCATAACGACTATTCTGTCCGCCATAGTCATAGCCTCGGTCTGATCGTGCGTTACGTAGATCGTTGTAGCGCCCGTCTCGCGGTGGATCTGCGTGATCTCGGAGCGCATCGTAACTCTCTGCTTAGCGTCAAGGTTTGAAAGCGGCTCGTCCATAAGGAAGATATCGACCTTACGGATAATAGCGCGTCCTACCGCAACTCTCTGCCGCTGACCGCCCGACAGCGCTCTCGGCTTTCTGTCAAGATAATCGGTAAGACCGAGTATCTTTGCGGTATTCAGAACACGCTTTTCGATAACGTCGTCGTCAACGCCCTGAAGCGTCAGACCGAACGCCATATTATCATATACCGTCATATGCGGATAAAGCGCGTAGCTCTGGAAAACCATTGCGATTCCGCGCTCACGCGGACCCTTTTCGTTCGCTCTCTCCCCGTCAATGAAAAAGTCGCCGCTGCTGATATTCTCCAGACCCGCGATCATTCGCAGGGTAGTAGACTTTCCGCAGCCCGACGAGCCAACGAATACGATAAACTCGCCCTTTTCGATCTCCAGATTAAAATCGTGAACAGCGTGAAATCCGTTCGGATAAATCTTATTGATTCCTCTTAATGTTAAATAAGCCATAACGATGCACTCCTATGGTTGTTGATGGACCTCACCGAAAACCTCCAAAGCACTGCGCCGTACATCACTTTTCCGATTTCCGATGAAGTCTGTTAAAAACAGACCCTGCGCCTGTTTTATTTCAAATCAAAATTGCCGATGTTGTCCATATCGTCGTAGGTCTGATTTTCGCCGCACATACCCCAGATAAACGTGTAGTTGCTGGTAGCAGTACCGCTGTGTATAGACCAACTCGGCGAAATAACCGCCTGCTCGTTGTGAAGGATTATGTGACGGGTCTCCTGCGGCTGACCCATCATATGGAAAACAACATTGTCTCCCTCAAGCTCGAAGTAGAAGTAGACCTCCATTCTTCTCTCGTGAGTATGCGAGGGCATTGTGTTCCAGCTGCTGCCGGGAGCAAGCTCCGTCATACCCATAGCAAGCTGACAGCTCTCGCAGACAGCGGGATTGACATATTGATTGACAACACGCTTGTTCATATTCTCAGCGGTGCCGAGCGGTCTGTGTACCGCCATATCCTTTGTGATGTACACGGTAGGATAAGTCTTGTGCGCGGGGCAGGAATTGATGTAGAACTTCGCGGGATTCGACTTGTCGTCGGACTTGAACACGATCTCCTTCGTACCCATTCCGATGTATATGCCGTCCTTAAAGTCCAGCACATACTCTTTACCGTCGAGCACCACCATGCCCTTTCCGCCGACGTTAATGATACCCATCTCGCGTCTTTCGAGGAAAAACTCCGTGCCCAATTCCTTTGTGCTGCCGAGCGAAAGCTCCTTATCAACGGGCATAGCACCGCCCGCGATCATCCTGTCCTGATGAGAATAGGTCAGAGCGATCTCGTCCTTAACAAACACCTTGTCGATAAGATAATGCTTCCGAAGCTCATCGGTGGTGTAATGCTTGGAATCCTCCGGGTGATTGCTGTATCTGATATCTAAAGTCATATTGCTTTCTCCTTAGATCAATTTTTTCAAATGCGCTGCGGCAAAGGGGATATCCTCTCCCGTCGTGCCCTCGAGTACAAGATTTGCGTCGGGGCAAACTTTCCTTATCTCGCCGATAATTCGCGGATAATCAAAAATTCCCTTGCCCACTCCACACTGCTTCAGCGAGCCGTCCTCCGCGACCGTGCAGTCTTTTATATGGAATACGCAAATTCTGTCTCCGAACGTCTGCAGACCCTCGTCAAGGATATCGTACATCTTATCGACATTAGATCTGTCAAGATAATTATACAAATCGAAAATGATCCTGATGTTATCCTTGCTGATACTCTTTACGGCACGGTCAAGCGTTTTCACGTCGAAGCAGACGTGTCCGAAAGCGCCCTCCATTCCGACATATGCTCCGCAGTCCTTTGCGTAGTCGCACAGCTCCGAAAACGTTCCGATAACACGCTTCACAGCCTCCTCGGTGCGGTTCTGCGGGTGATAAATCCACTTATCTCCATTGTACGAACCCGTTTCCGAGCCGACGATATCGCAGCCCAGTTCCTTAGCGTGCACAAGATAATCCTTAAACATCGCGATGCCGTTCTCGATTTTCTTCTCGTCGGGGTGAACGGGATTGAAATACGCACCAATAAGCGGTACGGTTTTCCCCGCTGCCTCAAACGTCCTGCGGAACTCTTCCGCGCGTTCGGACGTTATCGAGCCGGGCGTATACTCTATTCCGTCAAGCGCCTTGTACGCTACGAGCTGAACGCCGCTCAGCCCGTATTCGTCCAGCTTCGCGACGATATTCTCTTCGCCCTTGACCCCCAGGTCGTGAGCGCGGATAAACAGCTTCATCATATGCAATTATCTCTGTACGCGTCCGGAGGCGTCGCCGCCCGCAAGCGTCTCAACCTCTGCGCGTGTAACGAGATTGAAGTCACCGGGAATAGTGTGTTTCAGCGCCGAAGCTGCAACCGCGAACTCCAGAGCCGCTTTCATATCCTTACCGTCAGCCAGACCGCAGATAAGTCCGCCCGCAAACGAGTCGCCGCCGCCTACGCGGTCAACGATCGGGTTGATGTTGTACTTTCTCGAATGGTAGAACTCACGCGTCTTGCCGTCCATAATGCACGCCGACCAGTCGTTGTTGGAAGCCGAGTGGCTTTCGCGGAGAGAGGATATAATGTACTTAAAGCCGAACTTGTCAGCCATACGGTTGAAGATGTCAACATAGCCCGCAAGCTCCAGCTCGCCCTTTGTAACGTCAGTATCGCCGGGCTTGAAGCCGAGAACTTTCTCCGCATCCTCCTCATTGCCGATACATACGTCAACGTACTGCATAAGATTTGTCATGACCTTCTGAGCTTTCTCGCTCGACCACAGCTTCTTGCGGAAGTTAAGGTCGACGGAAACGGTAACGTTATGCTTCTTCGCAGCTTTCAGCGCGGTCTCGGTAAGCTCCGCCGCCTTATCTGAAACAGCGGGAGTGATACCCGTAAAGTGGAACCAATCCGCATCCTTGAATATCTCGTCAAAATCGAACTCCGAAGCGTCCGCAGTCGAAATGGAAGAATGCGCTCTGTCGTAAACGACGTTGGATGCTCTCATTGAAGCGCCCGTCTCGAGGAAGTAGATACCCAGACGCTCGCCGCATTTAGCGATATGCTTGGTCTCCACGCCGTACTTTCTCAGCGCGGCTACCGCGCAGGCGCCGATGGGATTATCGGGAACGGCGGTAACAAATTCCGCTTCATGACCGTAATTCGCGAGCGATACGGCTACATTAGCCTCACCGCCGCCGTAGTTGATATCGAATTCATCAGCCTGAATAAACTTTTCGTTGTTGGGGGTGGACAATCTCAGCATGATCTCGCCCATGGTTACTATCTTTGCCATTTCAATCGATCTCCTTATAAATTAAATTACTTTCTTTCTACAAGATGAACCGCAAAGCCGCTGAACTCGCCCTTGAGATAAACCGCCTTTGTATCCGCTTCGATCTCGGTCGCTTTTTTCTCGGTCTCGATACCCATTGCGTTGAGCTGATAAACGGCTCTGCGCAGGCTGTTTGTAGCTACCGCGATGTGACCGTTCTTGCCCTTGAACGGGTTCTTCATGCACTCGATAGCCGTGCCCGCGAAAACGCTGCTGTTGCCGACCTTCTGCTCCCAACCGAACATCTTTGAGAACTTCGCGGTTGTGTCCTTAGCCTCGGCCTCGTCGGCGCAGTTAATACCAACGTGAACAATCTGGAAGTCAAGCATCTTGTTGACCGCAGTACGACACAGAGCAGTAATGCCCGCCCAATCACCATTCTTAACAAGATCGCCGGGAACGATCCAGCTTCCGCCGCAGCAGATGATCTTCTTAAAACCGAGGTAGGTGTTTAGGTTATTTTCGTTAACGCCGCCCGTCGGCATAAACTTCATATTTGAATAAGGCGCGGAGATCGACTTGATATAAGCAAGTCCGCCCGCCTGCTCCGCGGGGAAGAACTTAACAAAGTCCAGACCAAGCTCCATAGCCTCCTCTATCTGCGAGCTGTTGGCAACGCCCGGAGCAAAAGGAACACCCTTGTCGAGACAATGCTTAACTACCTTTGCGTTAAGACCAGGCGCCACGCAGAACTTAGCCCCCGCCGCGATAGCCGCGTCGCACTGCTCGATCGTGGTGACCGTTCCCGCGCCTACGAGCATATCCGGGAACGCCTTGGTCATATCCGAAATGACCTTATCGGCGCCCGCCGCGCGGAAAGTAACCTCCGCCGCGTTTATGCCGCCATCGCGCAGAGCTTTTGCGAGCTCCACTGCCTTAGATGTATCCTCCAGCTTGATGACGGGTATTATACCCGTAAATTCAAGCTGATCCTGAAAAGCCTTCATGTCCATTGAATTATCCCTCCAAAACCGAAATTATCTGCCCAGCCAACCGCCGTCAACAGCGATAGTAAAGCCGTTTACGTAGTCGCTTGCGGGGGACGCGAGGAACACCGCCGCGCCCATAATGTCGTCGGGAGTGCCCCAGCGACCCGCGGGAATACGGTCGAGGATAGCCTCGCTTCTGTCAGCATCAGCCCGGAGAGCCTTTGTATTGTTGGTAGCCATATATCCGGGAGCGATAGCGTTTACGTTAATGCCCTTAGACGCCCACTCGTTAGCCATAGTCATCGTAATGCCCTTAACACCCGACTTGGATGCGGTGTAGCTCGGAACGCGGATACCACCCTGATAAGAAAGCATACTTGCAACGGATATGATCTTTCCGCCCGTTCCCTGCTTTATATACTGCTTAGCGACAGCCTGCGAAAGGAAAAACAGAGTGCGGAGGTTTACGTTCATGACCAGATCCCAGCTCTCAACGCTGAAATCAATAGTGTCCTCGCGCTTGATAACGCCCGCGTTGTTTACGAGAATATCAACATGACCGAAGGTATCCACCGCCGTCTTAACTATGTTGTCAATGGGATCGAGGGTGGAAAGATCCGCCTGAATGAACTCGAAGTTCTCCTTGCCGAGCATTTCCTGAGTAGCTGTACTCGGAACTACCGAAACGCCCAGAACCTTAGCGCCCGCCTCGACAAAAGCCTTGGAAAAGCCCTGTCCGAGCCCCGTATCACTGCCTGTTACAATAGCCACCTTGCCATCAAGTCTGAATTTGTCCAGAATCATAGTGTTACCTCCGAAAATTTTATTCATTTTTAAGAGAGTTTTTTCAGACTCTCCTTATTAAACAATATGCAGATTTTTCCAACATATCATCTATATTTATCTTATATCCAACCGAGGATAAATGCGAGAGCAAATCCGTTGGACTTTATGGACAAAACGGATTTTTCAAAAAACTCCGACTGCCCTCAGTACAGTGACGTATATAAAGATAGTCACGGTGCTCGCCAGACTTGTCCACACCACCAGCTGACCCGCCAGCTCTCCGTCCGCACCCATTTCGTTCGCCATTATGGCGCTCGCCACGGCAACGGGCGTCGCAAACACTCCGACGTATGTCGCAAAATGCTCTCCCGAAAGCCCGGGGATAAAGAAGTATGCCACAGCCAAGCCCAATATCGGCACGGCAACGGTGCGTATGACCGTACCGAATACGATCTCTTTCCACAGCCTCGACACCGCCGAAAACTCAAACTGTCCTCCCAGCACTATCAGAGCAAACGGCGTGCAGATAGATTTTACGTTCTCAAGCGACTTGTACAGAAAGGTAATGTCGCTGAAACGGAAATCTATATTCCACATAACGAAAAGCTCACGAATGCCCAATACGGCAAGCCCCGCAACGGTCCCGATTATAAGCGGATTTTTTATTATTCCGAGCAGTATCTTCGGAAAGTTGATTTTCCCCTTTTCGCCATTCCCGTTAAAAATCGAAAGCGTGATAACTCCCAGCATATTGAACATAGGCACACAGAACGCGGACATAACTCCCGCGGCAGCCGCACCCTTGTCGCCGAAGAGCGAAGTCGCGAGCGGTATTCCGATTATCGCGTAATTCGAGCGGAACATTGCCTGTATCAGCGCGCCGCGCTTTGCGCCATCCTTAGTGAACGCGCACGTCACCGCGACTGCCAACAGAAAAATAACGAGCACCATTCCAATGCCGTACAGCACAAAAACGGGGCTTATTTCGCTGAAGCTCTCTATCTGATAAACGTTATAGAACAGCATGGCGGGCAGCAGCACCCGAAACGTCAGCTTATTTCCGACGTTGAGGAACTCCTTGCTCAGCATTCCGATACGTTTCAGGACATACCCGAGAACTATCAGCAGTACAATAGGCAAAACGGCGTTTGCCGAAAAAACAAGTGCGTCTATCATAATATCGGTTTATCGAGAGGAAAATATTCCTTTAAATACTCGCCCGTAGACTTGACCATTCTCACAAACAGCTCGCGTGCCTCGGAAATTTTCAATCCCGAGCAAAGCGGCTGATTAGCGAACGCCTCAAAAATACGCTTGAAATCGCGCTCCTTGATACCGTAATAGGCGTTCTCGATGTTGAGAGCGTTACGCAGCACGAGCGCGTTTACGTCCTTGGGGAGAGGCTTGGCGGTTATCGGCTTTACGCTGTCGCGCGAGAACACGCAGTTCGTCTCGACTACCGAGCCGAACGGCATATCCGCCATCTGCCCGACGTTGATTATGTTCGCGTTTGAAACGGTCGGCGGAATAAGCCCCAGCAGAGCCTTCATCAGCTCCACTACCTCCTCGTCGCTGCGCTTTACCTCTATCGCCTCCTTGCCGTCAGCAATTCGGCGCGATTGCTCTATCTTGTTTATTCTGTCTTGTTTGCGGTACGCTACGGTCGTCAAATGGTACAGCCATTCGTCCGCGGCGGTCTTGTCTCCGATATACCACGAGTTGTTCATAAACTCGACAAGGTGACGGTCGCCCGCCGCCGCAAGCACTCCGAACCGCCTGAACAAGTCCATCTTGACCTTGTTCCCGTACAGAAACGGGTTTTCGCGAAACCCGTCGGGATCGTCGGACTGCTCGCAATAGCCGCGCTCGTAGAATTTATCAATAAATTCGGGCAGCAGCTTCAGCATATCGTGCCCGTTGTAATTCGCTTCTGTTATCCATGTGAAGTGGTTTACGCCGCAAGCGTCGATATTGATCTCCTTGCGGTGAGGGCGCTCGACACCCAGCAATTCATGAGCGACGCAGCTCAGAAACTCCTGCGCGTGAAAGACCTCGTGACAGCAGCCGAACGCCTTTATTTCGGGGAAAACGTCGTACAGCGTTTTCGTGCACGCTGTCATCGGGTTGGTCAGATTTATGACCCACGCTTCGGGGCAGTGAGCCTTTATCTCGCGGGCAAAGCCCTCGTATATCGGCACCGTCCTCATAGCGCGGAGAACGCCGCCGGGACCTACCGTATCGCCTACCGACTGATATATACCGTATTCCTCGGGTAGGTGAACGTCGCTTTCCATTTCGTCGAACGTTCCCGGCAATATCGAGCAAGCCACAAAATCCGCGCCGTCAAGAGCCGCTCCGATATCCGTATAGACCTTGTAGTCCCACTTGGAAACGGTTTTCGGATTTTCATTGATACGCGCGCCGATCCTTTGGTTAAGCTCCGCAGCGGGAACGTCGATATCATACAGCGCGATCTCACCGCACAAGCCCTCCGCCAACGCGAGATCGATCATAAACACCCTAGCCCAAGCCTTGGAGCCGCCGCCGATATAGGCGATCTTTATCTTTGTCATAGTTTTTCCTTTAGAATATTATTATTTTGTCAATCTCTTGACCTCGGTATAGCACAGCACAAAAGGCGCAACGCCTTTCGCATCATTCTCTACCACGGGCTCGGAGATGTAGTATTCGTAGCTTCCGTCGCGGCGACGGTTGTCCTCGGGACCGAGACCCGCAACAAGGCAGATTCCGCCGAGATTGAGGTCGCCGTCGTCGTTTACGGCAAGGTATTTATCGCATATGCCGTCGAAGGTTTTTTTGCCCTTTTCCGCATACTTCTCGTCGATAACGCCAAGTCGTGCACCTTTCATCATTGCGTAGGCGATCATGCTGCTGCCGCTTGTCTCGAGATAGTTGCCCTCTCTCACGCCTTGATCCACCACCTGATAGTACATACCCGTTTCGGGGTCTGAGTACTGCGAAATGCCCTCAATAGCCTCCGCAAATATCGCAATCAGCTTCTTTCGCTCGTTCTCGTCGTCGATATAGTCGATATTGTCAACAAGCGAAATACAGAACCAACCGATAGCTCGAAGCCAGAAATTCTTTGAACGCCCCGTTTCCTTATCAGCCCAAAACGCTTTTCGCGAGCAGTCGCAGCCGTGATAGTAAAGCTTCTTTTCCTCGTCGAACATCTGTCCGCGAACGTGCTTGTACTGCGAAACGGTATCGGAATAATCCCCGCCGCCGAATTCCATTTGAAAACGCACATAAAACACCTGAGCCATATACAGCCCGTCGAGCCATATCTGGTCGGGGTATATCTGCTTGTGCCAGAAATTGCCCGTATTGGTGCGCGGCTGTTTTTCAAGCTGATCGCGAAGCAGGAAGATCGCCTTTTTGTACTTCTCCTTACCTGTTTTCTTGTACAGGTCGAAAAGCACTCTGCCCTCGTTTACGTCGTCAAGATTAAACTTCTCCTGCGAGTATCCGCGGATAGAACCGTCCTCGGAAATGTAGTAGTCGATAAACTCCTCGGCAAAATCCGCGTACCGCTGTTCGCCCGTGATCTCCGCCGCGCACAGCAGCGCCGTGATCATGCAGCCGTCGATATAATTCCAGTGCGGCGGCTTGCCCTGACGTATACTCTCGATATTCCAGTACGGAGCCTCGGGAGTTGATTTATCCAGCAGTCTCTCAATATATCGGTCAATTTTGTCGTACATTGTTACTCCTTTATAAGCTCGTCAACGTGATTTGCTGTAAGCGGCTCGCCGACGCAGCCGTCGAGCTCGACGTTCTTGACGGTGAGCTTGCGCACGTTGTCAAAGTACATACCCGAACGGCAAAGCTTCTCCGCGTTGTTCTTCATTGCGGGCACGCCTTCCTGCGCGTTCTCGTCGTAGGTGAACCTGATGTTCTCCACTGTGATCTCCTCGATCGGCATTTCGGGAAGTCCATCGCAGTAGCATGCGGCAACATGACAGTTCTCGCAGTCCATATCGCGGAACGTGAATTTCCCGAGGTACGGCGTCCTGTCGTCAACGGGCAGCTTCTCGCGCGTAGTGTTGTACTCGGAGAAGCGGTCGGGATCGCAGCAGTTGTACCACATATTTATAACGATCGGAGTGAGCACCCCGTCCATTTTGATATTCTCAAACAGTACTCCGTCGATAACCGCTTCCTTTCCGCGTCCTCGGCGTGTCTTTATACGCAGTCCGCGGTCGGTATGGGCGAAAATGCAGCGATTTACGGTGAGGTTCTTGACGCCGCCCGCCATCTCACTGCCGAGCGTGATAGCGCCGTGACCGAACTGCATAATGCAGTTGCGTATCGTGTGGTGATTCGCGGGCTGCTTGAACTTCCGTCCAAGCTCGATCTTTCCCGATTTGATCGCGATACAGTCGTCTCCGACGCTGAATTTGCAGCCGATTATATTAACATAGTCGCAAGCCTCGGGGTCTAACGCGTCGGTGTTCGGACTGTTCTTGGGAGCGTTTATCGAAACATCCAGAAAATCCAGCTTCTGCGAAAAATACGGGTGAAGCTGCCACGAAGCGGCATTCTGCGCCGTGATACCGTGAATCGTGATGTCCTTGCAGCGATTAAAGAAGATCAGTCTCGGTCTGCCCGTGACTCTCTCCTTAACATTCACCCACCATTCGCTGTTCTGAGCGTTTCCATCAACCGTGCCCTTTCCGACGATACGGATATCCTCGGCATGCTCCGCGAAAAGCAACGCCTGATGCATGGGTATCGCGTTGCCCTCCCACGTGCCTGTGTGAACTTCCTCGCCAGTCACGATATCCGTAACGGTTCCCGGGATAACGGGATAGCGTGAAACATCCGTCGAGCCGAGCAGCACCGCGCCCTCCGAGAGGTCGAGCGTGATATGGCTCTTCAGATTTATGGGAGCGGTGCTGTACGTTCCCTCAGGGAAGTACAGACGTCCGCCCTCGGGCAGACAATTGACCGCCGTCTGAATATTCTCGGTATCATCGTGCACACCGTCGCCGACTGCACCGAAGTCCTTTACGCTCACCGCGCAGGCCTCGCTTATAGTTGTGAAGTGTACAGGCTCGTGCCCCTCCACCTCAACGGTGTACTCTGTATTCGGCTTGAGCGGATAGAGCGAAAAAACGTTCCTGTCGGACGTCATGACCTCCTCACCATTCAGTCTTACAGCATACTCCTCCCCGCTGTAATACGGGGAATTGTTTTCCAGTTCAAAGCAGGCAGATACGGAGCCCGCATATAATATATTGATCATTGTTACTCCCAAATTTACTTATTTCCGGAGACCTTCTTTTCCGCGTCTCGGAATATCTTTACCATTGTGTTCTTTATTGTAATAAAGAGCATATCAAAACCCATATACAGCAATCCGAACAGCAGCGGCTCAACGCCCACCGCAACGTTCTCGGCAGTGTTTACATCACCAACCAGAACAGTGTTTATAACGTTATATGCCTGCATTACACAGAACAAAAGCACACCCGCATACAGAATATTAACAAAAATCGTCCAGAATTTCTTATGCGGCACCATCATCCACTTATTATACGCGCCTTCCGTAGGCTCAAACGTATGAAGCACATGATTTACCATAAGATCCGTCGCAAGACCAAGACCTATCGCAAGCGCGACCATAAGATCCAGATTCTGCAAATACAAACCTAAACCCCAAAGGAAGAAATAACAAATTGCGCCGCTGAACCAAAATTTAATAAACAAAATCTTGAGCCAGGATGGAATATGGAATTTGCCCTTTGAGGTGTATTTACGTATTTCGGCCTCGGTGACCTCGGGAGCGTCTTTCGCGTTCACGAGCTTGTCGACTGCGTCGACTTTAAGATCGTAATAATTTTCCGCCGCGGTCGTCTCGGTTTGCTTGTTTTTGTTTGATTTCTTAGCCATAAACGCCTATCCTTATTTGCAATGAAAGCAACAACAGCCTCCTTGGACTGCTGTTGCTTCGTCGTTAAATATTATTCTTCGCTCGAGATATCGATAGCTCCCATCTCACCGTTATCCTCAACATCAATGGAAGTATTGATGCTCTTGAGTATCTTGGAGTATACGGGAAGCGTCGCGAGCAGCACCGCAGTTACCGCAACAAGTACGATATGCACTACGACAACATTCTGCGCTATGGCTATATATGCCGTATCGCTTGTGATAACGGTCCCTCCCGCCACTGATTCAATAATCCGATTGTAATACACAATGTCTACAAAGATAAGAATAGCCATCATCACAAACACTAATCCTATCATCACCATATTTGGCTTCTGACGTTTGGGAAAAGCTCTCAAAAAGCAAACAAACGCAAGAATAGAGAACAGCATCGCGGCAAACTCACATTGCCCCATATTCGCCAGATTTACTCTCGCTGTCGTGTTCGCTATGGACGTAAGATTCAGCGAATAAACAATGAACGCCGCCGCAAGCACCACCAGCGCGATATTCTGCGGAGCGCGCTTCAGTGAAACGAAAAACTTACGGATAAACTCTTTTACTCCCCGCCTTGGCTTGGCGGACGTTTTTTGTGCCATCTGTCACGCCTCCTTATCTTAAACTGATAGCGTCGGTCGTTTTCTTATCGAAGAAATGCTTTTTCTTGAAAGAAACATTGACCGTATCGCCTGCCTTGTAAGTACACCACTCGCGGAATTTACAGGTTATCCTATGCTTTCCGACAACGCCGTTTACAAGGGTCGTCTGTCCCAGGTTCTCATTGGAAAATACGTTTACGCTTATATCTCCGCCCTCGGAAATGTCCTCGGGACGAACGCCAAGAGTGATAGTCGCCCCCTCGTAGCGTTCAAGCGAACCTTTTTCCTCGGGGGTAAGCGCTACCTTAAAGCTTTCGCAGATAAGCTCGCCGTTCTTTACCTCAACATCAAAGAAATTCATCGGAGGAAGTCCGATAAAGCCTGCCACGAAGAGGTTAGCGGGGGTATCGTACAGCTCGAGAGGAGTACCTATCTGCTGAACGTGACCCATAGACATACATACGATCCTGTCCGCAAGCGTAAGCGCCTCGGTCTGGTCGTGCGTAACGTAAAGCATCGTTGCGCGAAGTCTCTTATGCAGGAGCAGAATCTCACGGCGTGTCGCGCCGCGGAGCTTCGCGTCAAGGTTCGACAGCGGTTCGTCAAAGAGGAATACCTTAGGAGTACGAACGATCGCACGTCCCATAGCAACTCTCTGCCGCTGACCGCCCGAAAGCTGGTTCGGCTTTTTATTCAGCTGGTCGGTAAGCCCGAGTATCTCGGCGGCCGACAACACCTTCTGATGTATTTCGTTCTTGTTTTCCTTGCGCAGCATAAGCGAGAACGCCATGTTCTCATAGATCGTCATATGACCGTACAGCGCGTAGTTCTGGAAAACCATGGCGATATCGCGATCCTTAGGCGCCATTTTTGTAACGTCCTTGCCGTCGATTATCAGGTTGCCCGCGGAGATATCCTCGAGACCCGCTACCATACGGAGCGTTGTTGATTTTCCGCAGCCCGAAGGTCCGACAAGTACGATCAGCTCTCCGTTTTTAACGTCAAGGTTAAAATCGAACACCGCCTGAACCTTATTGTCATAAATCTTGTCGAGATGCTGTAATTTTAAATCACTCATGACTAGCTCCCTTTTGCTTTTTTATCAAGTTCAGCCTGATGCTCCGCAAGTGCGCGGGCCTTGAAGAGATTTATGATACCCGCAATAATGCACAGCGCCGCGGACGCTACCAGACAAACGCATACATAAATGAATTGTCCGCTCTCCATTACCGTTGTCTCCTCGCCGCCGAGTGACAGAGTTGTGCTGTTGGCGTTCATAGGGATAATGAAAATGCGAATAATCTGCCCCACGCCTATTCCTATGAGTGTAAACGAATAGCCGACCTTGTACGTCTTTACACCCTCGGAGGAAAGAAACGCAACAAGCATAAAAAGCAGATTGTAAATAACGGATATTCCAATGAGGAAATTGTAGTAATACGAACCCACATCGGATTTATAGATACTGACAAAATAGAGCGCGTTCAGTAAGATCGCAAGCAAGGTGAGATTAGCTGAGAGCTTGTTTTTGGTAAATCTGAGCCTGTCCTTTTTGATCATGGCTTCATTGTTGAAATTCATGCCCTCACATCCTTTCTGCTTCCGATAAGGCGCTTCTCTTCTTTCATCACGATTAGTTTCAAAATCAAATTAACCACAAGCAATACCGTCATAAGAAGCAGAAGTCCGAAAACCGCGTAGCTTATATCGAACCAGAATGTCGAATCGGTGTAAAGCGTGTTCATCGTTTTCGCGTGCGCTTCAAGCGCCTCAAAATCGATCTGTAAATACTGCGCCCTATACACGGCTAATTGACTGAGCGTCCAGACAGATACACCTATGTTGCATACCGCAGACAAACCAATCGCGACAAAATTTCCGATGTAGTATTTTCTGCGGGAATGTGTGTTTGTAACAAATAAAAACAGTGTCACAAGAATAAGTACGATAGACACGTTTGTAAATCGACTGTTGAAACCCTGCATATCATAATAGATTCGCGAACCCGGAACAGTTGTTCTTTCAAGGTTGCTTGGGCTGCGGATAGTGGTATACAGGCTGTCATAAAGATCGGTCATAAGACCCAAAGAATAGACGAATACCAAAGCGGCTGCAATAAGCATCGCGGCGCACACTATGCGCTGAAAAATCATTTGTTTCTTATACATACAGACCTTCCTTTATGTTGAGAGGGGGAGAGGCCGTCTCCCCCTCGATAACATAATTTGGATTAGGCAGCGCCGCCGCAACGGCGGCACCGCGTTAAATTAAGGAATAAATGCCGTGGAAAAATTACAGATTTGCAAACTCCTCAAGGAGGATATCCCAAGCGGTATTCTTGAGAGTGAGGTACTGAGAACCGTTCCAGGAGTTAGCAACGGTAGCTGCGCACTCTGCGGGAGATGTCGTGCCCTCGCCGGTGAAGCCGCCTACGATGATGTTTACAAGCAGATTGTTCTGATCCTTGGACTGACCGAAGTTACCGCTGTTGCCAAGCTCTGTAAAGCCTGCGATCTGATCATTTTCCGCCTTGGAGTTCGGAAGAACGGTAGGAACGGAGGTGTACCAAGGATTATCCGCAAGCGCAAGCTCGGGGTGCTTTATAGTACCAAGACCGATAGCATTGGAGATATAGCCTGCGCCCTCCTTGCCGACGTCGTGTGTGCACTGATATTCAAACGCCTGGCTCTTTACAAAGCTGAGAGTAGAACCGAGGCACTTACGAGCGTAGTTGGTGTAGTTGCCGTTTTCCTTCTCCCAAAGCTCCTCATAAGTCTTGTCGGCGATCTTAGGCATTTCCTTGCCGTTGAAATTAAATGTCTCGCTGCTTCTGAACGCCTCGGGACCGTAGGACATCATGATCTGACCTTCCTCGCTGAATGCGTAGTTGATCAGAGACAAAGCCGCGTTCAGCTTATCGGTATTGCCCTCAACGCCTGCCTTGGAGATAGCCCAACCGTCGGTCTTAACGGAACGCCAAGACTCGGTAAATCTCATAAACTGCTCACCGGTGCCGTCATCCCAACGAGCAACGGGAACCATAGCCGCCATATACTTCTCGCCATCCTGGAGCTTGGACTTGTTATATGCGGTCTGGGTCTGGTTGTAGTCATAGTGCATAAAGCCGAGGTCGTTCTCGAGCATTGTCTGCGAACTCTCCTTGGAGGTGTTCATGAAAGACTCGGAAAGAAGACCTTCCTTAGCCATATTGTTCATTCTCTCAAGAGCAACGTAGGTAGCCTCCTCCTGACGTGCATCATGGAGCTTGTTATCGTTGCCCACATACAGGTAATCCTGTCTGGACTCGAGACCGCGAACGCCGAACAGAGAACCCGCGAAACGGAACATATCAACACGTCTCTGGTTATTGTCGTCCTCACGTGAGAACAGACCCTGAATAGTGTCAGTGCCGTTAAGAGTCTGTGCATTGGATGTTACGCAGCGAAGCAGAGCAACCAGCTCGTCTGCGTCCCAAGCAGCGTTCTGACCGCAGAACAGATCGGAACGAGTGGTTCCGTAGTATCCGCCGTATGCCTCGTCGATGTACTTGCGGAGCATATTTACAGCGTCAACGCCGCTCATAGAGCCTGCATCGTTCATCTTGGCAATGATGTTGCCGGCAGTATCGTAGTCCTTAGTCACTTTCTCGGTAGCGCTGCCATCCTTCTTAACTACCTCGATCTCAACCTTGCCGCTTGTGGGCATATAGGGCTGATAAGCGGGAGTTGCAGTCGTACCGCTGTTGTCGGCAGCAAAATCGCCGTCGCCGTCAAGCAGCTTCTGTACCCAGTCAACTCTCATCAAAGGCATACGCTCAATATCGTTTACACCGTCGAAATACGGCGAGAAATAGATAGAGCCGATGCCGCCCTGACCGTCGTCACCCGCGATAGACAGACGAACGATGGGGTTAGCGTCAAGATATGCCTTGAAGTCGGGCATCTGATCAAGGTACTGCGCAAGGTCAACAACCTGTCCCGCAGCGCCCGCCTCGGTCAGACCGGAAGCGGTACCGCATACCATATCAACCTCGCTAAGTCTTTCTTTCCAGAATTCCCATTCCGTATTGGCGTTCTTACTGCCCTGGTACTGGTTCTCAAATACCATGCCGAGCTTATCCTGGACAGCTACCCATGTAGGCTTAAGATCGCCCGCGCTGTAGCTGTTGCCGTCAGCCAATGTGATCTTACCGTCTTTGCCTTTATCCGCGATATAGTCCGCGTCAAAGAACAGACCCGTTTCCTTGCTGTTGTAGCCGGTAGCCATTCTCAGAACGGTACCCTGGGCGAATTCCAGTTTGGGAGTCTCGGGTGCGGGATTGTTGCCGCTATCGGTGCTGGAGCTATTGCCGCTGTCAGTGCTTGTGCTGCTGTTGCCGCCGTTAGACGAGCTTGATGACGAGCTGCTGTTATTGGACGTATCGGGTACGGTCGTACAGCCCGTCAGCAATGTTGATAACGACACGGTAACTGCCAGCAACGACGCCGCAAGTTTTGATTTCTTCATTGTGTTGTTCCTCCTTCAGGATTGTGTATTCGCGAACATTTTCGTCCGCTTTTACCTTTTTATATATCAACCGCGGAGTGCGGCTGATTATCGTGTGTGATATTATTCCTTTACACCGCCGACATTTACGCCCTTTGCGAAATATTTCTGGATAAAGGGATAAATAACAAGAATGGGGACTATCGAACAAACGATCAACGCGTAGATAACGGAATCCGAAGAATACGGTTCACTCCACGCCGACATCTGTTCGGGATCGGTATATTGCTCAAGTCTCAGACGGATATATACCATAAGCGGATGCTCGTTTCCGTTTGAGATCATCTGTCTTGCCCAAAAGTATCCGTTCCAACGCGATATCGCAAAGAACAATGTTACGGTCGCTATTATCGATTTGCTCATCGGCAGATACACTCTCCAGAGCACCTGCATTTCGGTAGCGCCGTCGACGATAGCCGCCTCCTCGATCTCGCTCGGTACTCCCTCAAACGAGTTGCGCAGCAGGATGATGTTCATAGCCGCCATACCCATCGCGATAACGACCAGCCACTTGTCATCCATAATGCCCACCGCGTTGAATACCTTTTTTGTCGCGATATAGTTCAAGTACTGCGGAACAAGACCCGCGCTGAACCACATAGTGAATACCAGGAAGAAGTTAAATCCCTTACGGAACAGCAGTCTCTTCTTGGACAGCGCGTATGCGCCGAGTATTGAAAGGAAAACCTCCCAGATCGTTCCGTAAAACGTTAGGAACAGCGTATTTGTGTATGCGTTCCAGAACATATTGTTGTTAAACATTCTCGAGAACGCGTCAAACTGTATGTCCTTGGGGAAAAGCACCAGCCGGTTGTAGTCAACCACTTCTCTGCCGCTTATCGAAGCCGAGATCGTGTACAGGAAAGGATACAGACAGCAGATCGCGAATACCGTAAGCAGCACATAGCTTATAATCTTGAATATAAGCTCGGAAATTTCAAGTCGTCTTTTCATAGCAAACCTCTTTAATAGAGTGATACATCGGACGCCTTGCGAGCGATCGTATTAGCGCCGATAACCAACAGCATTCCGATAACGTTGTTCATCATCTCGGCGGCGGACGCCAGACCCGTCATCGTACCCGAGATACCGTATCTCTGCGAGAACGTCGAAACAACATCCGCGGTCACGTAGGTGTTTGTGTTGTACAAAAGGAGAACCTTTTCGTAACCGACATTAAGCAGCGAGCCTATTCTCGTGATAAGCATTATAACGATCGTCGACAAAATGCTCGGCAGTACAACGTACTTCATCTGAGCCAGCTTGCCCGCGCCGTCGATCTGTGCCGCCTCATAGCTCGTAGGCGAGATCGCGATTATCGCCGCAAAGAACACGATGCTGTCGTAGCCCGCCGTCTCCCAGATACCGCTTATCTGATAAATAGCTCTGAAGAAAGACGGGTTGTTCATAAGACCTTGCTTGAACGCTACATCCTCGGTAACAGCGCCGATATTAACCAAGAACTGCGAGATGATACCCATACCGGACGTCAGCGAGCCCTGCTTTACAAGCATCATTACCAGAGAGGTCATTACAACCGTCGACATGAATTTCGGCAAATATGTAATTACCTGGTAAACGCTTCGCATGATGTTCGAGCGGATCTCATTAAAGAACAGCGCGATGATGATCGGCATCGGGAAACCGAAGCACAGACCGTAGAAGCTCAGCAGGAACGTATTTCTGAACGCCCTCCAGAACTCAGTCGTAAGCGTACCCGAACCGGCGATCAGCGTCCTGAAATAGGAAAATCCCGAATAGTACTGCTCCGCAACGGGCTTTACACTGTCCGTTACCTTAAAGCATCCGAGCAGCTCGTACATCGGCAGGTAACGCCACAGCAGGAATACCGCGAGCATCGGAACAAGCATAAGGTACAGTCGCCAGTCCTTTATCACAGCCCTGAGAACGTTCAGCCAATGATGCTTTTCGACATCATCACGAACCGCCTGTTCCGGATTTTCGATGTAGGTACCGCTTTCCGCATCAAAAATCAAATAGTCGGAAACATTCATTTGCATCTTTGAAACCTCCTAAAAATGATATTTTCGAGCTATATTAACATTTTTCGTCACTCAAAATCATCGGGACTCCGCGCGCGTCTGCGCTCCGATTCGGTGCGTATCAGATACGCCTTCTGATCCTCAAACAATCCGTCGATCCTTCGCGAGATCAGAACAACCACCACCGCGAAAACCAGCGAAAGCGAATCTGTGGTAAAAAACGCGAGGATCGAATCTATCGCAAGTCCGAATATTAGACCTACAAGTCCTCTTCCAAGCTCCGCTCCCACGAACGCAAGCACAGTAAAGATAACAGTCAGCCACACGCTGTCCTTTATCTTCTGCTTGCCGAGCGTCTTAATGAGTATCAGCGATACCAGCGCAAGGGAATTTCCAACGCAGTATATCGCAAACTGCTGCGCCGTTGCGCCAAGAGCCAGGCAATACGCCGCTCCGCCGACGACCGCGTGTATCACGGCAAAGCCGCTCCACCGCATCATAACTATACAAATCACAGCTATCGATGGGGAAAGCATATACAATTCCATCGGAAACCACGTGCTTGCCGCCTTTGCCGTGATCGTCTCGGCAACAAACAGAATGACTGCCAGTATTCCCAAATCGATCGCCCTGTATTGTTTAAAGCTTATATTGTTCATATGGATCTTTTCCTGTCCAAATATATCAGTTATCATATATTTTTCGACTTGCTTTTATAGCAGTAACAGAGTTACTGCTATAAAAGCAATAGGGACGTCCCTATTGCAAATGCGCAAAAACCATTTCACAATGGTCGATATTTTTTGTCGTTTATCTACAAACTATTTTAACCCAAATAAAGCCAAAAGTACAATGCAAATACAAGACTATTTATGCACTTTTCGGACATTAACTTTTTTAGGTAAAATTTATTTTATCCCGATTTTCAACAAGCATTGACTATTGTTTACAAATTTTTGTGCCGTTATTGTTCGTTTTTAACAAACTTTATCATTACTTATTGAAAAACAGGCGTCTAACATAGTATAATCAAAAATAGAAGAAAACATAACTTTTTCGGTCATGAAAGGGGAAGAAATTGTGAAAGAAATAACAGTCTCTCCAAAAGAGGATATCGGCGAGGTGATCCGCGCCGCCGGTCCGCACACCCGGATAATGCTCTCCGAGGGCGTTTATCGGCAGAAGTTGGAGATATCCGTTCCGTACATAGAGCTCGTCGGAGCGGGTACGGACAAAACGGTCATCGTCTACGGCGACTACGCCAATAAGATTCACGAGGACGGCAAAGAGTACAACACCTTCCGTACCTACACCGCCGCCGTGCTTGCGCCTCACGTGAGCTTTATAGACCTCACCGTTGAAAACGATTCACTCAAGCCCGAGGAAAAGGGGCAGGAGGTTGCGCTTACGGTATACGCAGACGATTTCCACGCCGAGGACTGCAGCTTCATTTCAACGCAGGATACGATCTTCTGCGGACCGCTGCCGCCCGACCTTATAATAAGATACGACGGCTTCCTCAAGGACGAGCTCCGCGCCGAGGGCTGTTCGCGTCAGATCTACAAGAACTGCTTTATCGCGGGCACCGTGGACTTTATATTCGGCTGCGGCGACGCGCTGTTTAAAGACTGCGAGATCAAGTCGCTGTACGATGTGAGAGGTCACGGTTACGTCGCCGCTCCCGCGCACGCGCCCGAACAGGAGATAGGATTTGTGTTCCACCGCTGCCGCTTTACACGGGATGAGCGTGTTTCGGACGGCTCGATATACCTTGCGAGACCGTGGCGCGACTACGGGAAATCGTCCTTTATCGACTGCGCCTATGGCACGCATATCGCGTCGGAGGGCTTTGATAAATGGAACTATACCGAACGCGACAAGACCGCGCGCTTTGCGGAATACGGAGTGCCGCGTGACGGAAGAGTTCCGTGGAGCCGCGAGCTTACCGCTGCCGAAAAGAAAACCCTGCTGGGATATTTCGCAGGGAATTGATGTAATCCATTACATCTACTTGGATTATATCATATAGTTTTTCCTTTTTCAACTGTTTTTCTTTAAAATTGTGAAATATGTCCAAATCTCCACCAACTAATTAGGGCATATTATTATTACGGGAAATGTAAATCGGGTTACATGTTACGTGTGAGGTGTATATTATGAACAATATAACTTATGTGGGCAAAAATCTGATAACCTTTTCAATGCATCTTCATTCTCATGAAAACTGGGAGCTTATTTATTGCACGGGAGGCTGCGGGGAATTTGTGTTCGACGACTGCACTATGAAATACGCCGAGGGGGATATAGTAATAATCCCCCCCGCTATCCCCCACACCAACAACAGCGAGCGCGGGTTTACAAATATACATATAAACATAACCGACGCCACTCTGCCGTTCAAAACGCCCATCGTCATCTCCGACGACAGCGACAATCATATACTGAACGCGTTCAACGACGCCTTCTACTACTTTAACAGTAAGATCAATAACCACCAGCTTATCATCGCGGCGTTTGGAAACCTTATCGTAAACTACGTTATCGCGTTCCAGAGCACCAAGCCCCTGCGCAACGTCATAGGCGCGATAAAGAGCAATATAATGCAGAACTTCACCGACTGCGACTACGAGCTGGATACCTATTTAAAAACGATACCGTTCAGCTACGATTATCTCCGCAAGCTGTTCAAGAGCGAAATGGGAATGACCCCGCACAATTATTTGGTAAGCCTGCGTATGCAGATGGCCGAAAAACTGCTATGCTCCACAAACGGCGACGAGCAGAACATCTCCCAGATAGCATACGTCTGCGGATTTGCCGAACCGCTGTATTTCTCGCGCGTTTTCAAGAAAAACTTCGGCTGCTCGCCAAAAAACTACGCTGCCAAAATGCAGCAGAAAAAAACCGACTGACGAGCGTCAGCCGCCGACCTTCGTTTCAAGCGCCTCGCCGTTTTCGGCGTTGATTTTAATATCGTATTCTGCTGTGCCGTCGTCACGGTCAAGCTCCGCCGTTATCATACTTAATTTTTTTATTTCAAGTAAATTATAGATCACTTTGTCAGTATCGCTGCTCTGCGCGCTCCGCGATAATCTCTTGGCGCGGTGCCGTATTCGTTTTTGAAGGCGCGGGAAAAGTGAAGCGGGTTAGCGTATCCTACCCTTGCGCCGATCTCGCCGACGGGCAGTGTAGTGATCTCCAGCAGCTCCGCCGCCTTTGCCATACGGTAGCTCAGCAAAAACTCCTGCGGCGACTTCCCTACCGACTGCTTGAATATTTTTCCGAAATAGCTTCGGTTCAGTCCGCACGCGGCGGCTATGTCCTCGACGGTGATATCCTCTCCGTAGCTGCTCTCAATAAAAACAAGCGCCTCGTGAACGTAGAAGTCGCGCAGCGGGCTGCCCTGCTTCGGCTGCGGGGCAGCCGAGGAACGCGCGAGGCAATCCGCGAACAAATACAGATGACCGATAAGACAGAACGGCGGATCGTTCCTGTTGCCGTTGATGTAAAGCATTTCCGCCGCCATTTTATCGCGAAGCTCCGTATCTCGTGCGCGATAAACGGGATTTTCGCGGGAAAGCCCCGCGGTCTCCAGCAAAGTGCGCACTTTCAGCCCGTCGAATTCCAGCCACACATATTCCCAAGGCTCTTTTTTATCGGCGATACAAGTCGTTATCATATCAGGGAACAGCATAAAGCCCTGCCCGCTGTCAATATGATATGTTTTTTCGTTGGCGCTGCCGTCCTCGGTGATAAGCGTTCCCGAACCCGACAGAATATAGTGGAACAAATAATGGTTACGCGCTGCCGGACCGAACAAGTGAGCGGGAGAGCATTGTTCACGCCCGAATTGATACAGACAGAGATCGACAAAGTTTTCGCTCGGAAATACCGAGAATTTCATTTTATTCATTTTTTACCTCCGAGAGCATTAAGACTAAATCAGAATTTATATCAATAAGGTGTTGCTTAGAGCGCGGATCACTTTTTTCTGCCACCGGCAGAAAAAAGTGATTTATCGGCGATTTTGCCTGTTGGCAAAATCGCCGATTTGGGGAAAAACTCTTGTTTTTCCCCAAGCCCTTTTAGCGCTTTTTTGTTTTTGCCGCTACGCGGCGTTTCGGGCTCCGCCCGAACCCGGCAAGGGCTCTGCCCTTGCATCCCGCCAAAGGGTCCGGTCCCTTTGGAATCCCAATTTTTTGGTCATAAAGCTTATGCGCTAAATTCTGATTTACCTGTCTACGCCCCATTACTCCGCGTCCGATCCCGCAAAATCTTTCCAAAACCGCTCGCGTAAGCTCTATCCCGAATGCCGCCGCGAACGACAGCACCGTTACAAGCACAAAGTTCAAGAAACTATACCGTGCGGAGAAGTCCTCTATCCCGAGCTGCGTCGTCAGAATGCCGATCCAATACCCCGCTATCGGATGAAGAATATATATCCACATCGCCGCCTTGCGGTAACGCGGGCGCGGTTTCGCCTTGAACGACGCCAGAAAATCAAACAGAAAAATCACCGCGGGTATCAGCAAGAAGAACATATTGTCATGCGGCGCGAACGCGATACCTTTGAGCAGCAAACACTCGACAGTCATCAGCAGCAGAGACAGTACAAACCTCGTCCCCGCCGCAAAACGATTTCCGCCGAGCTCGCGTTTTGACAGCGCGCTGCCGATCAGCATAAACAGCGGCGCGAAAAACAGCCCGTTCCTCGTATAGGAAAATATTCCCGAGAAAAAATCATACATCGCGCGAACCGACGGCAAGTCTGCGGTAAGCCCGTAATAGCTGTCGCCGAATACTCCTACGGCATACAGCGTACCCGCTACCGCAAAAGCGGGTATGGCAGGCAGCTTTTCAAGCGCGAAAACGATAAGCGCCCCCGTAACGCAAGCGGGAAAGTACCAGAGATGATAAAACGCGCCGTCAAACAGCAGCATTCTCAGCGTTGCCGAGTAAGTGCCGAACGGGAGATATATCACTATCGCCGCCGCGTACATCGCGAGGGTCTTTACAACGAGTTTCCCGATACGCGCTGCGCTTTTGAAGTCCGTAAAATACCCCGTCATCGCGAAGAAAAACGGCACGGCGACACGCGCGAAAACGCTTGTCAGCAGAAAATTGCAGGTCTCGTTTACGCTCCAAAACGGCGAAGTATGTATCGCTATTACCAGCACCGCCGCCGCAAGCCGAAAACGGTCAAACGCGCCGAGATTATTCTTGTCCGTCATAGTCATCTGTCCTTTCCGAAGCAAAGAGTGCTTTCAGTTGGATTATAGCTTTGACGGATATTTTTTTCAATAAAAAACGACCGAGTTGTACAAAATCGGTACCGAGTTGCAAGGGTGCGATATTGACATACCCTTGAAGTTATTGTATAATTAAAGCATAGGTCAAGGAGGTGCTTGAGAGTGAAAATAGCCGTTTGCGACGACGATCCCGATTTTCTGAAAAACGTGTTCCGACCGCTTATCGAAAACGCCGTAAAGCAGGCGGCGGCAGACGCGCGTATCAGCTTTTTCACGGACGGAAAACAGCTGCTCGAGCGTTTTTCCGATGACAGCTTCGACTTAGTGATACTTGATATCGATATGCCGCGTCTCAACGGAAAAGAGCTTGCCGCGGAGCTGAGACTTATCAACTCTACGTTCTTTCTTGTATTCGCCACGTCCTATCGCGACGAGGTATACAACACCATTCCCTATCGCATTAACGCGTTTATCACCAAAGACAGCGCTCCCGAGAAAATAATCGGCGAGCTTGCGCGGGTCATACGCGAGTGCCGTGAATTCTCCCCCGAGGCGTATTCCTGCGAGATAATCTCAAACGGCGACAAAAAGCTTATCAGAATACCGTTCGGCGACCTTTTTTACTTCTGCTGTATCAAACGCAGGACATATCTCCACACAGGCAGGCGCGAATATCTTCTCGCGGAAAGCCGCTTCGCGGACGTCGAGGAACTGTTCCTCGCAAGGGGCTTTTATGGGGTATGCCGCGGATATATCGTAAACCCGAACAAAATATCGCTTGTCGAAAAGAACGGCGTAACGCTCGACAACGGCGAGGTACTGCCTCTCAGCCGCGGACGCTACAAGGAGCTTCAGAAGCTGCTTCTGAATAACATTACAATGGAGAGCGATTTTTTATGATGGAATATTGTCTTATCGTCGAGCAGACGGGATATAGGGCTCCCGATATATTTTTTGCAGTTTTTCGCGGTATATCTGGCGCAGTCTGTGCTGCTGTATTTCTTTGCAGGCAGACTGTTCGTCAAAAGACGTAAAACATACAAATTTATATTCGTCAACATCTCCGCGGCGGTAGAGGCAGCGTGTATGTCCATAGCCCTTTCCGCCAATCTCGGACATTGGCTAAACTATGTACTTGCGTTCGTTATCGCAATGACATGGAGAACGCTCGCGCTGCATTTCCTCTACTCCGATAAGCTTAACCGCAAAACCGCGTATGTGCTGATTTCGCAGACGGTAACGACGCTCTCCGACCTCCTTGCGGGAATGATCTGCTTTACGATAGATAAGGGCGTGTATTTTAACAACAAAAACGAGCTCCATATGTTCCTTGAGGACGCTCGGGGAGTATACCGCGTATTTTTCTGCACAAGCCTTAAAATCGGCGAGCTTATACTGCTGCTCCTGCTCTGCCGTCAATTGACGCGGCTTATCGTCGCGGGCTCCGCAAAAGACTGGGGCGCGCTGAATTACGTATCGGTGGTATTGTGTACGGTTTCCCTGCTTATATCTATCCTCTTTTACGACTTCCCCCTGCTTAACTGCTATGTTCTCCCTCCCGTGTCCGCGGCGCTGCTTGCGGCGGCGTTGGCGGGTATTATCATAATGCTGCGTTTCTTCCCGAAGCTGTGCGGACTTATCGGCGACGTCAAGCCCGCAGCCGCGGTCGGCACGGATATTTACGGTCACGGCGGAGAGCCGCAGGGGAACACGGTACGTCAGCTGCAAAAGCTCTGCCACGACGTCAAAAACAATATCGTGACCATCTCCGCGCTTATAGACAGCGGCGAGAACGCCGAAGCAAAACGCCTGCTGAGCGAACTCGGCGAACGGCTTACGAGCGCTCTCGGCGGCGAAAAGGCAACGGGAATAGCCGCAATAGACACCACGCTTTCCGCAAAGGCGGCGCTCTGCGAGGAGCGCGGGATAACGCTTGACCTGCACGCCGAGCCGCTCCCCGAAACGAAGATACCGCCGATAGACCTGTCGTCCGTGCTCTCGAATATTCTCGACAACGCCGTCGAAGCGGCGGAGCAATGCCCCGACCCCGTGATAACTATCCGCATTTTCAAATACAAGATGTACCTCGCCATAGTCTGTGAAAATCCGATAACCGACAAGCCAAAAACCAGCGGCGACCGCTTTATCACCACCAAGGAAAACAGCCGTCTGCACGGCTGCGGAACCGAGATAATCAGCGAGATATGCCGCCGCAGCAACGGCAGAGCACAATTTGAGTTCACCGAAAACACCTTTAAGGCTGCGGCGTTTCTTGAGATATGACCCCTCCGCTCCGACCCCTGTAATTATACCATATCCCTCCGTATATGTCAACTCCTCCGCATTTTTCAATTTCCTTGCGCATATACTTTACAAGAAATTTTTTACGGAGGTCATATTATGGAAGATACCAAAAAGCTGATAGAAAAATACAAGCGCGAGCTTATGGAGCTGAGCCGCCGCTCCCCCAAACCCGTCCCCAACGTAACAGCGCCGCATACCGCTCCCGCCGTCCCCGTCGTCGACGACGAGCCCAAGGAGTCCGTTCCCGAGCCCGTTACGGAAAAAAAGCCGCAGATAATCGGCTATGTCAACGAGGAAAGCGGCGAGTTCCCCGCGGTGTACGACCGTTTCCTCGCGGAGATCATCGACAGCGACGAGAGCGTTCGTCCCGAGGATATAGTTGAAAACGTCGAGGAGATCGCCGAATCGGAAACTCCCGTCGACGCTTCCGAGGAAGACGATATTATCGAGACCTCGGACGTGCTGTTCACGCCACCACGGTATACGGAAATACCTTCAACGGAGCAGGTCCGCGAGGATATCACCGAGCAAAGCAATCCGACGGAAAACTATCCCGAGGAGAACGCTTCGGGCGTGACAGATAACTCCCCGACGACGCCCAGACCCGACCTTGCGGACGTTCAGAGCGTTTCCGAGGAAAAGGCGGAGACACTTAACGATCAGCCCATAAGCGGCACGACAGAGGGCGAACAGCTCACGGGTCGCAGCTTCGAGGACGAAAGCTACCCGCAAAATCCCGAAAATCCGCCCGAAAGCATAATGCGGCAGGGAAGCGGTTTCGAGCCCACAAAATATCCCGAGCCCGTCTACGACAGCTTTAAGGAATTCGAGCAGCAAAACACAGGCAGAGGCACTATACTGTTCAGGGTATATACGGCGCGCGAGGCTATGCCTATTGCGGAAGCGCAGTGCGTTATTTCAAAGAAGATCAACGGCAAAACCTACGAGCTGCGCACTCTTATCACCGATAACAGCGGTCAGACACGCGCGGAAACCCTGCCGGCACCGTCCAAGGAGCTTTCTCAATCGTATGAAAACAGCGTTCAGCCGTTTGCTTTGTATGATGCGACGGTAAACAAAAACGGCTATGCAGAGGTAATACTTCGCGATATACCCGTTTTTGACGGAGTGCAGTCGATACAGCGCGTGGCAATGGTTCCCGTACCGTCGGAGGGAGAGGTCACCGAAGAGATAACGGAGGTGGAAAATGCCCGCTAATTTACCGTATATACCCGAAAGGATCGTCGTACATCTCGGAACGCCGAACGCCAACGCAACTAACGTTTCGGTGACGTTCCCCGACTACATCAAAAACGTAGCGTCCAGCGAGATATTCCCAACATGGCCCGAGGCGGCCCTCCGCGCTAATATATATGTGCAGATATCGTTCGCGCTCAACCGTGTGTACACCGAATGGTACCGTTCGCGCGGCTACGATTTTGACATAACCAACTCCACCCAATACGACCAGGCGTTCGTATACGGACGCGATGTGTTCGCGAATATCGCCAACATCGTAGACGAGGTGTTTAACAATTACATTGTAAGACGCGGAAACGTCGAGCCGCTGTTCACGATGTTCTGCAACGGTACCACGGTCACATGCGAGGGCTTGTCGCAGTGGGGCACCGTGCCACTCGCGAACCGCGGCTACACGCCCTATCAGATTTTGCAGTACTATTACGGCAACGATATCGATATCGTATACAATGCGCCTATCTCGCCGAATATACCGAGTTATCCGGGAACGCCGTTCGGGTTCGGGGCGTCGGGCAACGAAGTGCGCACCATTCAGGTACAGCTTAACAGAATAAGCACGAATTACCCCGCGATACCGAAAATAGTCCCCGCAAACGGCATTTACGGCGAAAGCACAACAGCCGCCGTCAACACGTTCCAGAGCGTGTTCAATTTACCGGTAACGGGTGTTGTCAACAAGGCGACGTGGTATAAGATAAAGTACATATTCACTGCGGTGAAGCACCTTTCGGAGCTTACCAGTGAGGGCTTAACGGAGGAGGAGATAGAAAATCTCTGGGGCGAAAATCTGCGTCAGGGAGATTACGGTCAACGTGTGCGCTCGCTGGCATACTATCTTAACACGATAGCCTACTTTAATCCCGAGATACCCACCGTGAATTCAAACGGAGTTTTCAACTCGGCAATGGATAATCAGGTAAAGGCATTCGAGCGTTTTTACGGATTAAATCCCGACGGCATTGTCGATTTCCGCACATGGCAGATGATCAGCCGTATATACACCGATATCCTCAACAACCTCCCCGAAGGCTACGAGGGAGCGACCGCGGCGCTGTATCCCGGCTACAACCTCACCCCGGGAATGCGCAACGACGATGTTAAGGAGTTCCAGACGTATCTGCGCGTTATCGGGCAGAACATTGAAGGTATTCCCGTTATTGAGGCGACAGGATATTTCGGTCCCGAGACGGAACGCGCAGTCATGATATTTCAGCGGCTGTACGGACTTGACCCGTCGGGGATAGTCGGTTCTCCAACGTGGGACGCGCTGGCAAAGGAATACAACTATATCCGTTTCGGGACGGAGAGAACCGGATAAAACAACATAAAATTTAACGCGCCCGCGGATTGCCGAGGGCGCGTATCTCTTATTTGCTCCGTTCCTTAACGGATACCCATATCTCGCTGTGGTAGTCGGACGAGCTCATATCGCCGTCCGTGTACGCCTCGATATCCATTTCGTATGTCGGCTCATAGGAGGACGACGGGAAAAATTCCGTGCATATCCTGTACCAGAGCCGTTGAATAGCGTCGGGCATCGCGCCCTTACATTCGAATACGATCCACGTCCGCGCGGGGATAACGTTCGCGGTAAAGCCCTCGGGTATATCGGCTTTATCATCGATTTTTGCCGCGATCGAATAATCGAACGTCTGGCTCTTTTCCTGTGTGTGCGCATAGCAGATACCGAAGATATCCGTTCTGTCGGAAGTCAGCTCCAACAACCTTTTGACCGTGCCGTCGGAGAGACAACGCTCCCAGAATTTGGGGATTTCAACATTGCTGTCCTCGCTTACCGAGCAGGTGATCTTCTTTTCGATCACCTTAAACTCCTGCTTTTGTACCACTTTGTAATCCATAATACTTCCGCCTTTCATTGAAATAGTGACGGAAAGACGCGCGTAGGACTTTACGGGAGCGCCCTTTCGCGCCGCCGAGGGAGAAACTCCGTGGAATTTCGCGAATGCGCGCGCAAATCCCTCGGGCGTGTCGTAGCCGTATTTCAGCGCCGCATCTATTACCTTAACGTCCGACCGCGCAAGCTCGCTCCCCGCGAGCGTCAGCCGTCTATTTCGGATATATTCGCCGACCGTAAATCCGCATATCATCGTGAAGATCTTCTGATAATAGAACGGCGAAATGTTCGCCCGCTTCGCGATATCGCAGATTTCAAGCGGCTCGGTGATGTTGTCCTCGATAAAGTCTATCGAACGCTGAAAGCTCCTTATCCAGTCCATTGCTCCGCCTCCCGTCTGTAACTATTCTAGCACAGCCGCGGAGATCATTCCTGACTATTTCTGCACGGTTCGGTCAAGGTCAGTCCAATCTGAAACGGCTCACCATGTCGCCGAGCGTCTTAGCTTCGTCGTTAAGCGAAGCGGAGGTCTGCGTGTTCTCCTCGGCTGTGGAGGAGCCTGTGTTTATCGCGGCGGATATCTCGTCGAAGCCCGAGGTGATATCCTTTATCATATCCGCCTGTTCCTCGGAAGCGGCGGCGATCTGTCCGACGATCTTCTCCACGTTCTCGGTTAGCTCCGATACGCCCTTGACGGATGCATAGGTCTTTTCGGCTATCTGATTTCCGTTGTTTACCGCGGCGATAGTCCTTCCGATAAGCTCCGTTGTATCGTGCGCCGCCTCCGCGGATTTTGTCGCGAGGTTGCGCACCTCGTCGGCAACGACCGCAAAGCCCTTGCCCGCTTCGCCCGCGCGTGCCGCCTCGATAGCTGCGTTGAGCGCGAGTATATTCGTCTGAAACGCGATATCCTCTATCGTCTTTATGATATTGTCGATCTCGTTTGAAGCCGCGGAGATATCATCCATTGCCGAACGGAGGTTCTCCATTTCCGAAACGGCGATCTCGACGTGCTCGGCAGTCCTCGCAACAAGATTGCTGCCCTCTTCGCAGCTGCCCGTTGTCTCGGTAACTTTGGTGGAAATGCTATGGATAGTCGCGTTGAGTTCCTCAACGGAGGCAGCCTGCTCGACCGACGCCTGCGAGAGCGTCTGCGCGCCCGAGGACACCTGATCGGCGCTGCCCGATACCTCGCGGGCGGAGGTCGTGATCTGAAGCAGCACGCTTTTCAGCTCGTCGTGGATTATGCGGATAGCGGTGATAAGCTCGCCGAAATCGCCCTTATACGCGTCAAATCCCGCCTTTGAGTGAATGGCGAAGTTTCCCGCCGCCATTTCGGAGAGAAGATAATTCGCGTCGCCGATTATCACGTTGATGCCCGTCACCAGCGTATTCGTGGCATTGCCGAGTATAAGTGTTTCGTCCTTGGTGCGGATATCGGGCACAGGCGAGGAAAGATCGCCCTCGGAAAGCTTGACAAGCCTGTCCGCGCAAAGCTGTATCGGCTTTACAATACGGCGCGCGACTACCATTGAGCACAGCACCGCAATGACTGCCGCAAGCAGGAACAGGAAAACAGCTATCGCGATAACGGTATAGGTGCTTTGCAGGAAATCGTTCTGCGGAGCGACGATAGCCAGCGACCAGCCCGCGACGCTCTCGATCGGTGTATACGCGACGAGCATAGTCGTGCCGTTTTTTGTGCGGGTGTCGATACCTGTCCGACCCGCCATCATTGATTCATATGTTTCGCCGAGATTGCTTATTATGGTCTCCTTGACCTCGTCGTTCAGGACGTTTTCTGCGTCAACGTGCGCCGCGACGTTTCCACTGCTGTCCACGATGAACGCGTAGCAGTTGTCGCTGATGTTGATCTTGCGCATGATCTCATTCATTGCGTCATCGCTCATAATAAAATACGCACAGCCGATGGGTGTCGAGCCCGTTACGCCGTTCTCCCGAAGCGGAGCGGCAACGATCTGGATTATCTCGCCCGTAAGACGCGACACCGTAGGATTGAATACGCACGAGTTCCCTTTCATTGCCTCTTTGTAATAGCCGCGGTCGGAATAATCCGCCTGATCCGTAATGTTGACTCCGTCAGCGTCTATGATGTTTCCGCGTTTCATACCGTGCTGCACGGCAAGGTCGTTTATAATGCTCAGCTTTTCTTTGTTGCCGACATTAGGATCCGAGAGCGTAAGATTCATTCCCGCCGACTCCGCGTAGGCGAGATAGGTGTTGAACTCCCACTCAACGTATTCCGAAGCCAGCTCCGCCATGATACCCATATCCTTTTTGGACGTGTTTATCGCGGAATAGTAGCTCGAAATAATGCAGAAAAGCATTACGATCAGCAGCGGTACAAGCGCGAGCAGCAGCGTAAGCTGGATTATGCGGCTGCGAATGGATCTGATCTTCATAACTATCACCTCAATTAGATTTTAAAGCTTTATACACTAATTATAGTAGATTTTCATATAATTGTCAAGGAGATCGAAAAGATTTTGGCGACTTTGCACTAAACAACAAAAAAATTTTGCCATATTTAACAGATATTTCTCATTTTGTTGCGCAAAGAGCGAAGTATTTCTCGAGTTATAATAGTTCACATAATTTTAGAAAAATGAGGCAAAAAAACTCTCTAAATACTTGAAAAATACGGAGGAATATGTTATAATGTATCTGTAAAGATATCTTTTAAGGAGAATATAATGACTTACAAGGAAAGCTTTATTAAATTTATGGTAGACAGCGGCGTGCTGAAGTTCGGCGAGTTTACGCTGAAAAGCGGCAGAATAGCGCCGTATTTCATAAACTGCGGAAACTATAAGACGGGCGCTCAGCTTGCAAAGCTTGGAGAATATTACGCGGAATGTATAAACGAACACGGTCTGAAGCCCGATACGCTGTTCGGACCCGCCTACAAGGGCATACCGCTTTCCGTTGCCGCCTGCACTGCGCTGTATAATAAGTTCGGAACAGACTGCAACTATTGCTTTGACCGCAAGGAGGTCAAGGATCACGGCGAGGGCGGAATGTTCGTCGGAAAGACTCTTGAGGACAGCGAAAAAGTCGTTATTATCGAGGACGTTATGACAAGCGGAAAAGCTCTTCGCGAAGTGCTGCCGAAGCTCCAAGACGCGGCAAAGGTGGATATAGAGGGTATGGTGATCACCGTTGACAGAGCCGAAAAGGGACTCGCCTCCGATAAATCCGCCGTACAGGAGGTTTTCGAGGAGTTCGGCGTTAAGGTGTATTCTATCGTGAACATCAACGATATAATCGCAGCACTCGAAAGCGGAATTATCCCGGGCGCGGAGTATGTCGATAAGATGAAAGAATATCGTAAGGCTTACGGCGTTGATTAAGATTTACATTATTTTGTATAATAACCGCAGACCATTGCAATATGCGTAATGTTAATTGCGGAATTTACATATTCAAATCACCTTTCGGAGACTCGGAAGCGAAACAAAGCGACCCGAACAAGCATAGGGAACAGTTTCGAGCATGGTCCGCCGAAATGCGGTGTTATTAAATTAAGGAGGAATGGTTATGCCGACAGTAGGTAATTATGCAAGGACACAGTTCAATATGGCGCAGGTTCAGACGCGCTACGGCTCGCAGCTGAACAATATCTACAACTCGATGTACTCGAACAAGTACGGGAAGTACTCAACGGCTACGCAGTCGCTGAACGATCTGCTCAACAGCAAGGCGCTCAAAAACAAGAGCGGTATTTACCGCGATCAATTCAGCGATCTTTACAAGAAGATCTACGGCATAAGCGACGACGGTGAGGATATCTCATCCGTAAGCACCGCGCAGGCGGTGAAATCAGCGTCCGCAAACGCGGGCGGCGCGGCGCAGAGCATCAAGAGCTTTGCCAACGGTCTGAAGTACGGCGGCGAGCTTGATACTGACGCGTACAGAGCGCAGGCGCAGAGCTTTGTCGATAATTACAATTCCATGATTGATAAGGTAGGGAATTCAGACAAAAACAGCGTTCTGCAAAAGGGTGTGCTTATGGTGAATACTGGCAAGGTGTATTCGAGCTCGCTCGGACGCGCCGGCATCTCCGTGGGCGCGGACAATAAGCTGTCCGTCAACGATGACTTGTCTAAGGTAAAGGCTTCGGACGTTAAGTTCGTTTTCGGTTCTAACGGTTTTTCCGACAAGGTCATTCAGAAATCGCGCCAGATAAACGAGATATCGGGAGGCTCGGGGCAGTTTACCGTAAATCCCTCCACGTCCGATAATAACAATACGACAAATGTTGCCGACAAGGTAAGCGGCGTAGGCACACTGAAGGAGCTTACCGCTATGGTCAAGGACGCGGCGACGGCGGTCAAGTCTTACGCGCACGGTCTCGGCAGCGAAGTCAATGAGTTTAAGGTCACCGACTTCACCGATACCGCAAAGGATTTTGTTAACAAGTACAACAGCTTTGTCGACGAAATGGGCAAGTCCGACAAGACGGGAATTCAGCAGAAGGGCATTACGATGCAGAGTACCGCGAGAGCGTATCAGCACGCGCTTAAGCGCGCGGGCATCTCCGTGGGTCAGGACGGGAAACTCACACTTGCGGACGATCTTTCAAAGATCACCGAAAAGGACGTTAAGTACGCGTTCGCTTACGGCGGGTTCACAGATAAGGTAGCGCAGAAGGCGGATCAGGTCAAGTCGTTGGCGATCAGCGCGAGCGCAATGGGCTACAACGCCGACAGAACCTCTACATACGCCTACAATACGGGCGCGCTGTACAGCGTTTACGCTTGATTTTCCAAGAATAATTATCCCCTGTAAGGAGCTCCTTACAGGGGATTTTCTTTTACAATTCAATCAATGTGAATGACCTCGACGGGACATGATTTCGCCGCTTCCGCGACCGCGTCCTCAAACCCGTCGGGTTCCGCGATAAGCTCCGACAAACCGTCTCCCGCTATGCGGAACACATCGGGACAAATTTCCGCGCATACTCCGCAGCCTATACAGCCGTCACGATCAATATCAACCTTCATAGCTTCCTCCTTAAGGCAGTCTTGCCGTCCGCGGCTTTGCGGCACGACATTACCGATATTATGTCAAATAAGGAGATTTGTATGCATCATCTGATAAAATTGGTGCGGATTGGCTCCTCGCGCTCGGGAAACTCTATGCCCGCCGCCTTTCCCGCCTCGATACACTTGAGCAGCCACGCCATATTTCTGCCGAGTGTGCGTAACGTCTGCAAGCCCTCCTCGTCCTGCAATACCTGCTCGGGAGTGTTCCCATGTACCTGATTCCAGTACTGCGACGAAACGATCGGCATATTATTGATCGTAAAGTATTTGTTCAGCTGATCGAACGCTGCCGACGCGCCGCCTCTGCGACAGCTTACAATATTCGCCGCGGGCTTGCCTTGTAAAAATCTTCCGCCGGAATAGAACGCTCTGTCCATAAACGACGTGATCGAGCCGCTTGCCGCCGCGTAATGCACGGGCGACCCGAAGATAAAGCCGTCTGCGGATCCGGCCTTTTCCACGAACTCATTCACCGTATCCGCCGCAAAGCACCGTCCGAGCTTACGGCACGCTCCGCATCCGATACAGCCCGTAATGGGCTTATTGCCTACCCAGAATATTTCGGTCTCGATACCTTGCGCGTTCAACGCCTTTTCCGTCTCGCACAGCGCGGTGTAAGTACATCCCTTTTCGTGGGGCGACCCGTTTACAAGAATTACCTTCATAAAAACCTCCCGAATATTATTTGCGGTTTTTCACCGTTATAATACTATTATATTACAGTCGCCGCGTTTTTTCAAGTGTTCAACAAACTTTTATATATTAATTTTAGACATTATTCACAAAAACGTTCACTTTTTAGGGTAATTAAGAAAAAATATATTGACACTACAAGTTTCTTGTGATATAATTGTTCATAGATAAGGAATAATTATGAAGGGAGTGTTCAAATGATCGATTGTCTGAAAATACTGAAAGCGGCACGTGAGGCGGAATTGGAGATACAAGCGGAGCTTGAGCATATCGAGCGCCTGCATAAGATACTGCGACTGCCGCACCGCTCCGCGGAATACGCCGCAAGAATGTCGGAAAAGCTCGCCGAGCTTGAACGTATACTGAACGACTGCATAGACAACGCCTGTGACCGCAAGCGCGAGGCTCTTGTGTGCCTGAGCGCTCTCACAGGCAGTGAGCGCACGGTGCTGTACCGCTATTACATACTCGGCGAGGATTGGCGGCGGATATCCGACGCTATGTACATGAGCGAACGGAGCGTATTCAATCTTAGAAAATCCGCGCTGGACAAGCTTAATTATCCCGCGGGTTTCAGCGCGTAATTGGGGGACGGCGTCGATTTTGCCTTTAAGTAAGGAGGAAATATGGGAATAGGAGCACGTATCAGGGAGCTCCGTCTGCGGGCGGAGCTTACGCAGGAGGGACTTGCGGCAAGAATAGGAGTTACCCCGTCGGCAGTCGGGAACTATGAGCGCGGAGTCAGCTTTCCTAAGGAGGAAGTGCTAATGGCGCTGTTCGGAGCGCTGAGCTGCACACCCAACGAGCTGCTGGGAAACGGTAATGCCGAGGACGAACATATGCGCAAGTACAGGTCGCTTGACTGTCTCGGCAGGGAGCGCGTGGACAGATGTACCGAAAACGAGCTCGCGCGCTGCGGTCGGAACAATGACGGAGGGGACACTGTTCTTATCGCCGCGAGAAACGGCGGAGCGCCGCACGAGATCACGCTTAAACGCCGCGGCGAAAAAACTATCTTTGACGTACCGACATACAGAGGAGGCCACTGATGAGCATTTACGATATCTACGCCGCCGCAGGTATTTCGTCGCTGCCCGTAAACCCTATTGAAGCGGCGTCGGCGGTGGGCGTGAAAACGGTGAAATATTCGGACATCTGCGGTATCTACTGCCGCAGCATGGAGGAGATATACCGCGAGAGCCGTTTCGGGTTCAGCTTTGAGGAACACGGAAAGCCCGTTATCGCGGTGAACGAGAACGCCTGCGGAGTTCGCAGGCGGCGCTTTACTATCGCGCACGAGCTTGGACACTGCGTGCTCGGTCACGTCGGGAAAGGCAGAAAACCGAACGGCGCGGAGGAACGCGCCGCGGACAGCTTCGCGGCGGCTCTGCTGGCTCCCGTATCTGTGCTGAGAATGTGCGGGGTGAATTCCCCCGAGGAAACGGCGCGATTGTGCGGGATCACGATCTCCGCCGCAGGGATACGCTTTTCGGAGATAATGCACAGCTGCTTCGGTGAAGAAGATCTTCTTATTATAATGCGGTTTTCGGGTTATATCGACAAATGTCTGCAATGCAAAAACGTTCATAACCGACAAATCAATATATTTAGTTGATATTTATAAAATTCATATATTGCTATAAATTATATGAATTTGACAAATACATAGCAATATGATATACTTAATACAGAAATAAAAAACTTACACAAAGGAGATCACAGCTATGGCAAACAAATACAGATTTGAAACATTACAGGTACACGCGGGTCAAGAGCATCCCGACCCCGCAACAGACGCGCGCGCTGTGCCGATCTACGCGAGCACGAGCTTTGTATTCCACGACTCGCAGCACGCCGCCGATCGTTTCGGACTTCGAGACGCGGGAAACATCTACGGCAGGCTTACCAATCCAACGCAGAGCGTTTTTGAGGAGAGAATAGCGGCTCTGGAGGGCGGCGTTGCGGCGCTGGCTGCGGCGTCGGGCGCGGCGGCGATAACCTACGTTATCGAGGCGCTTGCGGGCGCGGGGGAAAATATCGTAGCCTCCGAGACCATCTACGGCGGTACGTACAATCTTCTCGCGCATACTCTTCCGCGATACGGGATCACCGCGAAGTTCGTTTCTCCCACCCCCGAGGAATTCGAGAGGGCTATCGATGGCAAGACTAAAGCGCTGTATGTGGAGACGCTCGGCAATCCGAATTCCAACGTTGCCGATCTGGAAGCTATCGCGAATATCGCGCACAAGCACGGTATCCCGCTGGTAGTTGACAGCACGTTCGCTACGCCGTATCTGGTGCGTCCTATCGAGTACGGGGCGGATATCGTAGTTCACTCCGCGACTAAATTTATTGGCGGTCACGGCACGGCGATAGGCGGCGTTATCGTCGACGGCGGCAAATTCGACTGGGCAGCGGGCGGAAAATATCCGTGGATATCCGAGCCCAATCCCTCATATCACGGAATTTCGTTCTCGAAGGCTGTCGGAGCGGCGGCGTTCGCGACCTATATCCGCGCTATACTGCTACGCGACACGGGCGCTACGCTTTCTCCGTTCCATGCTTTTATCTTCTTACAAGGACTGGAAACGCTTTCTTTGCGCGTTGAACGTCATGTTCGGAATGCGCTGAGGATCGTAGACTACCTCTCGAAGAACCCCAAGGTCGAGGCTGTTCATCACCCGTCGCTGGCGAGTGAACCTACTCACGAGCTTTATAAGAAGTACTTCCCGAACGGCGGCGGCTCTATCTTCACGTTTGAGGTCAAGGGCGGAGCTTCGGAGGCGCAAAAGTTTATTGACAATCTGGAGATATTCTCGCTGCTGGCGAACGTGGCGGACGTAAAGTCGCTGGTCATTCACCCCGCGTCGACTACGCACTCGCAGCTCAACGATCAGGAGCTGCTTGAACAAGGTATCAAGCCCAACACTATACGTCTCTCGATCGGCATCGAAAACTCGGATGATCTTATCGAGGCGCTTGATAAGGCGTTTGCGGTTATCTGAAGCAGTATTCACAATAATAACGTCCGAAGCTTATCGGGCGTTATTTGTGTGATATATTTTATTTTAATATAAAGTTACGACGGTTGATTACTAATCCTTACTGCGGAAAACAAAAAATCTTTATCAAATCTTTACCGAAAATATAAAAATATGCTTGATTTTATATCCGTTTTACGCTATAATAAAATTACACGATCAGATTCAATTATTTTCCAAAAGAGGTTTTGCTATGAATGAAAAAATGAACGTATGTTTAATGAACGATTCGTTTCCGCCCGTTATCGACGGTGTGGCTAACGCGGTAATAAATTACGCAAATGTCATCTCGGACGGGCTTGGTAAGGCTATCGTCGTAACGCCCGAGTACCCCGGCGCAGTAGACGATTATCCGTTTGAGGTGGTGCGCTACCGCAGCATGAACATCACCGAGAAGCTGTGCGGTTACCGTGCGGGATACCCGTTCTCGAGCAGCAAGCTGGACGCACTCTCCGCGGAGGAGTTCAACATTATCCACAGCCACTGTCCGTTCGCTTCAACAATGATGGCGCGCGTGCTGCGCGAAAAAACAAACGTACCGATCGTGATGACCTATCACACGAAATTCGACATCGACATAAAACGCGCGCTGCCCAACAAGCTTATGTCGGAGCAGGCGATAAAGTTCGTCATAAACAATATCTCCGCGTGCGACGAGGTGTGGACGGTAAGCCGCGGCGCGGGCGAAAATCTCCGCAGTCTCGGCTACGAGGGAGACTTCGTGGTTATGGAAAACGGCGTGGACTTTCCTAAGGGCAGAGCCGACAAGGACGACGCGAATGCGCTCCGCCAGGCTTACGACGTTCCCGAGGACACGATACTGTTTATGTTCGTGGGCAGACTGCTGTGGTACAAGGGTATCCGCCTTATTCTGGACGCTTTGAAGATCATTGACGAAAAGGGCTTGAACTTCCGAATGATGTTTGTCGGCGACGGGATGGACAGGCAGGAAATGGAGGACTACGTACGGGAGCTTGGTCTTTCGGATAAGTGCATTTTCACGGGGGCGGTGAGTGACCGCGAGGAGCTGCGCGTGTTCTATACGGCAGGCGAGATGTTCCTGTTTCCGTCCGAATACGATACCAACGGCATAGTGGTGCGCGAGGCTGCCGCTTGCGGTGTTGGATCGCTGCTGATAGAGGGCAGCTGCGCCGCCGAGGGCATTACCGACGGACGCACGGGTATGCTTTCCGCCGCCGATCCCGCCGCCATTGCCAAAAAGCTGGAATTTGCCGTCGGTCACCGTGAAGAGATACATCAGATCGGCGAGCACGCCATGAACGAGGTGTACATATCCTGGGAGACCTCCGTCAAGCGCGCCTACGACCGCTACGGTGCAGTCATAGAGCGCTGTATGAGCGGACAGTCGCAGCGCCGCGAAAGCGTTATCCAGGAGGAATTTTTCGTTATGCTCGACAATATCACCGACGATATAATGCGCTTCCGAAGTATCCCCGCAGAGCTTAAGGAGTCGCGCAGCAAGACGCGCGAGCGTTGGATAAAGATCAAGGAAAAGCTGAAACGGGGCGAGTAACATATGAAAAGGCACAAAAAAGCGCTGCCGATACCCGAGGGCTTTACGCAGCGCGATATAAGGATAGAAAGCTCTGTCTGCACAGGCGAGAAAACCATAGGATTTTACAGCGCCGCGGAAAAAAAGCTCCTGTACGCGGAACTGGTACGGAACGAGTGCGATATTACCGCTTTTTACGAGAAATACGGGCTTGAGTATACGGGACGATCATAAATACTTCATTATCTGTCTGTACTCCTCAAGCATTTTTTCCTCGGATACGGTTCTGTTCGCGGGGCTTGTCGATGGGAGGCAGATATCGGGCATAAGGTCGGCGAAGTGCTTTCCGTACAGCGCGTGAGCCTTTTTTCCCGTCGTGAATACCGCGTGGATCGGGCAATTGTCGATTATCCGCCTCAGGTCGTTCGGGACGGCGTTCTTTATCGAGCTGTCTTCAGCTCCGCTGATATCGCAGCTCTCCAGCACATCCCAGAGCGCTATACCGTGACTTAAACACATCGATCTTCTCCCCTCTGTATCCGAGGGGAGTTTTTCGTTAAGCACCGCGCTCAGTATTTTCCAGAATCGGTTCTGCGGGTGCATATAATAAAAGCCCTGTTCGCGTGACTTCGGCGAGGGGATAGTGCCGAGAATAAGTACGCGCGAGCGCTCGTCAAAAACGGGCGGAAATTCGTGGGTCACTCTCTTAGAATTCATAGTCCACACTCACAGACTGCGTGCGTATCGACTTGCAGAATTTTGACACCTCAACGTGCAGCGGATTTGTGCTGTATGTTTTCAGCGCGTCGAGACTGTCGAACTCCGAAATAAGCACCGCGTCAAAGCTGCGGTCGGAGGGATTCATATTCACGCCGACCTCCATTGCACGTATCTCGGGTATCTTGCCTTTAAGAGCGAGCAGGCGCTCTCGGAACAGCAGCATATTATCGTATTCGCCCTCTTTGAATTTCCACATTACCACGTGCTTTATCATTGTTATTACCTCTTTTTACATAATCTTAACGGTTTCTCCCGCTTTTATCTTCAGCCTTGCCGCACTTACGCCGCCGCTTGTCGGGAACGTTACAGTACATTCACCGCCGCTTTTTGATGAAACGTTCAGCGACGTTACCGCTCCGTTCTCCCATTCCGCGCCGACGACGAAGCCGCCGCGCGCGCGCAAGCCGGTAAACGCGCCGCTCTGCCATTCGCTCGGAACAGCGGGCAGTAAGCGTATCACTCCCTCGTGACTTTGCAGCAGCATTTCCGCGATACCCGCCGAGCCTCCGAAGTTGCCGTCTATCTGAAACGGTGGGTGGAAGTCCCAGAGATTTTCAAACGTGCAGTCTCCGAGAAGTCCGCGGAGCAGCTTGTGGGCGCGGTTGCCGTCGCCCGTTCTCGCCCACAGATTTAATCTGTACGCTCTTGCCCAGCCCGTGGACTCGTCGCCGCGGTCGTTCATTGACATTTTCGCCGCGTTCATGACCTCGGGCGTCGAGGATGTTATCCGCTTGCCCGGGTACAAGCCCATAAGGTGGGAAAGATGACGATGACCATGCTGTATCTGCGAGTGGTCGAAATCGGGCTCGTCCTCCTCAAACCACTCCTTGAGCAAACCCGTTTTTCCGACGTGGTACGGCTTGAGCTTAGGCAGCATTCCGCGAACCTTATTTTGAAGCTCGCCGTCCTCGGAAAGCTCGCCCGACGCGGCAAGGAAGTCAATAAAAAGCTGCTCGATAAGGCTTTGCTCGTAAGTATTGCCGACGGTGACGGGACCGTGCTCGGGAGAATACGTCGGCGTTGAGACAAGTCTGTCCTGCTTTTCGTCGTAACGGAGCCACTGCGTATAAAAGCGTACGCTCTCGCGCATTATCGGGAATATCCTTTCGCGAAGCGTTTTTTTGTCGCCCGTGAATTCATAATACTCCCATATGTTCTGCATAAGCCACGCGACTGCGGCGGTCGACCAGCCCCAGTAAAACTCCCACCCGGGAGCGGTCCACCCGAACGGCGAGCACTGAGTGTGCGCCGTCCAACCGTTCTCGGGGTTGTTTTCGTCCGAAACGATATTGTAATATTCCGCCGCTGTGACGCGCCCCGGCTCGCGAAGACTGTCCAGAAAATCGATCAGCGGTAACGCTGTTTCCGCGAGGTTTGTATTGTACGCGCCCCAGTAGTTCATCTGAAGGTTTACGTTTATGTGATAGTCGCAGCACCACGGCGGCGTGTTGCTCTCGTTCCACACGCCCTGTAAATTAGCGGGAAGAGCTCCGCCGCGCGACGAGGATATCAGCAGGTAACGCCCGTATTGGAAGTAGAGCGTTTCCAAACTGTTCATTGCAGAGCGGTCACCGCCGCGATAAGCGGCGAGGAGCTTGTCGGCAGGGAGTACGGCGATGTCGCTGTTCAGTCTCAGCGTTACCCTGTCATACAGCGCCGAATAGTCGGCGTAATGTGTACTGTAAAGCGCCTCCCAGCCCTTTTCGGCAGCGCTTTTGACTATCGGCGCGGTCACGGCTTCGGGGGCTGTGCCGCTGCGGTAGGCAGGGTAATTCATCTCGTAATCGGTCGCGGCGGTGAAGTATATCACCGTCTCCGATGCACCGCGCACGAAAATACCCTCCGAGAAAATTTCAAGCCCGCCGTCCGTAATCACCTTGAAACGCGCGTCAAAGCGCATTCCGTTGTCCTCGACCGTGCCGTTGTACACTAATGTGTCGTCCTCCGTGAATATGCGCGACGGGTGGATTTTCTCCAATTTCAGTGTGAAATTCATCTTTTCACTGCACGAGAACCGAAACGCTATGACCCTGTCGGGATAGCTTGCGAACGCCTCGCGCGAACAGCGTACTCCCCCGAGCGTGAATTCGCAGGAATACAGCGACTTATCGAGGTCGAGTTTTCGCATATAGTCTTTAATCTCGCCGTCGGGGAGGTCGAAGTCAAGCACAGCGTCGCAGAGAAGCTGATACGCTCCGAAATCGCCATCGCCCGTAAGCTCGGGGAGCAGCTTCACGGCGTTTTCGTAATCGCCGTCCGCGAGCAGCTTCTGTACCTCGGCAACGTACTTGTAACGTCCGCGCTTATTGCCGCCGCGGTAGTCTGGGCGGTTTTTGCAGGGGCCTCCCGCCCAAAGGCTCTTTTCATTGAGCACTATGCGCTCGCAGCGTACTCCGCCAAACATCGACGCGCCGAGATAGCCGTTGCCTATCGGCAGGCATTGGCTTTCCCATTTTGTAAGGTCGCCCTCTTTGTCAAACCAGATGATGTTGCTCATAAGTTCTCCTTATTTATATTTTTCGCTGTTGTCTATGCATACTCTTTCCGTGCGCGGGTCGGCTATCATTTGCGCGATAAGCTCAACGTTAAACTCGCCAATAAAGGACGCATTGTATAGACCGCTGTATTCCGCGCTTATGCCGTTTATTCCATAGTCGCGCGTGTATTCGCCGGAAAGCATGGAAACGTGCTCCTCAATGACCTCGGATCTGTCTCCGACCTCCACACCCTCAAGAAGCTCCTCAAAATCCACGTTCAAAATCACCCTCACCTTGAGCGTGTCTGTGCCTACGGTATCTAGATATTTTTCGTTTATCTCAACCACCAGCGGCTCGATAACAAGCGCATACTGCGGCGGACATTTAACGGCGAGTATCTGCTCTCTTGTAAGAGAAATTATCCCGCTTTCCGAAAAGCCCTCGTGCTCCTCGTATCGAATTCCCAAGGGCTCTAAGCACGTCCTGTACACATTGTCCGCACCCGCGCCGCCCGCGTCATATACGTGAACGTTGAAAAAGACCTCCGCCATACGACCGTCGGGCGCTATCTCCTCTGGCTCCTTATGCTGGTCAAGGAGCGTTTTCAGCTCGTCTGTTATCGTGACCGTTCCTTTTTCGGCGACAGCGGTGTAATCAGTATACCGCTCCGCTTTTCCGCCCGTGTGAACCACAATATGCTTATCGGCGTGCCCATCTTCTGCTATTAAGAAACGCCCCGAAGACCGCAGACATACCGCGCCGACTATTATCAGCAGACACGCCGCCGAAGCCGCTGCCCATATCCACGTGCGGTTTTTCCGCTTAGGTCTGTAATCCTCCGCCTCGTCGACCAGCGCTCCGTTGATACAGCCTATCGCCTTGATCAAATAATCCGCTCTCATATCTCGTAACCCTCCATTATCAGAAACTTCTTCAGTCTGTTTCGTGTGCGGCTGAGCAGAGACTTCACCTTGCTCTCGCCAAACGAATACCGCTTGGCGATATCCGACACCTTGTCAAAGTACCAATACCGCCTTACGAACACGCACCGAGCGTCCGCGGACTGAGTTTTCAAGAATATGCCGATAAGCTTTCCCAGCTCCTCATCGGAAACGTCGGACGGCGAGCTGCCGTCCGTGATCATCTCCTCAAGCTCCGCAAACGGTATTATAGCGTTGGGCATTCGCTTTTTCGCGGTGTTGAATTCTAGACGTTTAAGTGCCATATTCCGCGCCACCTTGCAGACAAAAGCGCGGAGACTGTCTGGCTTTGCGGGCGGGATAGCGTTCCATACGGCGAAATACGCGTCGTTCATGCTTTCCTCCGCGTCCTCGCGGCTGCCGAGAATATTGTACGCGATACTCACGCACAGTCCTCCGTAACGCTCCGCGGTTTCGCGGATAGCCTGTTCGCTGCGATCGAAATACAGCTCGATGATTTCCTTGTCGTCCATTGCCGCACCCCCTCTCGTTAATTAAGTACGGTTTTTAACTCGCAGGGTCGCAGGAGGGTCATATGTTCATTATAATATATTTTTTCGGGAATTGCAAGATTTTTTTATAAAGGTATTGCGTTAGCGGGCAATTATAGTGTATAATGATATAAATAAGTAAAATAGACGACATTTTTTTGCTGTCTTGCAAGGAGGTACATATGCCTAGAGTTGACAAAACGAATTACTACCTTGATATAGCTCAGACGGTCGCCGAGCGCGGAACTTGTCTGCGCAGGAATTTCGGCGCGATAATAGTCAAGAACGACGAGATAATCTCGACGGGCTACAACGGCGCTCCACGCGGGCGCATAAACTGCTCCGACCGCGGGAGCTGCCGCCGCGAAACGCTGGGCGTTCCGAAAGGACAGCGCTACGAGCTGTGCCGTTCTGTTCACGCGGAGGCAAACTGCATAATCTCAGCGCCACGCTCGGATATGCTCGGCGCGGAGCTTTATCTCGCGTGTCTCGACGCGAAAACGGGCGAGCTGTACGGCGCTGTCGAGCCATGCTCCATGTGCAAGCGAATGATAATCAATTCAGGTATTGAGCGCGTGACCGTGCGCACCGCTCCGAACGAGTTCAGAACGTTCCTCGTCAGCGACTGGGTGGATAACGACGACAGCCTTGAGGAAAACGACGGGTACTGATAATGGAGCTTACGAACATCGGAACTATACGGGATCTGTTCGCGCGACACGAGTTTTCGTTCACTAAGTCGCTGGGACAGAATTTCCTTATAAACCCGTCCGTCTGCCCAAAAATCGCGGAGCTGGGGCTGGAGGGCGCGGACGAGCCCTCGGAGGTCTGCGCGATAGAGATCGGCACGGGCGTGGGAGTGCTTACGCGCGAGCTTGCAAAACGCTACAAAAAGGTCGTCGCGGTCGAGATCGACGAAAAGCTGAAACCGATCTTAGAGGAGACACTTGCGGATTTTAACAACGTTGAGGTCATTTTTGCCGACGTTATGGAGACAGATCTCGCTGCGGTCATAGCGGAAAAGCTCGACGGCGCGGAGACCGTTGTCTGCGCCAATCTTCCCTATTATATAACGTCGCCCGTTATTATGCGCGTGCTTGAGAGCCGTCTGCCCGTGCGCTCGATGACGGTCATGGTGCAGAAAGAGGCGGCGGACAGGCTCTGCGCCCCGACGGGCTCGCGCGAGTGCGGCGCGGTATCGTATGCCGTGCGGTATTACAGCGTACCTAAGCTGATGTTCAAGGTCGGCCGCGGGAGCTTTATGCCGTCGCCCAATGTTGACAGCGCCGTTGTCCGAATGGAGATCGGTCAGCGCAACGAGCTTTCCGCGGAGGATGAGAAGCTGCTGTTCCGCCTGATAAGGTCGGGTTTCTCACAGCGGCGCAAGCAGCTTACCAATCCGCTCTCGGGCGAGCTGCATAAAAGCAAAGAGGAGCTTTCGGCACTGTTTGCGGAGTTGGGAATAAAGACTACCGCACGGGCGGAGGAGCTTACTCTGGATGATTATATTCGGCTGGCGCGACGCTTATAGTAATGTAAATCAGAATTTATCTTAGCAGAGAGTGGTTTTGGTCGCTGATTAGTTTTTTCTGCCACCGGCAGAAAAAACTAATTTATCAAGGATTTTGCCTGTTGGCAAAATCCTTGATTTGGGGAAAAACTCTTGTTTTTCCCCAAGCCCTTTTAGCGCCTTTTTTGTTCCGCCGCTTTGCGGCGGTGCGGCGCTCGCGCCTATGTTGCGCACTGTGTGCGCAACTGCCGTGCTTCGCACGGCGTTTTGGGCTGCCGCCCAAGCCTGCGCAGAGGCGCCGCCTCTGCACTCCGCAAGCCTTTTTGAAAAAAGGCTTGGCGAAAAACTTTTATTCCGCGCTTCGCGCGGAGGGCGCTGCGGAATTACTGCGCTAAATTCCGGTTTTACAGCACACATCGCTTTTCCAGCAATATACCAAAAAGCAATGCAATTGTACAAATATCGAAAATAAATCTCATTTTGGTATAAAAACCTTGAATAACGATATTAACAAACGCAAAATGATATGCTATAATATATATAAATACTTTTACAAATGAGGTACCGATAATGATTTGCAATTCAATACAAAAACTGATAGACTATGCGGTGCGGCATAACCTCGCCACTAAAGAAGACCAATACGTTATCCGCAACAGTTTAATGGAAATTTTAAAAATAAACAATTGGGAAGAACCGCAGAATACCGACAGCTCGCAATCTGTCAATGAGATACTTAACGAGCTTGTGGACTACGCCTGCGAAAACGGCGTTATCGAGGACACCGCCGCGTACCGCGACCTGCTCGACACCAAGCTGATGGGCACGGTAACTCCTTTTCCGCACGAAGTTATCCGCGAATTCAACAGCCGTCTCGAACGCTCGCCTGAGGAGGCTACCGATTGGTATTATGAGTTCTGCAAGGCGCTGAATTACGTCCGCGCGGGCTGCATTGCCAAGAATGTCAAGTGGACATACGAATCGGAATTCGGTACGCTTGATATCACGATAAACCTTTCCAGACCCGAGAAAGATCCGCGAGATATCGCCGCCGCGAGAAACGCCGTCACCGCCAAATACCCCAAGTGCCAGATCTGCCCCGAGAACGCGGGATTTGCGGGACATCTTACCCACCCCGCTCGGCAAAATCTCCGTCCCGTGCCGCTGAAAATAAACGGCGAGGACTGGCAGCTCCAGTATTCCCCTTACGGCTATTACAACGAACACTGCATCGTGTTCAACGAGAAGCATATCCCCATGAAGATAGACGCGTCGGTATTCAATAAGCTGTTTGATGTCCTTGATATACTTCCGCACTATTTCGTGGGTTCAAATGCCGATCTGCCGATAGTGGGCGGCTCTATACTCAGTCACGAGCATTTTCAAGGCGGTAATTATACGTTCGCTATGGAGAAAGCGCCTATCGAGAAAACGTTCACGCTCGGAAAATTCCCCGAGGTCGACGGGGGAACGGTGAAGTGGCCAATGTCGGTCATTCGTCTGCGTTCGGAAAACCGCCGCGAGCTATCCGCCGCCTGCGGACACATTCTTGACATATGGCGCGGTTACAGCGACCCGTCGGCGGCGATATTTGCCGAGACGGACGGCGTTCCGCACAATACGATAACACCGATAGCGCGCAAGAACGGCAGCGCATACGAGTGCGACCTTGTGCTCCGCAACAACATTACGACCGAGGAAAGACCTCTCGGGCTGTTCCACCCCAACCCATCGTTTCACCATATCAAAAAAGAGAACATCGGGCTTATCGAGGTAATGGGGCTGGCAGTGCTTCCGCCGCGGCTCGCAAAGGAGCTTGTACGGCTCGAGACCGCTATGCTCTCAGGCGAGGATATCGCCGCCGTACCCGAGATAGCCTCTCATGCGGAATGGGCGAACGACATTCTCGCGCGCCGCAAGGATTTCAACGCGGACACGGCGCAAAGTATTATCCGTGAAGAGGTGGGGTCGGTATTTGCGCAGCTTCTTAACGACGCGGGAGTTTTCAAGCGCACCGACGAAGGGAAAAAAGCGTTCGCAAAATTTATTGATACATTATAAATTGTGTACAGCCGTATCGGTCATTTGATACGGCTGTTATGATTATGCGTTGTCACCTTGCACAATATTCAACACCGTATTTTGTGTCATTCTACAAAAATAAAAAAATTTTCAAAAAAGGTGTAACATTTTGCTCTTTTTAACGTTTTATATAATAGAGGGGTAAATATTTAAGGATAATTTCCCCGAAAGATCATATTGTTTTCATTGGATCGCAGAAGTGTGGGGGCGGAAATTTTTTCTTACCTGCCGAAAAAATATTTCTCCCAATTATCCCGCCCTCAGACTTGTACGCTTTGTACAATATATTACGGAGGATAGCAAGATGAAAAAAAGCCATATCGCAGTCATAGCGCTCTCGGTCTCAATTGCCTTTCTCGCTCTGTTCGTCGGCGGCTCCGATACGGGTACCGCGACGGACGGCTATGACGTCGTTACAGTTGAAGCGGAATAATCACCTTACCAAATATCTCACCAGATTTGTACTTATCCACAGCAGTAAAACTATCCTCATACGGAGAAGCGGAGTTTCGGCTCCGCTTTTTCCTTTTACCGCGCATTTTTCAATGTATGGGCTTGCCCCGCGGAAAAGTTATTTTTAACCTTATAAAAGCTGTATTACGTTAAGCTAATACCTTTATTAAATGAAATTCACTGCCAAAATATACAAAATAAAACTTCAATATTAGTGTATCATCACGAATTCTCAAAAACTTATCTAAAACTACTTGACATTTGTTGAAAATTCCTTTAAAATAAAATCAGTACTTGAAAGGGGCGCGGATGATGCCGAAAAACGCCGGCGGACTTATCAAGCCGAAAATGCTCGGACACGGCGATACCATCGCCGTTATAAGCCCATCGTGGGGCTGCGCGGGCGCGCCCCGCGTGAGGTGGCAGTACAGACTCGGAGCCGGACGGCTGGAGGAACTTGGACTGAACGTCGTCACCGCTCCCAACGCGCTTCGCGGCACAAAATTTCTTCACGAAAATCCATGTGCGCGTGCCGAGGATTTCCTTTGGGCGTTTGAAAACAAAAACGTCAAGGCGATCATCGCGAATATCGGCGGCAGCGATTCCGCAAGGCTGCTTCCGTTTCTCTCTGCGGAGACTGTGCGCAGCAATCCGAAGATATTCTGCGGCTACTCCGACGTGATGACTCTGCACCTCTATTGCCGCCGCACGGGATTGTCGACATTTTACGGCGACAATCTGCTGACAACGGTCGCCGAAGCGCAGGGCTGGCACGAATACAGCCGCGGAAGCTTTAAGAGAACGTTCTTTTCCGACAAGACGATCGGAGAGATATTTCCGTCAAAGGATTGGAGCTTTGAGCCGAATAATCACACAGACCCGAATTATGTGCGGAGATATATCCCGAATGACGGATATACGCTTGTTCAAGGAAAGGGAACGGTTCGCGGAAAACTATTTGGCGGTCACGGAACTCTTCGCGAATACGATCGGGATTTGGATATCTTTCCTCGAAAAAAGGACTTCAAGGACAGCATTTTCTTTTTCGAGGACATTCCCGAGGTCTTGTCGCCCGACTACATCGCCGACTTTTTCGATTGGCTCGGAGAGCGCGGCTTTTTGCAGCAAATAAATGGCGTTATTATAGGAAAGATGCGTAGCAAGCAGGGCTTTGAGCCTTATGCCGAAAGGCTGAGAGAGGTCGTTTCGGTAAAATACGGATTGACCGATATGCCTATATTGTACGGGTTGAATTTCGGTCATGCCTCGCCGATATTCATATTACCATACGGCGCAGAAGCGGAGCTTGACGCAGACGCTCTTAAGTTTACTATATTGGAAAGCGGCGTAGTTTCATAGTCTCGACGATAAAAACTCAAGGAGATAGATCGTATCTCCCGACACAACCCACGGTTGTGTTTGAGGGGTTTTCCCATAAACATACTTATAATTGTTTTTTCTCGGAATACGGGTTATAATGAAAGTGCAGGCAGGAAAAGCGTGCAGAAAATCATTATAACAGGAGGAAACATTATGTTTAATCAGGTCAACTTTGGAAAAAGGGTAAAGGAATTCCGGACAAGGAACAATTATTCTCAGAAAGAGACAGCTCTCAGAATAGGCGTTTCGGAGCAGGCAGTGAGCAAATGGGAAAACGGGGAGTGTCTTCCCGACGTTTATAATTTAAAGCTGCTGGCTCGGGTGCTCCGCGTTTCCGTGGACGACTTGCTTGACACCGAGCTTCGGACCGAAAAGATAATCGAGACTATCTCGGTTGGTGGAGCGCGTTTTGAGATCGTCGAAAAGCCCGAGACCATTTTCGCGGGAAAGATACTTTACGCAAAGGATTTCACGAGCGCCGAACAATTCAGCACCGCGGTGGATTCGCTGTCGGAGGAGGATAAGCAAGCCGCGTTCGGCAAGCTGTCGGAATGTGCGCTGCCGATCTACGATATAAATCTCAGCGTAAACTTCTGGCTCGCCGTAAAGTACCGCGCATACGGATTTGTTCGTGAAGTCATGACGGAGGAGCAGCCCGACGGCGTTGAGGTTTTCAAAAACCCCGCTTCGCTGTATATTCGGGCATACACGAACAAAGAAACCGCGCAGCTTGTCAGCAAGGAACAGTGCGAAACTTGGGAGCTTTTCGCGTATATAAGGGATTACTTCATGCCGGCGCACGGATTTGAAATGGCTCAAAACGGCGCTCAGGAGCTGGAGATATTCGATACGTTTGAGCATAAGTCGGGGTACGCTTATATGCCCGTCGTAAGAAAATAAAACATATTTCTATTTACAGTTGGTTTGACGGACGAATTAAGCAGCACCAGGGACAAAAGTAAAAATAATTTTCTGAAAGAAAGGGAATAATATGCTTTATATTGGTATTGACTTGGGAACCTCGTCCGTCAAGCTGCTGCTTATGGACGAAAAGGGCGCGATATTGAAAACCGTTTCGCGAGAATATCCGCTGTATTTTCCGCAGGCGGGCTGGTCGGAGCAGAACCCGGAGGACTGGCTTAAAGAGACAGTCACGGGAATACGCGAGCTTACCGCCGACGTTGACAAGTCGCAGGTCGCGGGGATAGGCTGCTGCGGACAGATGCACGGTCTTGTCATTCTCGACGGGAACGATAAGGTCATTCGTCCCGCTATCCTCTGGAACGACGGCAGAACGAGTGAGGAGACCGATTATCTGAACACCGTCATCGGCAAGGATAAACTTTCCGAGTACACCGCGAATATCGCGTTCGCGGGCTTTACCGCTCCGAAGGTGCTGTGGGTGAAGAAGCACGAGCCGGAGAATTTCGCAAATATAGTCAAGGTGATGTTACCCAAGGATTACATCAACTATATGTTTACGGGAACGTTCTGCACGGATGTTTCGGACGCGTCGGGAATGCTGCTGTTCGACGTGAAAAACAAGTGCTGGAGCAAGGAAATGCTCGACATCTGCGGCTTAAAGGAGGAACAGCTCCCGAAAATATACGAGAGCGCCGACACCGTAGGAACACTAAAAGAGAGCGTTGCGAACGAGCTGGGGCTGACCGCGGGCGTCAAGGTATGCGCGGGCGCGGGCGACAACGCGGGCGCGGCGGTCGGCACGGGAACTGTCGGCAGCGGGATATGCAACATCTCGCTCGGCACGTCGGGCACGATATTTATCACCTCCGAGGACTTCCGCGTTGACCCGAACAACGCGCTTCACGCGTTCGCTCACGCCGACGGCAACTTCCATCTTATGGGATGTATGCTCTCAGCGGCAAGCTGCAATAAATGGTGGCAGGAGAGCGTTCTCGGCTCGAACGATTACACGGGCGAGGAGGCTAAGATACCGACCGAGCTGCTCGGAAAGAACCGCGTTTTCTTCCTGCCGTACCTTATGGGCGAGCGTTCGCCGATAAACGATACCGAAACGCGCGGCACGTTCATAGGTTTGTCACCGGACACCGACCGCGCGGCGCTGAAGCTGGCAGTGCTTGAGGGCGTGGCGTTCGCGATGAGGGATTCGTTCGAGGTCGCGAAATCGCTGGGACTGAATATCGAAATAAGCCGTATTTGCGGAGGCGGCGCGAAAAGTCCGCTCTGGCGTAAAATATTCGCGAACGTTCTCAACATCGACATATGCACCGTCGAGACCGAGGAGGGACCCGGCTACGGCGGCGCGATATTGGCGGCGGTTGCCTGCGGAGAATGGAAAACCGTTCGGCAGGCATCGACCGAGCTGTTTAAAATCAAGGAAATAACCTCTCCCGAACCCGAGCTTGCCGCGCTTTACGAAGAACGCTACAAGCAATTCAGGCAAATTTACCCGACATTAAAGGGATTATTCCCTATATTAAATAAAATGTAATTATGGAGGTATTTGTTATGCTTACTAATATTCCACAGGTAAAGCTCGGAATAATCGCCGTATCCCGCGACTGCTTTATCATCTCGCTTTCGGAGCGCCGCAGAGCGGCGGTTGTCGAGGCTTGCGGAAAGTCGGGCATCGACGTTTACGAGTGCAAAACCACAGTCGAGAACGAGCTTGATATGCTTAAAGCCGTAGACGAGGCGAACGCGGCGGGCTGCAACGCTCTTGTCGTATTCCTCGGAAACTTTGGTCCCGAGACTCCCGAAACGCTTATCGCGAAAAAGTTTGATGGTCCCGTAATGTACGCGGCCGCCGCCGAGGAAACGGGCGACGACCTTATCAACGGGCGCGGCGACGCGTACTGCGGTATGCTCAACTGCTCCTATAATCTCGGTATGCGTCACCTGAAAGCGTATATCCCCGAGTACCCTGTCGGCACTGCGGAGGACATCGCGAAGATGATCGGCGAATTCATTCCTATCGCGCGTACACTTATAGGCTTATCCGGTCTGAAGATAATCACGTTTGGTCCGCGTCCTCAGGACTTCTTCGCCTGCAACGCGCCCATCAAGGGCTTGTACGAGCTTGGCGTTGAGATCGAGGAGAACTCCGAGCTTGACCTGCTCGTATCGTACAAGGCTCACGCCGACGACCCGAGAATTCCCGACATCTGCAAGGAAATGGCGGAGGAAATGGGCGAGGGCAAGTACTACTCCGAGATGAACGCGCGTATGGCACAGCTTGAGATCACGCTGCTCGACTGGGCGGAGAAGCACAAGGGCTCGCGTAAATATGTCGCGTTTGCCGACAAGTGCTGGCCCGCTTTCCCCGAGGCGTTCGGATTTGAACCGTGTTATGTGAACTCCCGTCTGGTATCGCGCGGCATTCCCGTTTCGTGCGAAGTCGACATCTACGGAGCTCTCAGTGAGTATATCGGAATGTGCATTACGGGCGACACGGTAACGCTGCTCGACATCAACAACTCCGTTCCCGCCGATCTGTACAAGCAGGATATCGAGGGCAAGTTCCCGTATCAGCTGACCGATACGTTTATGGGATTCCACTGCGGCAATACTCCCGCCTGCAAGCTCTGCGCGGACAGAGCGGTCAAGTACCAACTTATCCAGCACAGACTGCTCGAGCCGAAGGACAGCGAACCCGACTTCACGCGCGGTACGCTCGAGGGCGATATCGCCGCGTCGGACATTACGTTCTTCCGTCTGCAATGCGACAGCGAGGGCGTGCTCCGCGCATACGTTGCGGAGGGCGAGGTGCTGCCCGTCAAGACGCGTTCGTTCGGCGGAATCGGCGTATTCGCTATCCCCGAAATGGGAAGATTTTACCGTCATGTTCTCATTCAAAAGCGCTATCCGCACCACGGCGCGGTAGCGTTCAGCCATTGCGGAAACCTTATTTTTGAGGTGCTGAAAATGCTCGGCATAGGCGACATTGCCTACAATCAGCCTCAGACCCTGCCCTACCCCACGGAGAGACCGTTCGGATAATGCAAGTGTTTTAAAAACGCGCATCAAGACACCATAAGATCAAAAAATCCCGACGATATTTGATATCGTCGGGATAACTTTTATCAGCAATGACCGCCGTGATGTCCACCACTGTGATGTCCGCCGCCGTATCCGTTGCCATAACCATAGCCGTTTCCGTTCCCGGTGCCCCAATCGTGATGATAGCCCTGATTTTGCGGCACAGATGTTACGGAGTTTTCGGTGTCGTCCTGCGAAAGAATACATCTTCTCTTGCACTCTCCGTAAAGGCAGAGCGTGCAGCCGTAATTTTCGGCGGGAACAAAGCTCTCGAGCTGCTCGCGCGTGAGCCTCATGCAAAAATGGTGCTCGACCTCGCTGCCCCAGTTTCTGCCGCACGTTTCAAATTCGCACAGATAGCCGTGTCCGCACAATCTGTTCCACTCGTACTCGCGGATATCGGACAGATTTGCGTCAACAGGAACGCCGTTATCGTAATAATACGCGGCGACGTGGTATGTTATATCTCCGTTTTCATCCATGTAGCCGTACGCCTCCATTGCATCCTTTAAAGCGTCGGTAAGCAGTACGGTTCCGTTTTCGGGAGCGCTGTCGGGAATGGTATCGGCAGCGCCGTATTCCTCGATCACGGTAAGTACTTTCACGGGCTCGGGCTCACTGTCCGACGTTGGTACTGATTGGCTGAGTGCGGGAAAAACTGTATCGGAAACGCCCGAGATTTCATCGTTTGTAATGACGGAGCTTTCCGCGCTTGAGATTTCGCTGTTTTCCACGCTTGAAATTTCACTGCTTTCCGCACTTGAAATTTCACTGCTTTCCGCGCCGACGGCGTCTATACCCGACGAGTCCGACGGAATATATCGGTCGATAATAAGGTAGTCCTCGTTGATGTGGTCTTGTTCGTCATTGGCAAGCTGACCTGCCGACTGAGCTGCGTCTGCGCCCGACTGCTGCCGGTATATATCGCTGACGACCTGTATGTTTGAACGTCCCGCATTTTTCCACACGCCTATTCCGACCGCACCCGCAACTGCGAGACAGCCCACAGTCGCTCCGATATTTATCAGCCTGTCGCGCCTGCGCTTTTTATTCAGCGCGATCAGTTCCTCACTGCGCTTAAATACGCTTTCCGCTACTTTTTCATAATTCTTCATAAACAAAGCCCTCCTTTTCAAGCTCAGACCTAAGCGATTGCTTTCCTCGATATATAAGGTTCTCCACCTGACGCTTGCTTTTATTCATTATCTTGGCTATCTCCGCATTTGACAAGTCCTCGAAATACGACAGATACAGCGCCTGACCGTATTCCTCCTTGAGCCTTCCCATGGCACGGCGAAGAGCTATCTTCTGCTCCTCCTTTATGTAGGAACGCTCGAGATCGTCCTCGTCCGCGAGATATTCCTCCATATCCTCGAAAGGAACGCTCACGCTCCGCGAGCCTTGACGCAGCCAGTCTATCGCCGCGTTTCTTCCTATCGTATACAGCCACGTCTTAAATGAAAATTTATCGGAATAACGCGGCTTTTTCACCACAAGCTTTATGAAAGTCTCCTCCATAAGCTCCTCGGCAATATGTATGTTTTTCGTATACCCGTTAAGATATAAGATAAGTCCGTCTTTGTAGTCCCTTATAATTTCAACGATACCGCTTTCGTCGCCGGCAAGGAAACGGCGGTAGCTACTTGCACCGTTATCCATTGGCTGCTCCTTTCGGAACCCGTGTCGTCGATACGGGTTCTAATTTGCCTTTCATCTATTTAACGGATAAGTCAACGGAAACTCTCACTTAGTTTCAGAAAAAAGCCAAAAATATCGCCGGGCATATGCTCGGCGATATTTATATATGTATCAGAATACCGCAAGCGCGCCCTTATTGTTGGCTTTCTGCTTGAATTTCAGACGAAGATAGTCGGCGATGAGCGCTATGAATTCCGAGTTGGTGGGCTTGCCCTTTGAAATGTGGACGGTGTAGCTGAATATTTTTGTGAGCACGTCGATGTCGCCTCTGTCCCATGCTATTTCTATCGCGTGACGGATAGCGCGCTCAACGCGCGAGGAGGTCGTTTCGTACTGCTTGGCTACCGTCGGGTAGAGCAGCTTGGTGATGCTGTTTATCATTTCGTCGTTGTTGACGGAAAGCATTATCGCGGTTCTGAGATAGTGATAGCCCTTGATATGCGCGGGTATGCCGACTTGGTGGATTATCTCCGTTACGGCGCACTCGAGATCGGTCTCGTCGGGAACGTCGGGCGTTTTTTCGGCTACTCCGCAGAGACGGTTTATCTTGTCAACGAGAAACTGCGGGTCGAGAGGCTTGAGCGCGAACGTCGCGCCAAGGGACGCCGCTTCGCGCTCAAGAGTGGGGTCGGCGTTGTTGGATACGATGATCACGTTGGGAACGTACTTCTTTTCGACCTTAAGCCTGCGGATAACCTCGATCGCGTCGCAAAACGGCATTTTTGCCTCGAGCACCGCTGCGTCGGGCGCTTCGGATTTAATGGAATTCAGCACCGAATTCCCGTCGCATCTGCGCGTTATCGCGTACATCCCCGCGTTCTTGAGAGCGCCTGCCCATGCCATTCCGCAATCCGCGGCGTCGTTTCCGATAAGTACTTTGATCTGATTTGTCATTTTTTATTTTCCTCCAATGTTTTCCGTTGATCGGCAAGCTTAGCTTGTCCGCACGGGTTTTTCGTCACCTTGTCTTTCGGTGTGATTTTATTTTACCATATTTTGGAAAATATTGCAAGGGGTTTTAGGAATTTTTTGGAAAAATTTTCCAAACTCGAACTTTTGCGATAACAATCGCGCAAAATTGATTTTCATGGAAAAGTATACTTTTTGTATCCAATAAAATTTTTGTCGATTTTTGTCGAAAAAGCTCTGGGCGGATGGGTTTTTGAACGAATAAACATAATGTCGAGGTAACGGGGAAATTTATAGATAAAGAGGAGAAATTGCCGAGGCAGTCTTGACTTAATTGATAAAATGTGATATAATCGGTATGTAGAATAAATTCTCGGAGGTAAATTATGGAAATAACTAATGATATCAAATACATTGGCGTGAACGACCGTGAGATCGACCTGTTTGAGGGTATGTACGACGTCCCTAACGGAATGGCATATAATTCTTATGTTATCCTAGATGAGAAGATAGCGGTAATGGATACGGTCGACGCGCATTTCGGCGACGAGTGGCTGAGCAATCTTGAAAAGGCGCTCGGCGGCAGGACGCCCGATTATCTGGTGGTTCAGCATATGGAGCCCGATCACTCGGCGAATATCAAGGTGTTCGCGGACAAGTATCCGAGCGCGAAGATCGTCGCTTCGGCTAAGGCTTTTGTGATGATGGGGCAGTTTTTCAACATTGATTTCGCGGACAAGCAGGTCGTTGTCGGCGAGAATGATACCCTTCCGCTCGGTAAACATACGCTGACGTTCATCACCGCGCCTATGGTTCACTGGCCCGAAGTCATTATGACTTATGACGACGCTGACAAGGCGCTGTTCTCGGCGGACGGTTTCGGCAAGTTCGGCGCTCTGGACGCGGACGAGGACTGGGCTTGCGAGGCTCGCCGCTACTATTTCGGTATCGTCGGCAAATACGGCGCTCAGGTTCAGGCGGTGCTCAAAAAGGCAGCGGGTCTGGAGATCGAGAAGATACTTCCGCTGCACGGTCCGCTGCTGCTCGAAAATCTCGGGTACTATCTGAATTTGTACAACATCTGGTCGAGCTACGGCGTGGAAAGCGAGGGCGTTGTCATCGCGTATACGTCAGTTTACGGCAACACCAAAAAGGCGGCGCTGCTGCTTGAGGAGAAGCTCAAGGAGAACGGCTGCCCAAAGGTCGCCGTAACCGACCTTGCACGCGACGATATGTCGGAGGCTGTTGAGGACGCGTTCCGCTACGGCAAGCTCGTGCTCGCAACTACCACCTACAACGCGGAGATATTCCCGTTTATGCGCGACTTTATACTTCACCTCACCGAGCGCAATTATCAGAACCGCACGATAGGCATTATCGAGAACGGAAGCTGGGCTCCCACCGCCGCCAAGGTAATAAAGGGAATGTTCGAGAAGAGCAAGAACATCACGTTTACCGATACTACGGTGACGATCAAGTCGGCGCTTAACGCGGAGAGCGAAGCGCAGATAGCCTCTCTTGCCAAGGAGCTTGCATAATATCAACGAATAACGGCGATCCTTGCGGATCGCCGTTTTTATTATAATTGGGATAGAACGGTTATCAATATTCAAAGTAGCCCTTGCCCGTTTCGGCGTCTACGTACTCTGTCATACGCACGCTGCCGTCAGTGGAATATGCGCCCTCGTAGGACATCTCGAACCTCCACATGGGTCGGAGAATACGCTCGCTCGTATCCAAATTATTCTCGGTAATAACATATACGAGACTGCATTCGTTTACGTTTATCGCGGAGGGGAAATCTTCGGCGCTGTGGCTCTCGGCGAGAATATCGAGCGCCTGCTGCGCGGATATGTTTATATCGACTGTGCCGACAGTCTCCGCGTCCGCGGACGGGAGCGGCCAGCCCTCTATATCTACGATCCTGTCTTTGGTGACGGTTACCTTAACACCTGTGCCGTCCGTGTAGAACTCGCTACCAAATCCATAGTGGGTAGCGCCGCCCGACATTGAGCCCGAAAACGCAACGGGAATGCCGTTGAATTCAACGGGGAAAGTAAGATAGTATACCTCGTCGTCCTCTGTCCACTGTTTCCACTCGGTCGGTGTGCCGTCCTTATTTTGCCATTCCCTTCTGCTAAGGACTTCGTTAGCCTTGTCCGCCTTTACCGCCCATACCTCGGGAGTGCCGAGATTGGTTATGCCGAGCTGTTCAAGCAGCGTGGTGGCTCTGCTTACAGCGTCCTCGGGAGTAAAGCCGTTGAGGGTCTTATCGGTGAATATCTCACGAGCTACGTCGTATACGTCAAAAAAACTGCGGAGAGTTCCGTACATATAATCATCATGATACCAGAAAGAGATATCGCCGCCGCCGTTGCCGTTATAGCCCATGACCAGCAGCTTGTCCTCGGGGCAGATATAGATAGGCTCTTCCTTGTCGGGGAACTTCTCGTCTACACGCCTTTCCTTCAAGATATTAGGAACATCGTTGAGCAGGAGCTGTTCGGGCAGACCGTCCTCGAACCAGAGCGGCGAGGTCTTGAGCAGAGCCGCCTGCGCGGGTGCGCTGTCGGGTATCGCACAATTGACGTTGATCATCGCGGTGGGCTCGGCAGTCCTGCTTTCGGTGACATTCGAGGACGAGATGTCTGCCGTTTCATTCGCAGCCGCGGGAGCGGACGGAGCGGGCTCGGTCGTTGAGGTCTGCTGCTCTCCTGCCGCGGCGGGAGAGATAATGTTGATAGGCTCCGCGTTTTCCTGACAGCCCGCAAGGAGCATAGCCGAAAGAGAGAGTGCCGCAATGGCGGTGATGTGTTTTTTGTTGAACATAATGTTTTCCTCCAATTTATTTAATTTTTTTATACTATCCCGAAACAGTCGGAAGCAAGATCCATATCGCGCCATGAGGTCACTGCCGAGGGGAGCGCAATGATCTGGAGCGTGCTGTTTTCGGGAAGATATTCTTCGGGTATCATGTATCGGTAAAACAGACCCTTTTGGGGATAGTTGTTCCCGTTAAGACAGAACGGGTCTCCGCCGCCGAATATATCGACAGGCTTTCCGTTTACCAGTGCGATAATGTAGTGCGGATTTGGTCCGTCATATTCTTCGTCGGATGTATCGTCGCCGCCAAATGCCGTGCCGAGCGACGCAATCAAATAGGCGCTGTCGGCGGGAATATCCCGATCCCAAACGTGACCGTTTACGGGAACCGTGTTCGGGTCGCTTGTGACAGTCACGAAATTCGAGTTGTACTCGACGGTGCCAATCTCGATAAGGTCCTCTTCTCCGAGGGACGTTTGGATGATCTCCTTTACGCCGCATACGTTGCCCGCGGTCTCGATAAGGCAGGTCTGCCGCTCGGGGTCTCCCGGGAAGAATACGCACACGACCGAGATAGCGTTCACATCCGCGCTTGCCTCAAACGAGACAGGCAGGGAGTAGTCTGTCTCGGGAACGATAGTGAAATCGCGGAAGGCAGATTCGTTGCTCCTGTACTTGAAGGCGATAGGAGAACCGTTCGCGAAAACGTACATACGCGTGGGTATGCGGGTATTGAGCGAGCCGTCCGAAAGCCGAACCGAGAAAGCGAATACGGCGTCGACCATCTCGGGCTCAGCGACCGCGAACGCGCGGTAATAGTCCTCCTTGGGCAAATCAAGCTCAACACCATGCCGCAGAAAGCTCAGAACGCTGCTCGTCACCGACAGCGTCTGATCGGAGGGGGAGATCGGGACGCTGCTGTCCTCTGAGGACGTTCCGTTTGCCGCGCCCGGAGAAACGCCGCCCGAGGTCTGTGCGGAGGGAGCGGAGCCGGTCAGCGCAAACTGCCCGCTGCTGATAAATGAAGAGACCAGCAGGACTGCCGCTATTACTATCGCCATGCATGCTGCCATCGTTGAAAGCGTGTTGAAAATGCGTTGTCCGCTGATACGGCGTCTGCGCTGATCGTGCTGAGCTTCTTCCAGAAATTTGTCGTCGATCTTATTGAACAGCTCAAGGAAATCCCTGTCGGTCATATTTCAAAACCTCTCTTTCTTAAATATTCTTTGAGCGCTTTACGCGTTCGGGCGAGCGAAACTATGATGTTATGCTCCCTCATTCCGTACATTTCCGCAAGCTCCGCGGTGCTGTAAAAGTACCAATAGCGGTTTACGAATATTCGCCGCCGTTCGCCCGAAAGCGATGATAGAAAGTCGTTTACCGCCGCGAGTATCTCACGGGTCTCCGCGCCGCTTTCGACCGAGCTGCCGCTTGATACAAGGTCGTCAAGCTCGTCCAGCGATATGGGGATATCGCCCCCGCCGCGCTTTTTGGAATGATATGTATCGTAGATATCGAGCGCGGTATATTTCGCGACCTTCGCGACGAACGCGGCAAGTGATTTAGGCTCGTAGGGAGGGATCGAGTTCCACACCTTGAGGTAAGCGTCGTTGACGCATTCCTCGGCGTCGGCGCGGTTTTTAAGGATATTTTCGGCAATGGAGCGGCACAGCTTTTCGTACTTGCTTTGAAGCGCGTTAAGCGCGCGTTCGTCGCGCTGCAGGAAAAGCCGCACTATTTCATTGTCTTCCATTCTCTCACCCCCGTTTTTCCCCTCTATACATTAAGACGGGAAATTTTTCCGAAAGTCACATCTTTTTTAAAAAATTTTTTTAATTTTTAAACTTATTTTATCATATTATAATATCGCTTGTCAATTTCAAGGATAAATCGCGCAATACTTTGTCAAGTTACGGAAAAAAACGGTAAAATGTGTATTGCGGGAAAATCGAATAATTGACCGATATGCGCAGTAAACTATTGTAAGAACCTATACCAACAGTTTCGGAGCACGTCTTTTCGGCAAATTTTGCCGCTGTCCGCACTGCTTTCCCTTGACATCGACCAAATTATGCCCGAAGATCCGTACACCTGCGCTATCGGTACGGGTTCTAAGAGATTTTTGCCAGGAGGAGCTTTTATGTGTACTGCTATCGGATTTGCTAAAAAGAACTTTTATTTCGGCAGAACTTTGGACTATGATTTTTCCTATGGAGATAAGATCACCGTGACGCCGCGGTGCTACTGCTTTGATTTTGGCGAGTCGGGCAAGATCGCGGAGCATTACGCTATGATCGGTATGGCGCATATTGCAGACGGCTGTCCGCTGTATTATGACTGTGTGAACGAAAAAGGGCTTGGAATGGCGGGACTGAATTTCGTGGGCACAGCGCGGTACGGAGAGCCGATTGACGGGAAATTCAATCTCGCGCCGCATGAATTTATACCGTTTATAATCGGACAGTGCCGTGATCTGGACGAGGCGAGGACGCTGCTGGAAAAGATAAACCTTGTCGACAGGGCTTTTTCGGACGCGTATCCCGCCGCGCAGCTGCACTGGATCATTGCGGATAAGTCGGGATCGGTCGTGGTCGAGTCAACGGAAAGCGGATTTCACGTCTACGATAATCCCGTCAGCGTGCTTACTAACAACCCCGAGTTTCCGCAGCAGATGTTACAGCTTAATAATTATATGTGTCTTTCGGCAAAGGAGCCGCAAAATCATTTTTGCAGCTCGCTCCCGCTTAAAGCATACAGCCGCGGAATGGGCGCGATAGGGCTGCCGGGAGATATTTCTTCCGAATCGCGGTTCGTACGCGCGGCTTTTACGAAGAGCAACTCCGTGTGCGGGGAGGCGGAATGCGAGAGCGTTTCGCAGTTTTTTCACATCATCGGATCGGTGGAGAATGTGCGGGGCTGCTGCGAGCTTTCGGGCGGGAAGTATCAGATAACGCGGTACACCTGCTGCTGCAACTGCAGCAGAGGTATATATTATTACACTACCTACGATAATCATCAGATAACCGCGGTGGATATGCACCATGAGAATCTGAATTCGAGCAGGCTTTCAACGTATGAGCCGATAAGCGCGGAGCAGATCAAACATCAGAATTAAAATAAATGCCGTGCTTTGCAGCACGGCATTTGATTTGTTTTATTGCGAAAGAGAGGCTTAGTTGGAGTGAGCTTTAACGTACTCAACGACCTCTTCTGCGTAGCAGAACGCCATCGAAACGACGGTATCGGCACAGCCGTAGTAGATCGCGATCCTGCCCGTATCCTTGTCGCAGAGAGCGGCACAGGGGAACGTTACGTTCTGAACATCACCCACACACTCATAGTACTCGCGCGGATTGATGAGGTATTCCTTGCAGCGGTACTTTACCTTCCAAGGCTGATCCTTGTCAAGAATGCACGCGCCGAAGCTGTATACGAAGCCGTTGCAGCTCTCAAGAACGCCGTGATAGAATACCAGCCAGCCCTCGGAGGTTTCGATCGGGATAGGACCCGCGCCTATCTTCTTGGACTCCCAACCCTTATCGGGAGCCATTACGTGTCTGTGCTTGCCCCAGTACATCATATCCTTGGAGTGCGACAAGTACATATCGCCGAACGGAGTGTGACCGCTGTCGGACGGACGGGAGAACAGAACGTATTCGCCGTTGATCTTTCTCGGGAACAGTACGCCGTTTCTGTTAAACGGCAGGAACGCGTTTTCACACTGATGGAACTCCTTGAAGTCCTTTGTCCAGCCCACGCCGATAGTGGGCTTCCAGCCGTATGCGTTGCACCAGGTGATCCAGTATCTGTCCTCGATCCATACGCAGCGGGGATCGTAGCCGTACTGCCACGGGTTTGCTTCCTTGGTCAGCGGGTCGTCATTGATCCACTCAACCTTTTCGGGATTGATGTTCCAATGGATACCATCATCGGAAAAGCCCGCGTGGATAGCCATATTTCTTTCCTTATCGTCAACACGGAATACGCCCGCGAACTTGCCCTCGAAAGGAACGACCGCGGAATTGAAGATCGAATTGCTGTTAGGCAGCAGATCGCGCGGGATGATAGGATTTGCGTCATAACGCCAAACAACGTCTTTACACCCCTCGGGGCGATCCTGCCAGGGCATATTCGGAATGCTCTGACCAATGATTTCTAAACTCATGTTAAGCACCTCTCTGGTTTTATTTTTTACACGGGATAAAATCCCCTATCAACAGTATAACAAATTGTAATCGTTTTTTCAATAGTCTTTTTGGCTAAATATTTCCATTGCTTTTAGTATATATTGCATTAAAATGATACTTAAATTATTGGTTTTTGTTACTTTACGATTCCCGATCGGTTAAGTAATCATTTGCTTAATATTGTCATTTAAATATTAAATAATAAAAATACCCCTTTTGTCAGTCTTACAACGGTATATCGTCTGACAAAAGGGGAGCATTTCAATAATTCCTCACTCCGATCTTTTATACCTTAAAATTATTTTCGCTTATTGAAAGAATATCCACCGTCACCGAAAACTTGACGACCTTTCCGTCGTTTGTCGCCATATAATTCATAGCGTCACCGTTAGGCTCTTCGTCGGTCGGAACGGCATTTCGGAGCTTTTCCGCGAGAGCGTTTTTTTCGGTTTCATCAAGCTTGTCGTCAAAGTTGAACATCGTGTTCGGACTTCCGTAGACGGTCGTTTCGGAGTCCGCGAGCATTTCCGCAAGCTCCGCGATATCCCCCGACGCTGAACTGCCGTAAGGGAACAGCCCTTCGACATATTCTATCTTGTCCGCGCCCACTCCGATTATATCGGGAGGAGGCTCGGGCGTTTTTTCCGTGTTCGCAACAATTATAAGCGAGGCAGCCGCGCATACCGCCGCGGCAGAGACTATCCCCGCACCTATTTTAATTCTCTTTTTTTTTACCTGCTTTTCGGCGTCCATTTTTTCGGCAAGGCGCTCAAGGAATTCTTTATCGGGAGCGATCTGCCGCTGAAATTTATCGTACTCGTCTTTAAAGCTCATACTGCGCCTCCTTCAAGATTTTTCTGAGCATATCGCGCGCCCGCGAAAGCTGCGACTTGACGGTAGTCTCCTTGATCTTCGTCAACGCCGATATCTCCGCTACGCTCATATCCTCGTAATAAAAAAGATGCACCGCGAGCCTGTATTTCTCGGGCAGGCTCTGCACTGCGTAATATATCTCGCTGTTCTCCTCGATATGCACCTCCGCGTCGGGTACGTCCTCGATTGGGGCGCGGTTACGGTAATGCGCGCTTTTTACGAAGTCGTTCGTACAGTTCACCGCCACGCGGAGCAGCCACGCCTTGCGGTGCTCCTCGTCGTTAAAGCGCTTGTTGGAGTCGATATATTTCAGGAACACGTTCTGCGTTATATCCTCGGCGTCCGCCTTGTTCTGCGTTCTGGCGAACGCTATGCGGTATATCATATCGGAGTAAAGCTCGAGCAGCCTTTTCGCGGATATATCCGATTGAAATTCCCCCACTGTTCATCACCTCTGTAAATAACACGAGCCAATACGCGAAAAGGTTGCATTATTATTTTTTCCCCGTATAATCCGCGCGAAGCTGACCGCAGGCGGCGTTTAAATCCGCGCCGAATTCGCGGCGCTTTGTCGCGATAACACCGTTTTCCTTGAGCACCGCGCAAAACTCCGAGACAGTCTCGGGACTTGACTTTTTATAACCGCTGTCGGTGGAATTATACGGGATAAGGTTGATATAAAAATCGCGTTTACCGATGAGCTTTGCAAGCTTTTTTGCATGGTCGGGCGTATCGTTGATACCTTTTAACATAACGTACTCAAGCGTTACGCGGCGGTGCGTCTTATCGGAGAAATACTCCGCCGCGCGCATTATATCTGCTATCGGGTAGGCTTTGTTTATCGGCATAAGCACGCTCCTCAGCTCGTCGTCGGGCGCGTGAAGACTTATCGCGAGATTGCAGGGGCGCGGCAGGTCGGCAAACTCGTAAATTTTCGGCACGATACCGCAGGTCGAGACCGTAACGTGGCGGCGGCCAACGGCAAGCCCCCTGTCCTCGGTGATAAGCTCGCAGAAGTCCGCGACCGCCTCGAAGTTATCGAACGGCTCTCCGATACCCATAACCGATACACCGTCGATACGGCAATTGAACGCCGCCGAGATAGCGAGTGCCTGCCCCGTTATTTCGGCGGTGGTGAGGCTGCGGCGCTTTTTTAACAGTCCGCTTTGGCAGAATTTGCAGCCCATATTGCAGCCGACCTGTGTGGAGACGCAAATACAGTTTCCGAACATCTGCCGCATGAGTACGGTCTCGACGTATTCTCCATCGGAGAGCTCGAGCAGGAGCTTAGCCGCGTCCTCGCACTCGCGTTTTTCGACTATCCGCGGCAGGGCGAAGTCGAAATCCGAATTCAGGCGTCCGGTAATGCGCTCGGCAAAGTTAAATTCCGAAAAGCTTTTCATTCCGCGGCGGTAGATACCGTCGTAGATGATCATAGCTTTGGCGGGGTTCTCGCCGATATATTCAAAGTAGCTTTTCAGCTTTCGCGGAGAATAGTCGTAAATATTCATAGGCATTGTCCTTTTTTATGCGGTTAATCAGAATTTATATTAGCAGCACCCTCTGCGCGAAGCGCGGAATAAAAGTTTTTCGTCAAGCCTTTTTTCAAAAAGGCTTGCG
>CANDVA010000004.1 GCA_947389015.1 uncultured Clostridia bacterium | reverse complement strand
AACTTGCTAAAATTCTTTGCGTAAATTGTGTCAAGTGATATTGACAAAATCATTTGGTGATCCACCCGGGAATCGAACCCGGGACACCCTGATTAAAAGTCAGGTGCTCTACCGCCTGAGCTAGTGGATCAATTGTGCAACGTTGATATTATACCAAAAATATAGTAATTTGTCAACCCCTTTTTCCAAAAAAATATTTTTTTAAGCAAAATTCAGGTAAAATTCTGAAAAAATTACGGTAAAATATTGCAAATTCGAGGGCAATGTGTTATACTATACTATGTATGATTTTACGTGAAAGGGGCGATATCGTGGATATCAATGTGGGAGACGTTCTTGTAATGAAGAAGAACCATCCGGGATGCGGCAGCAACCGTATGAAAGTGCTGCGCGTCGGCGCGGATTTTAAGCTCATGTGCATGGGCTGTGGACATACGTTTATGACCGCGCGGTCTAAGTGCGAAAAGAAGATCAAGTCCGTTATCCGCGATATTGCGGAGGAAAAGGGTTAGCGCCGACGATTTTTCCAATGTATCGGTAAGTTTAACGGAGGTAGAAAATGCTGGAAAAAATCGCTATGGCGCAAGCACGATATGACGAGATAAACGCGAAGCTCTCCGATCCGAAGGCAGTCGCGGACAATAAGCTGTATACGGAGCTTATGCGTGAATATAAAAGTCTGACCCCGCTTATGGATATGTATAAGCGGTATCTTAAAGCGGAGCGCGATTACGAGGACGCGAAGTCGGCTCTTGATGACGGAACACTTGACGCGGAATTCCGCGAAATGGCGGAGGAGGAGATGCTCTCCGCGAAAAGCGAAATGGAGAAGTGCGGCGAGGAACTGAAGATACTGCTTCTGCCGCGCGATCCCGACGATGACAAGAGCGTTATTATGGAGATACGTGCGGGAGCGGGCGGCGAGGAGGCGGCGCTGTTTGCTAATTCGATATTCAGAATGTACTCGATGTACGCGGCTCGGCAGGGCTGGAGGATCGACGTAATGAGCAGCAACCCGACCGAGCTCGGCGGCTATCGCGAGATAAGCTTCGGAGTAGAGGGCGAGGGCGTGTACGCTAAGTTAAAGTATGAAAGCGGAGTTCACCGCGTTCAGCGCGTTCCCGAAACAGAGTCGCAGGGTCGCATACAGACCTCAACCGTGACCGTCGCGGTGCTTCCCGAGGTCGAGGAGGTAGACGTGAATATCAACCCCGCCGACCTCACGATACAGACATTTCGCTCAAGCGGCGCGGGCGGTCAGCACATCAACAAGACCGAGTCCGCCGTGCGGATAATCCACCGCCCGTCGGGAATGGTCGTCGAGTGTCAGGAGGAGCGCTCGCAGATGAAGAACAAGGACAAGGCGATGAAAATGCTGTACAGCCGCCTTTACGAGGCGGAGCGGTCTGCCCGCGACAGCGCGATAGCCGAGGAACGACGCATACAGGTCGGCACGGGAGACCGCTCGGAGCGCATACGCACTTACAATTTTCCGCAGTCGCGTGTTACCGACCATCGCATAGGGCTTACGCTGTACAAGCTGGACGATATGATGAACGGCGGCTGCGACGAGGTGTTCGAGGCGCTCCGCGTTGCGGATTACTCGGCAAAGCTGCTGAAACAGAGGTAACGGAAGTGAATTTTGATACAAGGCTGATGCCTTACGACAGGGAGAGCGTTCGCGAGGCAGCGGAGCTGTTGGAGCGCAGCGAGCTTGTCGCGATACCGACCGAGACTGTGTACGGGCTCGCGGCGAACGCGCTGAACGAAAATGCGGTGAAGAAGATATTTCTCGCCAAGGGCAGGCCGCAGGACAATCCGCTTATAGTGCATATTTCAAGTATGAAAATGCTGCCGCCGCTCGTGAGGGAGATAACCGATATTGCAAAGGCGCTCGCGGAACGTTTCTGGGGCGGACCGCTCACGATGATATTTCCGAAGTCGGACAAGATACCGAGCGTGACGAGCGGCGGGCTGGATACGGTAGCGGTGAGAATGCCGTCAAGCGAGGCGGCGCGGGAGATAATACGCAAGTGCGGTTTTCCGCTTGCCGCGCCCTCGGCTAACCTTTCGGGAAAGCCCAGCCCGACTACCGCACAGCACGTTTTCGAGGATATGAACGGCAAGATACCGCTGATAATCGACGGCGGCGAGTGCGCTGTCGGCGTGGAAAGCACAGTCATCTGCTTTAAGGGCGATAAAATACACATTCTGCGACCGGGCGGAATCACGGCGGAAATGCTGTCGGAATTTGGAGAGGTCGAGGTCGACAAGGCTGTCATGGCGCAGCCCGAAAAGAACGAGCGCGTGCTCTCGCCCGGAATGAAGTACAGGCATTATTCCCCGAAAGCGGATGTGTACGTCGTCAACGCGCACGGCAGGGCGTTCAAGGAGTACTGCGCCAAGCGCGCGCGGTACGAGAACGATCTGATAGCGTTAGGCGCAGACGTTGCCGAGCGCGGTGTTTTCCTCGACTACGGCAGTACGCCCGAGATACAGGCGCAGCGACTGTTCGCGCTGCTGCGCAGGGCTGACGATCTCGGCGCGAAAACCGTTCTGGTGGAAATGCCCGAGCAGAGCGGAATGGGGCTTGCGGTGTATAATCGCTTGCTTCGTGCGGCGGGATTTAAGATCATCGAAATGAGGGATAATGAATGAAAAAAATAAAAACCAAACAATTTCAGATATTAACGGATATTGATCTTGTCTGGGATTTTATGACCGAAATATACGATTCTCACTGTAATAACGGCGCGGCGGCTCCGTTTTTTGAGTACGCGATAACGTCTTCGTGGATGAATAAGGATTATCTTCATCTGGATAGATTCTGGATAGACAGCGATAAGACGGTTGGATTTGTTTTTACGGAAGATCCCGTTACGAACATTTATTTCAATTTGCGTCCCGGTTATGAGGAGTTGGCTGATGAAATGATCGAATACGCGGAAAAAAGCTTTCCCGATACAGAGGGTGAAAAAGAATTGGTGCTTTTCCCGGGGCAGACGGCATTGATACTGGCTGCCGGAAAAAGAGGCTATAAGACTGTGTATGAGAATGCGGATATGCTGTTCGATTTTAAAAGCTCGGAATTGAACTATGAGATTCCCGAGGGATTTCATTTCGTTGATCCGCTTAGCGCCGATCCGCTGAAGCTGGCAAAGTGCACATGGGGCGGATTTAATTCGGAGGAGCTTGGAGAGTTTGAAAATTGGAATAAACCGAACCTTGAAAAATCCTGGACGCCGCACAAAGCATATAACGGTGTTTTAAGCTTAACTATCGCGCCCCCGCCGCACTCAACTTATCAATATAATGTCATTATCGCCGATGATAATGACGATTATGTTTGCTTTTCAGGAATGTGGTGGGTGTCCGAAAATAAGCTTGCTTATATGGAGCCGCTGTGCACGGTTCCCGAATACAGAAAAAGGGGACTGGCGGCAGCGGCGCTTACACAGCATTACAGACGCCTGAAAGCGCTGGGCGCCGAGTATATGACCGGCGGCGGAAACGATTTTTACCGAAAGATAGGCTACGATGACAGCATACGTTGGCTTCATTTGAAAAAAACGGTATGATCGGTACGAGACCGTTTATAAAAGGCTTTCGGGTATGAGGTATAATAATGGTAAATTTGCCAAATATTATGATAATAGGCTTGACGGGACAGAGCGGCGCGGGGAAGTCGACGGTCTGCAATGTATTTACGGAAAGCGGCTTTGATATTATCAATTGTGATGTTATTGCGCGGAAAACCGCCGAAAACCGTCGATTTCTTAACGAGATATCGCGGCGCTTTTCGGAGAGCCTGCTGAACCCCGATGGCACTTTAAATCGCGCGGCGACCGCAAAGCTCATCTTCACCGACGAGGAAAAGCGCGGACTTTACCAGCGGATAATTTTCCCGTACATCGTAAACGGGATAATCCGAGAGATAAAATCGGCAAAAAGTAACGTTCTTCTTGACGCGCCGACGCTCTTCGAGGCTAAGCTCGAAATGATCTGCGACAAAATAGTGAGCGTTACGGCGGATTCGGACAAATGCGCGGAACGCATTATCAAACGCGACGGAATAACTCCCGAACAAGCCCGCGAGCGGCTTTCCTCACAGCACGGCGTGGAGTTCTTCAAGGAGCGCTCCGACTTTAATATAGAGAACAACAGCACGCTTGAAGCGCTTATATCAAGCGCGGAACGATTAACGGAGAAATTAAGGACAGACGACAATGAACAGATACAGACGTAAACGGAGCGCGGCTCCCGTAATAATAGCCGTGGCGCTTATATTTGCGATTATAATCGGCATTGCGGGATATTTCGGATATCGTTATTATCTCGAAAAGACCTATCCGCTCGGATACAGTGATTATGTGGAGCGTTACGCCAAGGAGAACCACATCAGCAAGTATCTGGTGTACGCGGTAATTAAGACCGAGAGCGGTTTCCGCCCCGACGCGGTATCAAACGTCGGAGCGCGCGGGCTTATGCAGATAATGGAGGATACGTTCGACTGGATAAAGTTCAAGTCGGACGACGAGGAGACCGTCTACTACGATATGTATGACCCGCAGACCAATATCGACTTCGGGTGCAGACTGCTCGGCTATCTCTATGAGGAATTCGGCAGCGTAGAGGTCGTTGCGGCGGCGTATCACGCGGGGCGCGGCGGGGTAAACGAATGGCTTGAGGACAGCCGATATTCAAAGGACGGCGTTCATCTCGACGTTATCCCGATACCCGACACCGCGCATTATGTCGATAAGATAACTAAAGCTATGGATATGTATATCGAGCTTTACGATAATTAAACATACGAAAGGAAGAATTTACCATGGCAAAAAAGGAAACTACGGCGAAAGAGCTTAAAGAGCAGCTTTTTCTTCAAAAGAAGAACGCGTATTTGCGCATGAGCGACGCGGAAATAAAGAAGTGCGAAAAGTTCTGCGAGGGCTACAAGGCGTTTCTCGACGCGGCAAAGACCGAGCGCGAGGCTTGCGTGTTCATCGAGCGCGAGGCTAAGGCAAAGGGCTTCGTTCCGTTTGATAAGAACAAGACCTACAAGGCGGGCGACAAGGTATACTATGTAAACCGCGAAAAGTCCGTGATACTAGCGATAATCGGCAAGGAGCCTATTGAGAACGGCGTTAATCTCGTAGCGGCGCATATCGACTCTCCGCGCCTTGATATGAAGCAGAACCCCCTCTACGAAAAGGACGACGTGGGATACTTCAAGACGCATTACTACGGCGGAATCAAGAAGTATCAGTGGCCGACCGTTCCGCTTTCTTTGCACGGCGTTATCGTAAAGGCGGACGGCACCAAGATAACCGTGACCGTCGGCGAGGACGAGAGCGATCCCGTGTTCTGCGTTTCCGACTTGCTCCCGCACCTCGCGAACGCGCAGTACAAGCGCCCGACGACCGAGCTTATCCGCGGCGAGGAGCTGAATATAATCATCGGCTCGCGCCCGTTCAAGGACGACGAGGCGAGCGAGGCTGTCAAGCTCAATCTTATGATGCTGCTCAACGAGAAGTACGGCATAACCGAGGGCGATTTCCTCTCGGCGGAGCTTGAAGCCGTTCCCGCTTTCAAGGCGCGCGATATCGGCTTTGACAGAAGTCTTGTCGGCGGCTACGGTCAGGACGACAGGGTGTGCGCGTACACCGAGCTTATGGCTGTTCTAAACGCGAAATCGGTCAGAAGAACGGCGGTCGCTATCCTCACCGATAAGGAGGAAACGGGCTCGGACGGCAACACCGGTCTGCGTTCGGCGTATCTGAAGTACTTTATCGCCGACCTTGCGGCGACGTTCGGCGTTCGCGGCAGGGAGGTGCTGTCCAATTCGAGATGTCTTTCCGCCGACGTCAACGCGGCATACGACCCGACTTTCCCCGACGTTTTCGAGAAGAACAACGCCTGCGTGCTGAACGGCGGCGTGTGCGTTACCAAATATACTGGCTCGCGCGGAAAGAGCGGCACCTCGGACGCGTCCGCGGAGTTTGTCGGCGAGGTAAGGCGCTTGCTCGACAGCAAAGGCGTTATCTGGCAGACGGGCGAGCTCGGCAAGGTCGATATCGGCGGCGGCGGAACGGTCGCGGCGTATATCGCCAATCTCAACGTTGACACCATCGACGTGGGCGTACCGGTAATGAGTATGCACGCGCCGTTCGAGATAACCGCGAAAACGGACGTGTACGCGGCGTTCAAGGCGTTCGAGGCCTTTATTAACAGTTAGAAAACCCGCGGATTTTTTCGACAAACGAAGTTTGGCGAAAAAAACGCTAAAACATCGCGAAGCGATGTTTAGGGCAAAGCCATAATTCACACTTTTCCCTAATAAACATAAAATAGGGGAAGGGGTGAGTTATGATGACTAAAACGCGCAGTTTTTTCCGCAGACTTGGCTTGAAGCTGATAGCTCTTGCGCTGATACTGATAGGATTGCTCTTTATCGCCGACCTGAGTTTTCGCCCGATAGTTGAGACCGTAAACGCCTACGAGTGCCACGAAACGGTCTCGCGCATTATCAACAACGCGGTTCTTGCCGAAATAGACCGCGTCGGCGCGGAGTATTCTACGCTCGTCAATTTATCGACAAACAACGAAGGCGAGGTCATATCCGTTGAAAGCAACGTGATGAACATCAACCGACTGAAAACCGAGGTCGCCGAGCGTGTTGAACGCGAGATCGAGCGGCTGTCGGCGATAAATATCGAGATACCGATAGGCACGCTCACGGGCGTTCAGTTACTGCACGGCAGGGGCTTCAACGTCGGAATGAGCGTTCAGCCGCTTGGTTACGCGACTACCTCTATAATCAGCGAGTTCACCTCCGCGGGGATAAATCAGACCCTGCACAGGATAGTCATTGAGATAAACGCGGACGTTGACGCGATAATCCCGGGCTTTTCCACGCGCGTTCCGGTATCTACAACGATAGTCGCCGCGGAAACGGTTATTGTCGGCAGAGTTCCCGAGGCGTACACTCACGTCGTTACCGAGTCGGGCGACCTAGCGGGAACGCTGAACGATTTCGGCGCGGTCATAGATTAAAAACAGGAGAGATAATTTTGGATATAAACGAAGCAAAAAAACGGGTCGATGAGCTGAAAATTCAGCTGGAAAAGGCGAACCACAACTACTACGACTTGGACGCGCCGACCCTCGAGGACGACGAATACGACGCGCTTATGCGCGAGCTGCGTGGTCTCGAGCAGGACTTCCCCGCGCTGCTGACGGAGGATTCGCCGTCTCAGCGTGTGGGCGGCACGGCACAGAACACTTTCGCAAAGGTGCGCCACGAGGTGCAGATGGGCAGCTTGCAGGACGTTTTCAGCGTCGACGAGGTGAAAGCGTTCGTGGAGCGCGTTCGCGAGGAGGGCGCGGACGAATTCACGGTAGAGCCGAAGATAGACGGCTTGTCGGTCTCGCTCGAATACCGCGGCGGAGTGTTAACGCTCGGCTCAACGCGCGGCGACGGTTTTATCGGAGAGGATATCACGCCGAATTTGAAAACGATCCGCACCATACCGCTGAATATTCCGGAAAAGCTCCCGCTGTTCGAGGTGCGCGGCGAGGTTTATATGCCGCGTTCGAGCTTCGCAGAGCTGTGCGAGCTTCAAGAGAAAAACGGCGAACCGCTACCGAAGAACCCGCGAAACGCGGCTGCTGGCTCTCTGCGGCAAAAGGACAGCAAGATAACCGCCTCGCGAAAGCTTGACATATTCTGCTTCAACATTCAGCGCGCGGAGGGGAAAGAGTTCAAGACACACTCCGAAACGCTTGAATTTATGGAGAAAATGGGATTTCACGTTATCCCCGATTACCGCGTCTGTCACACCGCCGACGAGATAGTACAGCGCATTGAAGAGATCGGACAAATGCGGCGTTCGCTGCCGTTCGATATTGACGGCGCGGTCGTCAAGGTGAACAACATAGCGCTCCGCGCGGAGATCGGCGCGACGTCCAAGGTTCCGAAATGGGCGGTGGCGTTTAAGTACCCGCCCGAAGAAAAAGAGACCACTCTGCGCGAGATCGAGATAAACGTTGGCAGAACGGGCGCATTAACTCCCGTCGCGGTGTTCGATCCCGTTCAGCTTGCGGGAACAAGCGTCGGAAGAGCTGTGCTGCATAATCAGGACTTTATCACCGAGCGCGATATCCGCATAGGCGACAGGATAATCGTCCGTAAGGCGGGCGACATAATCCCCGAGGTTGTCAGGTCGGTATCTCACGGCGACGATTCGGAGCCGTTCCACATTCCGGATATTTGTCCCGTGTGCGGTTCAAAGGCGGTCCGCGACGAGGACGAGGCGGTGATACGCTGCCAAAATATTGAGTGTCCCGCGCAGCTTTTGCGTTCGATAGAGCATTTCGCGTCACGCGCGGCAATGAACATAGACGGTCTCGGCGAGGCTATCGTCGAGCAGCTTGTGCAGGCGGATCTCGTTCATACGGTAGCCGATCTGTACACATTGAATTTACAGGATCTGACGGCTTTGGAGCGCTTCGGGACAAAGTCCGCGCAAAATCTATTGGATAATATCGAAAAGTCAAAGAATAACGAGCTTGACAGGCTGATATTCGCGCTCGGAATACGCGGGATAGGACAAAGGGCGGCAACTCTGCTTTGCCGGAAATTCGGCAGCATGGACAACATTATCGCCGCCGATGCGGACGAAATCGCCGCGATAGACGGCTTCGGCGAGATACTCGCGCAGTCGGTCTGCACGGCAATGCGCGAGCCGCACAGAATAGCGCTGATAAACCGCCTTAAGGAGCTTGGGCTGAATATGAACTACTCCGAGCAAAAGGTGTCGGACAAGCTGAGCGGCATGACGTTCGTGCTTACGGGAACGCTTCCGACTTTAAAGCGCGACGAGGCTAAGGAAATGATAGAAAAGCGCGGCGGCAAGTGCAGCGGTTCGGTATCGAAAAAGACGAGCTACGTCGTCGCAGGCGAGGAAGCGGGCAGTAAGCTCGATAAGGCGAACGAGCTGGGGATCCCCGTGCTCACCGAGGAGCAGCTCTTGCAGATGATAGGAGAGGCGGAATGACGATAAGAAAGCTAATTTACGCACTTTCCGCAGCGGTTATGCTGCTCGGGCTTACGGCATGCTCAAATGACGGCTTGACGGCGGACAAGCTGACTGTCACGCTTAACGGAAACGCCGTTAAAAAGCCGCTTACCGCCGAAAAGCTCGGCGACGGCTACACCGTCGAAAACTATCTGCTGAAATATAACGGCGAACCCGTTGCGGGGGTGACGTACACCGAAAAGACCGCAGAACGCGAGGAAAGCAAGCGTGAGCTGCGCTCGCTGGTAATGGGCGCAAACAGCGGCGCGGAAAACGATACGCTGTCCGTTGACGGGATAACGCTCGGCTCGAAGATGTCCGAGGTTCTGGAGGTGTTCGGAGAGCCTTCCTCAAAGGAAGATGAAATGTGGTTCTACCGAGAAAAGGGCAAGTCCGAGGACGATAATTTTCTGGGACTCAGGTTTGACGATAACGACAATGTAACGTGGCTGTATGTCCGCGTGGAATAAGATCGGGAGGAATAGAAATGAGCATTGATGTAAAACATCTCGCAAAGCTTGCTCGTCTGCGTATTGAGGACGACAAGCTGGCGAAATTTGAGAAAGATATGGAGAGCATAGTTGCAATGGTGGAGCAGCTCCCAGAGGTATCGGGCGACGCATCGGGTCTCGACCCCGAGCACCCCATGAAGCTCCGCGAGGACGTTGAGGGCACCACCGAGGCTCTCGGAACGGACAAGCTCACGCGCAGCGAGCTTCTGGCGAACGCGCCGAAAATGCAGGCGGGCTGCGTGGTAGTCCCCAAGACGGTAGAATGAGAAAGGAATACTGAACAATGGAACTTTACGAATATTCGGCTCACGAGCTGTCAAAAATGCTTTCCGAGAAGAAATGCAGCAGCGAGGAGCTTACCAAGTCCGTGCTCGACAGGGCGGCGGCAACAGATGAAAAGGTCGGCGCATATCTGACGGTATGCGCCGAGGAGGCGCTGAAAAAGGCGCGCGAGGTCGACGAAAAACGCGCAAAGGAAACGCTTCACCCGCTCGCGGGAATTCCCATCGGTATCAAGGACAACATCAGTACAAAGGGGCTGCTGACGACCTGTGCGTCTAAAATGCTGTATAATTATGTTCCGCCGTTTGACGCGTTTGTTATGAAAAAGGTCAACGCCGCGGATATGGTGGTAACGGGCAAGCTGAATATGGACGAATTCGCCATGGGCTCGTCCACCGAGAATTCCTACTTCAAGAAAACGCACAATCCGCATAACCTTGACTGTGTTCCGGGCGGCTCCTCGGGAGGTTCGGCGGCGGCTGTCGCGGCTGGCTCGGCGGTCATCTCGCTCGGCTCCGACACGGGCGGCTCTATCAGAATGCCCGCCTCATACTGCGGAGTAGTCGGCTTGAAGCCTACTTACGGCAGCGTTTCGCGCTACGGTCTTGTAGCGTTCGCAAGCTCGCTCGACCAGATAGGTCCGTTCGGCAGAAACGTCACCGACACGGCAATGCTGTACGGCGTTATCTGCGGTCACGACAATATGGACGCGACCTCCGCAGACCGCGAATATCCCGATTTCACCGCGCTGCTCAACAGCGATGTAAAGGGCTTGAAGATCGGTATTCCGGAGGAATATTACGGCGACGGCGTTGATAATTCGGTCAAGGAGACCGTTATGAACGCGGTCAAGGAGCTTGAAAAGCAGGGCGCGCAGATCGTGAATATCTCGCTGCCCAGCACCGGATACGCTCTTAACGCATACTACATCATCTCCTCGGCGGAGGCAAGCTCGAACCTTGCGCGCTTTGACGGCGTAAAGTACGGCTACCGCACCGAGAATTACGACAGCCTTATAGATATGTACGAGAAAACGCGCAGCGAGGGCTTTGGCGACGAGGTAAAGCGCCGCATAATGCTCGGCACGTTCGTGTTGTCGAGCGGCTTCTTCGACGCGTACTACAAAAAAGCAAAGCTCGTGGCGATAGAGATAGTCAAGGAATTCAACGCGGCGTTTGAGAAGTGCGACGTGATAGCTACTCCCGCAACTCCCGCTACGGCGTTCAAGCTCGGCGAGAACATCGGCGACCCGACCAAGATGTACGCCGCCGACATCTGCACCGTAACGGTCAATATCGCGGGTCTGCCCGCGATAAGCGTACCGTGCGGCAGGGTGAATAATATGCCTGTGGGCTTGCAGTTTATCGGTCGAAAGTTCAGCGAACAGACGCTTTTGAACGCGGCGCTCGCAGTCGAGAACAATTACGGCGAAGCAAAGCCCGTAAACGTATAAGGGGGACGACACGATGGAATATGAAACGATAGTGGGTCTTGAGGTCCATGCCGAGCTGAACACCAAGACCAAGATATACTGTAATTGCAAAAATGCGTTCGGACTTGAGGTAAACACCCAGATATGCCCGATATGCACGGGTATGCCGGGAACGCTCCCGACGCTTAACGAAAAGGTTGTCGAATACGCGGTGAAAATGGGTCACGCGACCAATTGCTCGATAAACAACGTCTGCAAGCAGGACAGAAAGAATTACTTCTATCCCGACCTGCCCAAGGCGTACCAGATATCGCAGGCAGATATCCCGCTCTGCGAAAACGGATATGTCGAGATAATGATGAACGGCGAGGAAAAGCGCATAGGCATCACGCGTATCCATATCGAGGAGGACGCGGGCAAAATGCTGCATAACGACGCTTTCCAAGGCTCGCTCGTCGACTTCAACCGCTGCGGCGTCCCGCTTATCGAGATAGTTTCCGAGCCCGATATGCGCTCCAGCGCCGAGGCGAAGGCGTACCTTGATACCTTGAAGTCGATATTGCAGTACATCGACATCTCCGACTGTAAAATGCAGGAGGGCTCTATCCGCTGCGACGTGAACGTTTCCGTTCGTCCCAAGGGTTCGACCGAATTCGGCAAGCGCGTCGAGATGAAGAACGTCAACTCGTTCTCGGGTGCAATGCGGGCTATCGATTATGAAGCAAACCGCCAGATAGAAGCGTTGGAGCGCGGGGAAGAGATCTATCAGGAAACGCGGCGCTGGGACGACCAAAAGGGAATGAATATCCTGCTCCGCTCCAAGGAGGACGCGCAGGATTACCGCTACTTCCCCGAGCCCGACCTTACCACGATCTATATGCCGCTCGAGAGGGTAGAGGAGCTTAAAAATTCGCTGCCCGAGCTGCCCAACGCGAAGATAAAGCGCTATGTCAAGGAATTGGGGCTGTCTCAGGTAGACGCGGAGCTTATCGCGGAGAATCTGCCGCGCTGCCGTCTGTTCGACGAGTGCATAAAACTGGGCGGCTGCACCGCGAAGAATGTGTCCAACTGGGTGCTCGCTGACGTTTCCAAATATATGAACGAAACGGGCAAGGACATTGCCGACAGCAACCTTACCGCGGAAAAGCTTGTGAAGATAATCACGCTTATCGAAAGCGGCAAGATATCAAATAATTCGGGCAAGATCATCTTCGAGGAGATAATCCAAAACAACGCCGATATCGACAAGGTTATCGAGGAAAAGGGCTTGGTGCAGATATCCGACGACAGCGCGATCGAAAAGCTCGTAAACGAGGTCATGGCGGCAAATCAAAAGTCGGTCGACGACTACCGCGGCGGCAAGACCAACGCGCTCGGATTCCTTGTCGGGCAGTGTATGAAAGCATCGAAGGGTCAGGCAAACCCCGCGAAGTGCAAGGAATTGGTATTGAAATACCTGAACGGCTGATATAATAACGCGCGGTCTTTTGCAGTGCAATAGCTCAAAAGACCGCAAATTTTCGGAAAAGACCTTTACAGAACGGAAAAAAAGTGTTATAATAAAAATGTATATTTAAAATATTTCAGGAGGGAACAACAATGGGCAAATCGGGAATGACAATGACGCAAAAAATACTCGCGAAGCATGCAGGTCTTGAGAGCGTTACCGAGGGGCAGCTTATAAAGGCTAAGCTGGATATGGTTCTCGGCAACGATATCACAAGTCCCGTCGCGATCAACGAGTTTAACAAAAACGGCTTTACGGGCGTATTCGACAAGAGTAAGATATCGCTCGTAATGGATCACTTTACGCCGAATAAGGACATCAAGGCGGCTATTCAGTGTCAGCAGTGCAGAAGCTTCGCGGATAAGTACGATATCGTGAATTTCTACGACGTGGGCAACGTCGGCATAGAGCATGCTCTTCTGCCCGAAAAAGGCTTGGTCGTACCAAGCGACTGCGTTATCGGCGCGGACTCGCACACCTGTACATACGGCGCTCTGGGAGCGTTCTCGACGGGCGTAGGCTCGACCGATATGGCGGCGGGCATGGCTACGGGCGAGGCGTGGTTCAAGGTACCTGGCGCGATCAAATTCAACCTTACGGGCAAGCTCAACAAGTGGGTGAGCGGCAAGGACGTAATTCTCCACATTATCGGAATGATAGGCGTTGACGGCGCTCTGTATCAGTCGATGGAGTTCACGGGCGAGGGGTTGAAGAACCTCTCCATGGACGACAGGCTCTGTATGGCGAATATGGCTATCGAGGCGGGCGCGAAGAACGGCATTTTCGAGGTCGACGAGGTAACTCTCGACTATGTAAAGGGAAGAACGGACAGAACCTTTGAGACGTTCAAGGCTGACCCCGACGCGCATTACAACCGCGTTATCGATATCGACCTGTCAACGATAAAGCCGACCGTAGCTTTCCCGCATCTCCCCGAGAACACAAAGACGATCGACGAGGCTGAAAAGCTCGGTATAAAGATCGATCAGGTAGTTATCGGCTCCTGCACCAACGGCCGTTACAGCGATCTCGAGGCCGCGGCGGCTGTCGTTAAGGGCAAGAAGGTGGCTAAGGGAGTGCGCGCTATCGTTATCCCCGCGACACAGCAGATATATCTTGACGCGCTCAGAAACGGCTTGCTTGAGATATTCGTCGAGGCGGGCATGGTAGTTTCCGCGCCGACGTGCGGACCGTGTCTCGGCGGTCATATGGGAATACTCGCGCCTCATGAACGCGCTGTTTCCACGACAAACCGCAACTTTGTGGGAAGAATGGGCGACACGACCTCGGAGGTATATCTTGCAAGCCCCGCGATCGCGGCGGCAAGCGCTTTGACGGGTTACATTTCTAACGTACAGGAGGGCTAAACTATAATGAAAGCACACGGAACAGTACATAAATTCGGCGATAACGTGGATACGGACGTAATTATTCCCGCGCGTTATCTCAACACCTCCGACCATAAGGAGCTTGCTTCTCACTGCATGGAGGATATCGACAAGGATTTCGTCAAGAACGTCAAGGACGGAGACATCATCGTCGCAAATATGAATTTCGGCTGCGGCAGCTCCCGCGAGCACGCGCCTATCGCGATAAAGGCGAGCGGCGTGGGGTGCGTTATCGCGTCGACGTTCGCGCGTATTTTCTACCGCAACGCGATAAATATCGGGCTGCCGATACTCGAATGTGACGAGGCGGCAAAGGATATCGACGCGGGCAACGAGGTCGAGATCGACTTCGACACGGGAATGATCACGAATATCACCAAAAACAAGACCTACCAAGCTCAGCCGTTCCCCGATTTTATCAAGGAGATAATAAACAAGGGCGGACTGCTGAACTCGCTTAAATGATATGAGGATCGACATCAGACCCGCCGCGCTCCCCGACGTTGAGGGAATGTCCCAAGTGCTCGATAAAGCGTGGCGCGAAAACTACAAGGACATATTCTCGCCCGGGCAGATAGCCGCGTTTACGGGCGATTACCGCCGCGAGAGCTTTACAAATTTACTTAACGGCGGCAAGGACGTGTTCGTGCTGCTCTGCGACGGTGAAATAACGGCGGTGTGCGCGGCGCAGACCTGCGAGGAAAAGGCGTTCGAGGGGTACGCGGAGATAATGCTGTTGTATGTTCTCCCCGAGTGGCAGCACAAGGGGCTTGGCAGGAAGCTGCTCTCGCATACCTTAAGGAAAATGCGCGGAAAGGGCTACAAAAGCGCGGTGCTCGACACTGCGGAAAAGAACGCAAGCGCGCGGAGATTTTATGAGAAATTCGGCTTCAGGGAGCGGAAAACCGCCGTTAGCCGAAAGTTTGACGACGTAACGAGAGTAATTTACACTATCGACTTTTAATCGAAAGGAAACGGATATGGAAAAGAATATCGCAGTCATAAAGGGCGACGGTATCGGACCGGAAATTGTCGCCGAGGCAATGAAGGTGCTTGATAAGGTCGCGGAGAAATACGGTCACAAATTCAACTACGAGCAGCTCCTTATGGGCGGCTGCTCTATCGACGCGAACGGCGTGCCGCTCACCGATGAGACTATCGAGCGTTGCAAGGCGGCGGACGCGGTGCTTATGGGCAGCATAGGCGGCGACACCACCACGTCTCCGTGGTATAAGCTCCCCGCGAACCTGCGTCCCGAGGCGGGGCTTCTGGGGCTTCGCAAGGCGCTGGGGCTGTTCGCGAACCTGCGTCCGTGCCTGCTGTTCAGGCAGTTGTCCGACGCTTGCCCGCTGAAAAAGGAGATAAGCTCCAAGGGCTTTGATATGCTCATTATGCGCGAGCTTACGGGCGGTCTGTACTTCGGAAAGCGCTATACCGAGGAGAAAAACGGCGTAATGACGGCGGTGGACACTCTCGAATACAGCGAGCCGGAGATACGCCGTATCGCGAAAAAGGCGTTCGAGGTGGCTATGCAGCGCCGTAAAAAGGTGACGAGCGTCGACAAGGCGAACGTTCTCGACAGCTCGCGGCTATGGCGCAAGGTGGTCGAAGAGGTAGCCCGCGACTATCCCGAGGTAAAGCTGGAGCATATGCTCGTCGACAACAGCGCAATGCAGCTTGTAAAAGACCCCGCGCAGTTTGACGTTATGGTGACCGAGAATATGTTCGGCGATATCCTCTCCGACGAGGCGTCGATGATAACGGGTTCTATCGGAATGCTGGCGAGCGCGAGCATGAACGAAACGAGCTTTGGACTGTACGAGCCGAGCGGCGGCTCCGCGCCCGATATCGCGGGGCAGAACAAGGCGAACCCCATAGCGACGATACTTTCGGCGGCTATGATGCTGCGCTATTCGTTCAAGCTCGACAAGGAGGCGGACGCGGTGGAGAGCGCGGTCAACGGCGTTCTCGAGGCGGGCTTCCGCACGGGCGATATCATGAGCGAGGGAATGACGCTCGTGTCCTGCTCGGAAATGGGCACGAAGATCGCGGAGTTTATTTGATTATTGCAATGTATTGACAAGGTATAAACATTGTGATACAACGCAGAGGTGGTGTTAATATGGAAGATTTATCATTATGTCTCAGCAAGGACGGCACCTTGAAGAAACAGGCTCCGAGTGTAAAAGAGCAGCACATACCGTCTGCCTTAGATGTTGAGGTTCCCAATGCCGAAACCATTGCGGCTATGGAAGAAATCGAGGAAATGATAAAAAGCGGAAAATCGCATGGATATGAGTCCGTAGATGATATGTTTAAGGAACTGGGAATATAATGCATAAACCCGAGTATGCGGCGGCGAAAATATAAAAAACGGTGTTGAGTTTTTCGCTCAACACCGTTTTTTATTTGTCGTCATCATTAAGAATTATTTCCCCGTGTTCTTTTTCAAACTTTTCAACACGTTTTTTAATCATTTGTACTATGGCTTTATTTGCTGAACGACCTTCATATTCTGCTACATAACGGAATTTAGCAAATAACTTTCTATCCATACGAAGTGTACATCTTACTATTTTATCATCCATAATTTCACCTTTATTCCACTATTTTGATGCCAATTTTATTATAACAAATATATTGCAATTTATCTAAAAAGGTGGTATAATGGTGGTAGAAATCTAATATAGGAGGACAAAAAATGAAAGTAGCAGTAATAGGTTCAAGAGGTCTTAAGGTAAACGACTTGGGGAAATACCTCCCCGACAACACGACCGAGATAGTCTCGGGCGGCGCGAGGGGCATTGACAGATGTGCCCGCGAATACGCTCTCGCGCACGGTATCAAGCTGACGGAGTTCCTTCCGGATTATGACAAATACGGACGCTCCGCGCCGCTGAAGCGCAATATCACCATTATTGAAAACGCGGATATTGTGCTGGCGTTCTGGGACGGTACTTCCCGAGGAACAAAGTTTGTAATAGACAGCTGTGAAAAAATGGGCGTGAGCGTTGAAATAATCAGGCCCGGCTGCTGAAAGAAAAGGATGATCATTATGAAAGTAGCGGTAATAGGAACACGCGGGTGCCCGATAGGCAATCTGAAAAGGTTTCTCCCCGATAATACGACCGAGCTGATCACGGGATATTTAAACAGCGCCGATTTCTTTGTATGCAAGTACGCGATCGCGCACCGGCTGGATTATAGGAGGATCATACCCGAAAATAAAAAACTGAAAGATTATCGCGCGGTTGCCGAGTTTATCCGCAGCATTATCGGAGAAGCGGACAAGGTGCTCATATTCTGGGACGGCAGATCCCGTAAAACAGAAGCGGTTATAAGGGAGTGTTTGTCCATAAAAAAGGATTTTGTCGTTCATACGATATTCAAAAAATCGTAGGCTTGTTATTTTGTACAAAAATTGCAAGTTTTCTGGAAAGATAATGTACGAAATGATAAATTTAAAAAAGCGCTTGAAAAAACGCGTATTTTGCGTTATACTTATACTATATAGGTATGTGAAATAAGCTTGCTTTCAAACTTTCGAGAAACCCTCATATGCGAGGAAACCGTTTCGCGGCAAGCCTTTGTGGCTGCCGCTCGGGCGGTTGACGAAGCAGATGAGGGTTTTTCGTCGGTCTGAATACGGCACTGTATCTTGAAAGGAGATAACTATGTATAACGATCTGGTGGATACTATCGGCTATTTGGGCAATTTCGACAAGGAGGTCGCCGACGCAATGGGTCTGGAGCTTGCGCGTCAGAAGCGCAATCTCGAGCTTATCGCGAGCGAGAACATCGTTTCTCCCGCAGTAATGGCGGCTATGGGCAGCGTGCTCACGAACAAGTACGCGGAGGGCTACCCCGGAAAGCGCTACTACGGCGGCTGCGAGGACGTTGATATCGTGGAGAATATCGCGATAGAGCGCGCTAAAAAGCTGTTCGGCGCGCAGTTCGCGAACGTTCAGGCGCACTCGGGCGCACAGGCGAACACCGCCGTTTACGTGGCTCTGCTTCAGCCCGGCGACACCGTTATGGGCATGAGCCTCGCGCACGGCGGACACCTTACGCACGGTTCTCCCGTAAACATTTCCGGCAAGATATATAACTTCGTTCCCTACGGCACGAACGACGACGGCTTTATAGACTACGAGGAGCTGTACAAGCAGGCGAACAAGTGCAAGCCCAAGCTTATCGTTGCGGGCGCTTCCGCGTACCCGAGAGCGATCGATTTTGCAAAGCTCTCCTCTATCGCCAGAGCGGTCGGCGCGTATCTTATGGTGGATATGGCGCATATCGCGGGACTTGTCGCGTCTGGTCAGCACGCCAGTCCCGTTCCTTACGCCGATATCGTTACGACGACTACTCACAAGACGCTTCGCGGTCCGCGCGGCGGTCTTATCCTTACCAACAACGAGTATCTCGCGAAGAAGATAAATTCCGCTATTTTCCCCGGTACGCAGGGCGGTCCGCTTATGCACGTTATCGCGGCTAAGGCCGTATGCTTCGGCGAGGCTTTAAAGCCCGAGTTCAAGGCGTACGGAGAGCAGATAGTCAAGAACGCGAAGGTCCTCGCGGACACTCTGCTCGAAAAGGGCTTCGATCTCGTTTCGGGCGGCACGGACAATCATCTTATGCTCGTAGACCTCCGTCCTTTCGGTATCACGGGCAAGGAGCTTGAAACTCATCTCGACGAGGTTTATATCACGGTCAACAAAAACGCTATCCCCAACGACCCGCAGAAGCCCGCGTTCACGAGCGGCGTGCGCATAGGCACCCCCGCGGTAACGACGCGCGGTCTTAAAGAGGACGATATGAAGATCATCGGCGAGTGCATTTACCTCACTGCCAAGGACTTCGAGAACAGCGCCGACAAGGTTCGCGGAATGGTCACCGAGCTTACAAAGAAGTATCCGCTTTACGAATAATAACGGGAGGCACAGCTATGCTCGACGGAGGCAAGCCCTTTGACTGGGGCAGAACATCCGAGGATTACGCGAAATACCGCGACGTCTATCCGCGTGAGTTCTACGAGAAGATAGTTTCGCGCGGACTTTGCGTGAGCGGTCAGCGAGTGCTCGACCTCGGCACGGGAACGGGCGTTCTCCCGCGGAATATGTACGAATACGGCGCGAAATGGACGGGTATCGACGTTTCCGAAAATCAGATCGCTCAGGCAAAGCGCCTGTCCGAGGGCATGGACATCGACTATTACGCGGTATCCGCCGAGGAGACCGTTTTCCCCGACAATACGTTCGACGTGATAACCGCGTGTCAGTGCTTCTGGTACTTCGACCACGAGCGAATACTCCCCAGCCTTTGCCGGATGTTGAAACCGCACGGCAGGCTGCTGGTGCTGTATATGGCATGGCTGCCGTATGAGGACGGGATAGCGGGGGAGAGCGAGCGCATTGTGCTGAAATACAGTCCCGAATGGAGCGGCGCCGGCGAGACCGTCCACCCGATACATATCCCCGATTGTTATTCCGACAGCTTTAAGCAGGTCTACCACGAGGAATATCCGCTGCTCGTGCCTTTCACGCGCGAGAGCTGGAACGGCAGAATGAAAGCGTGCAGGGGAGTGGGCGCGTCGCTCTCGGAGAGCGAGATAGAGCAGTGGGAGCGCGAGCATACGGAAATGCTGAAAAGGCTCGCTCCCGAAAAATTTGAAGTAAAGCATTACGCGGCGATCGCGGAGCTTGAAAAAATGCAGTTAAATGAGAGGACATAAAAATGGCGAATGTGAAAAATACGGAAGTTCTGTACAGAGAGTACAACGAGGTGGCTCCTATCGGGCTTATCGCGATGCGCGGCACGGAGGAGCTTGCCGCGCGAATAAACAACTACCTTATACGCTGGGCGGACAGAAACGGCCGACCGCATCAGGACTTCCTGATTGAGAACGAGTGCCCGCGTTTTTCCTCGGGCGACGCAAAGGGACTTATCAAGAGCACCGTTCGCGGCAAGGACTTGTTTATCCTTATCGACGTGGGCAATTACAGCTGCTCCTACAAGTTCTTCGACAAGGAGAACCATATGTCGCCCGACGACCACTACGCCGACCTTAAGCGCATTATACAGGCTGCGAGCGGCAAGCCGCACCGTATCAACGTAATTATGCCGCTGCTTTACGGCGGACGTCAGCACAGACGTTCCTACCGCGAGTCGCTTGACTGCGCGTTTATGCTTCAGGAGCTGCGCGATATGGGCGTTGAGAACGTCATAACCGTCGACGCTCACGACCCGCGCGTTTGCAACGCTATCCCGCTTATGGGCTTCGACAATGTTATCCCGTCCTATCAGGTGCTGAAATCCATGTTCGGAGCGTTCCCCGACCTTGTTATCGACAAGGATCACTTTATGGTCATCAGTCCCGACGAGGGCGCGCTCTCCAGAAATATGTTCTACGCGTCCGTGCTCGAGGTCGAGATGGGAATGTTCTACAAGCGCCGCGATTACGCTACTATCGTAAACGGTCGCAATCCGATAGTCGCTCACGAGTACCTCGGTACGGACGTAGAGGGTAAGACCGTGTTCGTAGCCGATGATATAATTTCCTCGGGCGAGTCTATGCTCGACATCGCCACCGAGCTTAAAAAGCGCAGCGCAAAGCGTTTCTTTGCGTATGCCACATACGGTATCTTTACAAACGGTCTTGCGGCGTTCGATAAGGCTTACGAGGAGGGTATGATCGACGCGGTCTTCAGCACCAACCTCACTTACCGTACTCCCGAGCTGCTCAAGCGCCCGTGGTACAAAGAGGTAGACGTATCTAAGTACATAGCGTACTTTATCGCCTGCATAAATCACGACACCTCCATCAGCAACGTTATCGACCCGCATGAGAAGATAAAGGCTCTTTTGCGCGAGCACAGAGGACTGTAATATGCCGTTAGCGGATAAGATACGCCCTGCCGCGCTCGCCGACGTGGTAGGGCAGACCCACCTTATCGGCGAGGGTAAGCCTTTGCGCCGGGTTATCGAGTCGGGAAAAATACCGAATATGATATTTTATGGTCCGTCGGGGGTCGGCAAGACCACCGTCGCGCGTATTATCGCGGACTCGGCGAATATGCGGCTGCATAAGCTTAACGGCACGTCCGCCTCTACCGCTGACATAAAGGGGATAGTCTCCGAGATCGACACGTTTCTCGGCTGTAACGGTATTCTGCTATATCTCGACGAGATACAGTACCTCAACAAAAAGCAGCAGCAGAGTCTGCTCGAGTACATTGAGGACGGAAGCATAACGCTTATCGCCTCCACTACCGAGAACCCGTATTTTTATGTTTATAACGCCATTCTTTCGCGCAGTACGGTGTTTGAGTTCAAGCCCGTAATGCCCGACGAAATGGAAAAAGCGGTTCGCCGCGGCTTTGCCGAGATAGGCAGGGAGAACGGCGTAGAGTACGATATCTCCGACGAGGCGGTAAAGTATATCTGCCACGGCGTAGGCGGCGACGTCCGCAAGTGCCTTAATACGGTAGAGCTGTGCGCTCTCTCGGCAAAGGACGGCAGGGTAGACCTTGACATTGCGCGTGAGCTTACCCAGCGCAGCAATATGCGTTACGACCGCGACGGCGACCAGCATTACGATCTGCTGTCCGCGCTTCAGAAGTCGATACGCGGCTCGGACGAGAACGCGGCGCTCCATTACGCGGCACGGCTTATCGACGCGGGCGATATCATCTCGCTGTCTCGACGGCTGCTCGTCACTGCCTGCGAGGACATAGGGCTTGCTTATCCGCAGGCTATCCCGATAGTCAAGGCGTGCATTGACAGCGCGATGCAGCTTGGACTTCCCGAGGCGCGTATTCCTTTGGCTGACGCGATCGTTCTGCTCGCGACCTCGCCTAAGTCAAACAGCGCGTATCTTGCGATGGACGAGGCACTCGCCGACGTCCGCAACGGCGCGACGGGCGATTTTCCGAGACATCTCCAGAACGTCCACTGCGACGGCGCGGACGCGGAGATACGCGGTCAGCACTACCTCTATCCGCACGATTACCCAAATCATTACGTTAAACAGCAGTATCTCCCCGATAATCTCAAGGATAAGGTATACTATCATTTCGGCGACAATAAGCTCGAACACGCCGCAAAGGAGTACCGCGACAAAATAAAGGGTGAATAGGTCATTCGCATATAAAAAGCGGTGTCAGGTTTTTCTTGACACCGCTTTTTTTACAGCAGAGTGACCGATTTATTTTGCGCAGTTCTCGATCTGCTCCTGATAGATATTGAGCAGCTCGCCGAAATTATCAATTTAAGCAAGTGACTCCCGGCTCTTTTGCGGAGCTTGAGCCGAGGGAATACTCGATCCATAAAACCGCGAAATATGTTGTAATTTTACGCATATAATTATTTCGGAGAGATTGATATATTCAACATTACAACGCTTCGCGGCTTTGTGCAGGAGGTTCGTTATGGCTGAGTTGAAAGAGGAATACACCGACGTTAAGAATGTCAAGCATAAGGTGGAGCACGTCATATCCAAGAACGTTAAGGATAATAAAGAGCAGATCGCCAAAGCGCTTTGCGATGTCCTTGTAAAGCAGAAGCGATTTTCGACTTGACGGTACGGTCAAAGGCGGATTGCGGAGTACACCTGCGTTTTCATGACCTTGTTAAATGTGAAAGGATGATGCGATTTGATTGCGATATACGCTCGACAATCAGTAGAGCGAGAAAACAGCATTAGCTGCGAAACGCAGATCGAATACGGCAGATCGGCTGTCAGACCCGACGAGCGCAGTCAAAAGATACAGACCTTTGTGGATAACGGCTTTTCGGGCGGCAATACCAACCGCGACGGCTTTCAGAAGATGATGAAGATGGTTCGTCAAGGCAGGATCAGTAAGGTGATTGTCTATAAGCTCGACCGTATAAGCCGTTCTCTGGCTGATTTCGTGAATATCTTACAGGAGTTCAAGGAGCACAATGTCGAGTTCGTATCCTCTCAGGAATCCTTTGATACCTCGTCGCCTTACGGTGAGATGATAGTCAAAATACTTATGGTATTCGCCGAGTTCGAGCGAACGTCTATAATCAACCGCGTTACCCAGGCATACGCTCACCGCAGCGAAATGGGATTTTATATGGGCGGCAGACGACCCTACGGCTTTGAACTCGTACCCGCGGTCATTCACGGCATTGACACCAAGAAGCTGCAACCCATATCCTCGGAGATCGAACAGATTTGTTACATATACGAGGTCTATGCCGGGGAGAGCGTTTCGTTAAGACGGCTGCTGGATATTCTTGCAGTCGAGAACAAGAAGCCGCTGAACGGCAGCCGGTGGACGACCGCTAAGATTTCCGCTTTGCTGAAAAATCCTATCTACGTCAAAGCGGATTCAGACGTGTACGATTACTTTGAACGCCACGGAGTACGAATAGTGACAGAACCCGCGCAGTTCACGGGAACATACGGCGCACAGCTTTACGGACGAACCAAGCACAAGCCCGACAACCCCGATTGGTCGGATATGAAGCTTGTCCTGATGTCGCACAGAGGAGCAGTAAATTCCGATATTTGGCTGAAATGCCAGCGCAAGCTCGAAAAGAACAGGCAGATCACCAACAGCTACAGCAATCCCACAAGCTGGCTTGCGGGCAAGGTGGTATGTGAAAAGTGCGGTCATTCCATGACAACTATCAAAGGCAAGGTCAACAAGAGCGGAGAAATGCGGCGATACTTTAACTGCACGGGAAAATCTCACAAGCGCGTATGTACGGGAACAAAGGTCACTGTCTATGCGGAAGATCTTGAGGATATGCTTTACGACTGCATTTCCGAAAAGTTGGCTGATTTCAAAGAGGTCACGCGTTCTACCAACAGTACCAACACGGCGGAGATAAATGAGTTAAAGCTTAAAATAAAGGAGATAGAGAAGTCGGAAGCGCTGCTTATGGACGCAATGCTGTCGGGAGGATTTAACAGCGATATGATAGCCATTGCCAATCAAAAGGCTGTCCGCTTCAAGAACGACAAGCTGGCGCTGTATGAACGCATAGACTATCTCAAAGTCAAAGACGGCGGAACGGATATCGTAATAAACCTTAGCAAATCATGGAAAAACGCGGATTACAGCTGCAAAAAGGAGGTTGCCGCGATTCTCATAGATAAAATAAATATTTCCGAGGACGGCAGCACGAAAATAATCTGGAATATATAAGAACCTGTACCAATAGCTACGGCGCACGTATTTTCGGTAAATGTTGCCGATTTCTGCGTCAAATATTATGCTCGAAAATCCGAACATCTCCGTTATTGACACGGGTTCTGAACAAACCGCCGGGAACAAATTCCCGGCGGATATACATTTTATGCAAACACAGATAGGATCATAACCGTTTCTCGATGATCGAGTCCAGAAGTCTGTAAAGGTACATATCCTCCATGTTCCAGGTTATGTAGCATGAGGTGATCTCATAGCTTATCACAAAAACCTTACCGCTTTTTCCTATTATCTCGTGGTGCATAACGGAGCATATGTCCTGGGCGGCAAGCTTATCATAGAGCGGAACGCTCTTTGTTTTGAACATATTGACATTGTTTATCACCATAACATTGTCACCGTAAAAGGAATGAAGATCCTTATCATAGATATAATCTATAGTTTGACACACGATATCGGAGCTGAGAGGATTTGCTCCGCACTGGTACTCGATCTTTCGGTCGGTCTTGTTATAAATGATTATCCTTTCTATCGTAAAGTACTCGATAACATCGTTTAAGATGTTTTCCATGGTGTATTCCTTGCCGCACCTATCCAGATCGGCTATGCGGCAGACCGTCTCGCTCTTGCTCAAGCCTCGTCTTCCCGATATCCCTATCTCCTTAAGACCGCTTTGCAGAACCTCTTTGACGGTGCCGTGCTTTTCTCTCTCGTATATAATATACCGATTTTTCCCTTTGTACTTTGCGCGGTAAAGCATATGATCCGCAAGATCGAACAGCGTATCAAAGTCATCGGCGCCGCACGGATACTCGGAAACACCTATTGAGGTGCTGATATGAAAGCCCTCCTGCTCGTCGCTGTACGCATGCAAAATATTGTTCTTTATGCCTCGAAGGGCGTTTTTCAATTCCTCTCTGCCGTTGTAATTATCAAACACCACGAAGAACTCGTCTCCGCCTATACGGCCGACTTTTCCCGAATCGGCTACCTGAGCGCTTATTATCGCGGCGCACTTCTTTAATACGGCGTCTCCCATCGAATGCCCGTAATGATCGTTTACGCTCTTGAAATTGTCGATGTCAACTATCGCTATCGCCGCCGCCTTTTTCAGGTCGTTGATAAGCTTTTGTCCGTAGTTGGTTATGTCTTCCTTGAGGATAAGTCCTGTGAGCTGGTCGCGGTGGACCATTTCCTGAATGGGCTTTGTATCTGTGCTGCCTATGGTTCCGACCGTTTTGATAAAAACGTCATCGTCATAGATCGCCGTTCCCGTTAAGCGGATACTCTTGTTATCACCCTTATGAGTAATGTTTACGGCGAAATTCCTTGTGCCGTTCCTAAGATTGTCCTCAAACTTAAGGAGTTTTTCGTGCGAATCATCCGAAAGATGCTGCAAGGTTTTTTCGCGCCAGTTTTCAAGCGTGTCGGACCCCAATATTTTCTTCTTCCCGCTGTAACGGTAGGTTGTAATGACGTTTGCGGCGTGGTCGTATGTAAAATAAACGCTGTCAAACTGCGACAGCAGCGCCTCGGACTCGCGCTGCTCCGTTTCGAGAGTCAGGAATCTGTGCGACATCTTTTCAAGCTCTATCATATGCAGCATCACCTGCTCCGGAATATGTATGTCCTCCAAAACGCATACCATAGGGCAAGGGATATTTTCCCTCGTAAAGATATCCAATATAAACGGTTTGTCAAAGAATTTGGATTTGAGCTTTTGCTCAAATATTTCAAGGGAATTTTTCGCGAACAGGGAGTTGAAGTTAGTGTACTGTACTCCACCCCGGAAATCATAGAACGCCGCGTTTCCGGTGACATAAGAATAGTCCGAGGTGTTGAACCTTATTTCATAGCTGTATCCATACTGCTTTTCCATAGCATTTTATTTTAACGGGGAAGCAAGTCCTCCGTTCTCCTTCCATAGCGATTCGGGTCCTTTTTCAACTCGGATATGCGTGCCTATGAACAGGCTGCGCCGATTATCATCGGTGAGATATTGTTTTCCGTTCCGGAACTTATGTTTCGGACGGGCTCAGACGCTTTATTCAAGACGTATCTCGGAAACCGCCTTAATTATTGTTGCCGTTGTTTTTATACTCAATTTAATTTTAACACAAAAGCCTAAAAATGTCAACACTTTTTGTTAAAATCGACGAAAAAATTGCCGCGTTTCACGATACATTGCTGAAGTCACAATGCATGTTTATTCCGTCGGCGGCGAGCTTTTGGGCTTCGCGTTTTTTTATTATGGTCATTTAGGCGTGGATCGGTGGATTTTTTTATAAATTTTGAGAAAAGTTTCACACATACGTGCAAAAAGTGTTATAATATATATTATGTTATCGTTTCTTCCCGTAAGTAATAAAGCTTTTCTTTTATTCGGATATGTGGGGAGAGCGTTCAAAAACAAAATATTATATACCTCGGAGGTTTATTTATGAGTTCTATTAAAGCGAAGATCTGTTCACTTGTTATCGGCTGCACGGCGGCGGCTTCTTTGACGGTCAGCGCGATAAGCATTTTAAGCGCAAATAATCTTATCAACAACGATTCCACGCAAATTATGAATGATGTATGCCACAACGCTACGGCGGATTTTAACGCGGCGCTTTCCAGAATAGAGCAGGCGGTCAACACCATGGCGTTCTATATAGACAACAATCTTGATGATTTTGAAAGGTTTAAGACGTCGGACGAATATGTCGACGAGTTTACCGACAGCCTTCAGCCGCTTTTGCGTGCTGCGGCGCGCAACACCGACAGTATAGTATGCGCCTATGTGCGCTATAATCCCGAATTTACCGATCCCGAGTCCGGTGCGTTCCTGTCAAGAAGCAACCTCAACGCGCCTTTTGAGGAATTGGTTCCGACAGATTTCAGTATGTACGATCCGTCCGACCTCGAGCATGTTGGTTGGTATTACATACCCGTAAACAACGGCGGACCTACTTGGATGGATCCTTATTATAACGCGAATATCAATATGAATCTCGTATCATATGTCATTCCCTTGTTCAAAAACGGGGAAAGCGTCGGTATCGTTGGTATGGACATCGACTTTTCGCTGCTCGAATCGCTGACAGACTGTGAGAACATCTACGACGATTCTACCGCGATATTGGTGAGCACCGATAACGATACTATCCTTTTCGGAGACGGAGTCGAGTACGGAGATAAACTGGGCGCTCTTGATACAGGCAGCGCGAACAAGGAGCTTTGCGGTGCGATAGCATCTCAGGAAAGCTCCGAGGACAAGCTTTACGGAATGACGTTTAAAGGAAAGAAGATGCAGGCTTCGTTCCGAGGTCTGCGCAACGGAATGAAACTGATAGCCGCGGCGTCCGAAAAAGATATCAATAAAAGCGTGAACGATCTTTCTTTGCTGAGCGCCATTTCGTCCGTGGCAATAATAGTAGTAGGCGCGGGAGTGGCGATCCTTGTAGCAACGGGTATAGTAAAGCCGCTGCGCCGCCTTAACGGCAAGGTTCGTGAGATAGCCGACGGAAATCTCGATGTTACTGTTGACATACATACCAAAGACGAGGTCGGAACGTTGGCGAACAGTTTCTCCGTAACCGTCGCAAGGCTGCATGAATATATAGACTATATTGATGAGATATCGCTTATTCTCAACAAGATCGCGGAGGGCGACCTTGATTTCAAGCTTACAAGAAGCTACGAGGGCAGCTTTGCGGAGGTCAAGGAATCGCTTTTGAATATTTCCCAAACGCTAAACGGGGTTATGATCGATATTAACGACGCGTCAAAACAGGTGGCGCTCAAGTCGAGCGAGCTTGCGTCCGGCGCGCAGTCGCTTGCGCAGACCAGTACCGAGCAGAACGATTCCGTAAACGAGCTTTCCGTTTCTATTGAAAAGCTGACGCGCGACATCGCCGAAAATAACAGCAGCATTCACGCAGCGCTTGAATCCGTTGAATCCGCGGTATCGGGAATACGCGAAAGCGCGAAGGATATGGAAGAAATGAGAGACGCGATGAATGCCATTTCCGCCGCATCCAAGGAGATAAGCTCCATTGTAAAGACCGTTGACGACATCGCGACGCAGACCAATATTCTTGCTGTCAATGCCGCAATTGAAGCGGCAAGAGCGGGGGAATCGGGCAAGGGCTTTTCGGTAGTCTCGGGCGAGATACAAACGCTTGCCTCAAAGACGGCGGGCGCTACAAAGAATATATCCGAGCTTGTTCAAAAGGTGATGAAAACTGTGGAGAACGGTTCCGGTATCACCGAAAAAACGAACGAATCGCTTAACCGCGTTTCGGGAGTATCGGACGGTATAGAAAAAGCGCTTAAGGATATCGCCGCATCCAGTGAAACACAGGCGGAATCGGTTGAACAGATCAACGTCGGGATCGAGCAGATCGGCAATGCGGTACAGAATAACAGCGCAACGGCGGAGCAGAGTGCCGCTGCGAGCGAGGAAATGAGCAGTCAGGCTCAAATGCTCCATGAGAGAGTATCCATTTTCAAGCTGAAAAAACAGTAACGGCATCAAGAACGTGTTAAGCAATTAACAAAAAAACGCTGTGATTGAATTCACGGCGTTTTTTATATGTATATGGAGTTAAGGTTTTATAAAAAATGTTTAACTTCGTAATGGTCGTATCGCCGAACCGTTGGAAGTGTACTATCTCGCGTTCGCGCAGGAATTTGATGACCTCGTTTACGTCGGGGTCGTCGCTTAAGCGGAGAATATTGTCGTACGTAGCGCGGGCTTTCTGTTCGGCGGCAAGATCCTCAACAAGATCGGCAATCGGATCCGCCTTCGACTGAAGGTATGCGGCAGTAAAAGGAACGCCTGCGGCGTTTGCAGGGTAGACCGCATTGCCGTGATCTACATAGTAATCGCCATTTCCGTATTTATCAAAGCTCTTGGCGCCCTCACAGTCGGTGAGCTGTCCTACGATACTGCCGATGATCTCCAAATGCGCAAGCTCCTCCGTACCGATATCTGTCAATAAAGCCTTGCCTTTATTGTCGGGCATGGTAAAGCGTTGAGACAGATAGCGCAGCGAGGCGGAAAGCTCGCCGTCCGGTCCGCCGTACTGAGAGAGGATAATGCCCGCGAGATGGGGATTTTTGTTCTTGATGCAGACGGGGATCTGAGTTCTTTTCTCAAATATAAACATAACTTCACCTCTTTCCTTAGTTAAACGGAGGCCATACGCCCTCGGGCCAGTCCCATGTTCCGTTCATTCCCGCGCTTGACGCGGTTAGCGGATAGAACGAATCCTCGAACGCCGCTTTGCATGCCTTAGCCTGATTTACCGCCTCGCGGAACATCTCAACGGCTCTGGTGTCGTCGGGGTGGGTGTCGAGGTATAGCTTCAGATCCTGCGCGAAGAAGTCCGCCTCCATGATCGCGCGCATAAGCTCCTCACAGCTCGCGTCGGTGTTATTGCTGTTGCGTGATGTGTTCTGAACGTTCTGCATATTGTGGTTATGCATCTGGCTGTTCATAGGGCGGCGGTTCATATTATTTCCCATTGTACAGCCCCCTTTCGTATTCGTCAATGGTAATGTTCAGTTCGGGAAAAATAGTTCCCGCCCGCATAGCCTTGTTGGGCGAATAGACCTTTTCCATGCGCTGCATGGGCACGAACGCGTAGCCCACGCGCTTCGGAGATCTGATTATATCCATAAAATCTTCCTTTCTGTATTATTTTGCGCAGCATTTCAGCGCTGATAAATTTTATGTTATTCGAGAAGATTTGGTGACAGATGTGGTTGTTTTAAGAGTTTAAAAAGTTATTGAAAATAAAAAATTTATAATGAAAAAAGTGTTAAGATGTCGGCAAAAAAAATGTGTAGCATTACAGAGGGGGTGATCGATTGGACGACAGCGAGATTATACGTCTCTTTACGGAGCGCAGTGAACGCGCGCTCGCCGAGGTGCAGGATAAATATTATAGATATTGCATGGCGATAGCCATGAACATTCTCGGCGACCGCGAGGAGGCTGAGGACTGCGTGAACGAAGCGTTTCATACCGCGTGGCAGCTTATCCCGCCGAGCACTCCCTATTCCCTGGCGACGTTTCTGGGACGGCTCACGAAAAACAGCGCGGTAAACCTGCTGAAAATGCGGCTTGCGCAAAAGCGCGGCGGCGGAGAGTCGGAGCTTGTGCTCGAGGAGCTCGTCGACTGCGCGGCTCGGGACAGCGTTGAGGAGCAGCTTGACCGCCGCGAGCTCGAGGAGCTGATAAACCAATTTCTGGGGAAACTCACGAAAACCAACCGCAAGATGTTTATGCTGAGATATTGGTATTGCTACAGCGTACGCGAGATCGCGCTGCGTCTCGGAACGTCGGAGAACACGGTTTCGGCGACCCTTTGCCGAACTCGTAAAAAGCTCAAAGAACTATTGAAGAAAAGAGGTTATAACGTATGAACAACAAACAATTATTTGATTCGTTAAACGACGCAGATGATAAGTATATCATAGAGGCGGTCGGGGACTATCCCGAGCTTGGCGTTGAAAAAAAGCGCGGTTTTATCGGGGTGCTTAAATACGCGCTGCCCTGTGCTGCTTGCGCTGCGGTGCTGTTCGCGGGAGTTGCGGCGATCGGCGGGCATATGGATGAATTTACTCCGAATTCCGCGAAGATATCCGACAGCGCGGGTATAGTTATCGGTGACCCGCTTGCGCTCCCCGAGACCGATCCCGCGACATTCTGGGAGGGCGATCTGCCCGTATTGCCGTTAAGAATAAGTACCAACGATTACCTTCAAATGACCGGAAAGAAATTTTCGGTTGGATTGGATGAACCGTGGGCTTCTTCGGTAACGGGTCTGGACGCTAAGAGGGGAGAGGCTGTATATGCCGTTGCCGACGGAGAGGTAACATTTGTCGGTGTGGGAAGTTCTCCCGTAAGCGACGATCTTACTGTGGTGATAAAGCATAAAGATGATCTGTATACCGCCTATTCCACGCTTGACGAGGACTGCGGCATACCCGTTAAGGTCGGAGACACGGTAAAGTCGGGGCAGGTAATAGGCTACGCGGGAATTCGTCTCGGTTTCGTACACTACTCGAAACCGGAGACCGCAATCGGTTACGGCGTCTATCGCTACGATCCGATGGAGTATCTAAAAGAGAAAACCGAATATTTTGAAGCGTGGTTAAACAGTGGTCTTGTAAAGCCGCTTGACAACGCGGGAGACGATTTTGAGTTCGATAATTTCTCAAAAGTGTTTTCCAGAAACGAAAAAATAACCCCCGCGCCTTACGGAGCGGAGGTATATGCGGTATCGCCGGGAGAGGTCGTTGATGTCTGTGATTATGGAAACGGTTTCGGGTTGCTCATTGAGATAAGCCATGAGCCCGGTATAGAGACCACATATTATCATCTTGACAGCACTCTCCCGCACGCGGAAAGAGGAGATGTCGTTTCGGCGGGCGATGTGATAGGTCACGTTTCGGACAGCAGCTTCAGCGGCGTTTCGGGTCTCGGATATTTTGCGGAAGACTACGCATGGATCAGAGATCCCCGATAGTCTCGGCAATAAGCGAGTTTTCAAGCTCCTTTAACGCCGCCGCAGCCGCGTTCAGCTTTTCGATCGCGGACGATACGGGCTCGGTTATTCCGCGGACGGTCTCAACGACAGCCTCCTGATCCGCGAGCGGGATAACGCTTATCGTCATTTTCGCAATATCCTTAAAGCTGAGATTTCTGCGCAGTCCTCCTCCAAGCTCGAAAAAAGCGTGCGAAATATCGGCGATGTGAAGTTGTAAATACAGATATTCGGGCAGAATATTTTCCGTTACCTTTAAGCACACATACGACGAGGAGATTATGCCCCGCTCGGTCACAAGTCCAATGCGGTTTCCCGTCTGACCGCCGCGGAATTCGGTAAGCCGCAGTATAATGTTTCCGGGGAATACGATCTGATAATTCTCGTAAGCAGAGGCAAGATCGCCGTCGGAGAGCTTTATATCTTTTCTTACGATCTTTCCGTCGCTAAGCGAGAGAACGTTTCGTTCCGCCAATCCCGTGTTTTTTATAAATTGTTCCGATGCCGCGTTGTCGAGAGTGATAAACTCGCGTTTCGCGGCATTGATGCGTCTTTCCTCGACCCTTCGGCAAATGTCCTCGGCGTTATGCTCGTTCCTCAGCTGAACGATATCTCTTTCAATCTGTCCGATCTCCTTGATGATCACATCTGCCTTACGCAGCTTTTTCGGTTTAAAGAAGAACTTTGAGAAATTGATCTCGCAGCCTGTTCTCGTCGCGGCGAGATTTATCCACGCGTACGGGTCGTGCGGCAGTATCTCGTTTTTCAGAAACGCGTCGGGACCGCCCGCGTATGTAAACGGGATATTCTTCACGACCCTGAGCTCGGGATCGGACACGGGCTTGCCGCCGCGTGTGACGATTTCGGCGTTCGGGTCTTTTTCGAGTAGAGGATACATAAAGTCTTCGTAGTCGCTGAACCGCTCGGAATTTTTCGCGTACAGCGGGTGAGCGCGGAACAGCTCCAGAAAGCGATCATAGTCCGTATACGGCTCCTCGCGCATCATATCAAGCAATATCCGCATATACACGTGATACACCTGCTCAAACTGTACCTCGTCCCACGTTTTTGGCGTTTTTATCTCGCGCACTGCGGGATTTGCGCTCGTGAACTTAAAAATATCGGCGGCTGCGACCTCTGGCAGTCTGTCGTTTTCGTGACCGATATCCACTCCGTACATGGTCTTGAACATCGACAGCGTTTCCTTGATAGTGGCGGTGTTTACGGTCACTCTTTGCCTAAGGGGGCTTTCGACCGCGACAGCCCAATAGCAGAATTCGTCTCCGCCGATAATATGGCTGACCTCGCTTTCCTCCATATCCGTATATATCCGCAGTATCTCACTGCGGATATTTTCGTTGAGCTCGCAGTTTTTCCTGCCGATGGTCTTGTACAGCTGAGATTTCATAGCCGACGCGTTTATGAGCTGAATTTTCCCTCTGCGGCGCTCCTCCTTGCGGTTGGAGAGCACGAGGATAAATGCCGAGTTCCCCGAGCCGTAAAAGATGTTTTTCGGCAGCGCGATCACAGCTTCGATAAGGTCGCGCTCGATAAGATATCTCCGCGCGTTGCTCTCCGCGCTCCCCGCGATGCCCGTGGACAGCAGCGAGCCGCCGTGTACCTCGACTATCCTGCTGCCGAGCGGAGTTTCTTTCATTTTCGATACGTTGTTGAGCAGATACATCAGCTGACCGTCACGTGTGCCCGGGATCAGATTTACGGGCTGCTTGCCGCGGTCGACAAATCTATCGTCGTTGACCCGTCCGTCGACGCTCATCTTGTCGAAATCCGCTTTCCAGCTTTTACCGTGCGGCGGACATGAGATCATAAAATCGAACTTGCTCTCGGTGTTGCCGTCCGCGGAAAGCGCCGAGCCGAACGTAATATCAGCGGCGGTGTTTTCGGCGTTCAGCAGGAACGCCGCCTTGCAGACCGCGTAAAATTCGGGATTAGCCTCTTGCCCGTAAATATGCGTTGAAATGTTCCTGTCTTCGGAAAGACCGCGCAGACGCTCGTCCGAGGCGGCGAGAAGCTCTCCGAGCGCGCATGCCCCGTCATAAACGGAATATTCTCCGTCCTCTATCCTGTCGGCAACGGGCGCGAAAACCAGATCCGCCATAAGCTTTGACACGTCGTTCGGAGTTTGCCCCTCTATGACATTTTCGTCCAGCAATCCGGCAAGCTCCGTAAAAAGCTCGCTCATCTCGCGGCTGCCAAGACCCGGGAAAAGCTCCTCCGTGCGCGCTGAGTTTTTGTAGGTGGGGTTAGGCGTGAGTCCTATCCATTTAGATGTGAATTTATCAATAAGTCCGTGCAGTGCTCCTGTTTCCGACATTTTATCAATGACCGCGCCAAAGCCGAATAACTCCAGAATTTCCGTGACATTCGGTGAAAATCCGTTGAGGTACTCCGTAAAACGTAATTTTAATATCTTGCTGTCGCCGCTTTGCACGACAGCCTTAAGGTCGAGAGGAGACCTGTTGCAGAACGGCTGACAGGCAGCCGCGCAAAGCTTTGTCCAGTCGTCCGTGACTTTGGCGGCGGCAAGAACCTCGTGCTTTGTATTCTCAAGAACGGCGTCCAGCCTTGCTATAAACGTCATCGGCAGTATCACCTTACCGTATTGTCCGCGCAGAAAAACGCTGTTCAGACATTCGTCGGCAGCGGTGATGATATAGTTTCGTATGTAGTTTCGTGTGTGATCTTTCATAGGTGTATCCTTTCGCGTTATTGCCGAAGATTTTTTGCGGCGTCAAGAAATCTTTGCACGTTTTCCGAGGGCTTAAGACTGTACAGCAGTCCGTAGGGGATGGTGTAATCCCAGTTTACGGGTATCGTGACTATTCCGGGGTGAACGTCGCGCCAGCACTCTATGGTCAGTAGAACGCAGCCTGTTTTAATGCAGCGGTTGAATACCGAAAGGTCGTAGAACTGCTGTGTGCTTTCTATTTTTATCTCGGGGTGAAAGCGTTCCAGATCGTTTCGCAGGAAATCGTTCAGTCCCGAGTCGCCGCGCTTGACCATCATAAGAGTTTCTCCGTACAGGTCTTCGATCTCGATAATGTCTTTTTGGGCGAGCCTGTGCTCTCTCGGCACGGCGACCATTTTTCTGTAATGTCCCAATTCCAGCATATTGCAGCGGTTAAGCCATGTTTTAGAGTCGCATACGCCCACAAGAAAATCGAATTTCTCACCCAGAGCCGATATCTCGGACAATATCCCGTCGCAGTTATCGTTAAACGGAACGACGTTCAGCTTAAAGTCGGAGAAGCTGCTGTTAAGCTTGTACCACAGATCAAAGAACGGCTTTGCGGGGTTAAGAAGCGACGACCCCACGCAGAATATATTGTCGGCGGAGCGTTCTGCTCGCTTTGCCTCGGCGACGGATTTCTGCGAAAAGTTGATGATAAGTCTCGCGTCGCGCAGAATGACCGCGCCCGAGCTTGTGAGCCTTATACCGGACGGTCTTCGCTCAAACAGCCTCAGGTCAAAATGCTTTTCCAGCGAGTTTATCTGCTTCATAACGGCGGTAGGCGACATAAACATCCGCTCAGCCGCCTTTGAAAAGCTGCCGCTTTCAGCCACGGCGACAAAGGTCTCAAGCATATAGTTGTACATTGGCGGGTCGTCCTTTCTTTTAACTTTTGGTTAATACAATCATAACATATTTGGACTTCCTTGTCAAGCGAATTTGTGATAATATTCCAATATAGGAAAGGAGTTGAACGGATAATATCAAAAATTATAGTAGCCTATTATTCGAGAACGGTCATACGGAATGGTGTGGTGAAGTCACCGACTAGGAATATAATAATCTCGGTTGACGTTCGGATATAAAACTATGATATGTGTGGAAAAGCGCCCGTTCATGTGGGCGCTTCTGGTTTATTCGGTCTCGGCATTTCCTCTACTGTCCGCATTACTTTTTTTCTGTGGCGGAAAAAACCTTCCTTAAAAAAAACACGATGATAAGGGTATATCAAACCGATAGTGATCGGATTTACATACCCTCGTTACAACGTGTTTCGTCATTTTCATAAAAAATTATAATAGATTTAAAGTTTTATTTCAAAGGGAAATTTCCACAAAAAATGATTTTAAAAAAATTTGCAATTTTTAGAAAATTATGGTATAATTAGTAAAAAGTATACTTTCGGTTGAGGAGGGAGAAAAATGAATGATAATCAATTCAGAAGCGGTTTTATGGCCGCGGTGTTTCTTTTCATAGGCGTAGCGGTGGCGGGAATGTCGTTAAGGAGTATTTTCCCGTCGACAGGGGAGGCGTTCGTGCTTGAGAGCGTTTCCGAGTATTCGGAGGTCGTTTCCGATATTCCCTACAGAGGAGTTTCGTCCGAGACCGGCTCTTATTTTGCGGAGCAAAACGCTCCCGTTCAGCATACACAGTCATCGGCAAGCACGATATCCGAGCCCGTAGTTGAACCGCCCGTTATTTCGTCCGTTGACGAGCCGTCAAGCTCAGTCGTTACGTCCGAACCGATTATATCGGCGACCGAACCGACAGTGTCGTCTGCCGAGCCGCCGATATTGTCCGTTGATGTTCCGCCGCAAAGTACCGTTTCGTCTCCTCAAAGCAGCTTACCGCAGAGCACTTGGCAGACGCAGATAAGCACAACAGCTCCCGCGGTGAACGTTCCCGTCGGCATTATCAATATCAACACCGCCTCAAGCCGTGAGCTGCAAAGGCTGAACGGGATAGGCGAGGTCAAGGCGCAGGCGATAATCGACTACCGAAATCAAAACGGCGGCTTTTCAAGCGTTGACGAGCTTATAAACGTAAAGGGCATCGGAGAGAAAACTCTCGAAAAAATACGCGCCAACGTTACTGTTTAATTGTTATATATACTAAATGCCTCTTGACTTTTTCTCCAAAAAGTTATAAAATAATAAAAGTATTATATTAAGGAGGTTTAAAGTGAAGTCAAGACATTTAATACTAACGCTGTGCGCCGCGGCGCTCTCCGCTGTTATGCTGACGGGATGCGGCAGCACAGATCGTCAGAACTCTGACAGCACGATTTCGTCCTACGGCAGTTCGACAACGGAGGAGGCAAACGATATGGATACCGAAACAGTTTACAAGGCGACCGAGGAAAACGTAAAGCTGCTCGGCAGAACCTATTTTGACATTGACAGGCTTTACTGCGCACTTTCGGGCACGGGCTTCGAGTTTACGTTTACGGGTACGAAGTGTACGATAGCGGTCGTCGGCGACAGCAACAGCGCGAGCGAGGCTATGGCGGACAGTCACGCGAGAGTAGGTATTTACGTAAACGGCGAGCGAGTTGTCGACGATATGGTGGATCATAACGAGGAGCTTTACACCGTATTTGAAAGCGACGAGCCTCGGGAGGTCACAGTGACGTTTGTAAAGCTTTCCGAGTCGCCGCACTCGACTATCGCGGTCACGGATATAAACGTAACGGGCACGCCCATAAAACCCACTTCCGACAAGGATAAGCTGATAGAATTTATCGGCGACTCGATAACCTGCGGCTATGGCGCGGACGATCCCGACAAAAGTCACACTTTTTCAACCAAGACAGAGGACGTTACCAAGGCGTTCGCGTATAAGACCGCGCAGGCTCTTGATGCTGATTACAGTATGGTATCGTTTAGCGGCTACGGTATTATTTCGGGTTATTCCGACGGTGAGAAGAAGGTTACTCAACAGGCGCTTCCTAAATATTACACAAAGCTCGGTTATTCATGGTCGCCTAACGGTCTCTTCGCCCCGTCCGATATTGAGTGGGATTTCTCCAAGCGTCAGCCCGACGTTATCGTTATCAATCTCGGCACCAACGACGACAGCTACACGCAGAACCATAAGGATCGTCAGGAGGAGTACGGCGCGGCATACACCGAGTTCCTGAAAAAAGTACGTGCGAAAAATCCTGACGCCAAGATAGTCTGCGCTTTAGGCGTAATGGGCGACAGACTGTTCCCGTATATTGAACGGGCGGTTGAGAATTACACCGCCGAGACTGGCGACAGCAACGTTTCGACGTTTAAATTCGACGTCCAGCAGGCTGCCGACGGCTACTCCGCCGACTGGCACCCCTCGATAACCACTCACGACAAAGCCGCCGCAAAGCTCGCGGAATATCTTAAAACTTTGCTTTAAAAACGCCATAGCGCCGTATTTCAACGATACGGCGCTTTTGTTGTGCACTATTTATAATTTTATTAATCTGAAATTATATATAATTCACAAAATTCCAAGAAAACTTGGCAAAGCTCTTGACAAGTAAACTTGGCAGTGCTATAATGAGATTACCAAGTAAACTTGGCAAAATCCTTAGGAGGTGCCGGTATGAAAAAGGAAGAAATTCTTGAAAAGGCAAGGTCGGAGAAAAAGGACGAGATGAAGAACGCCGTGCGCGACAGATCGGCGATCTGGATGACAATCGCGATGACGGTCGCAGCGGGCTTTTTCGTGTGTATGCGCGGAGAGGGCGAGCCGATAATGGATCTCACGGCGACGGTCTGCTTTTCCACGGCGGTGTGCTGCATATACCGCTTTATAAGGCTGAAAGAACTCAGCTGGCTGATATTGGGTATAGTGCTTTCGGCAATGACAGTATTTGCGACGGTAAGATTTTTTATGGGGTATTAAGGAGGGCAATATGAAAAAGGAAGAAATTCTGGCAAAGGCGCAAGCTGAAAAGGTGGACGAGCGCGAGGTATTTATTAGCGACAGATCGACAAGATGGACTTATTTTGTAATGGCGCTGACGGCGGGAATATTTATGATAGTGAGAAGTATCCGCGATATGTATGCGGCGGACTTGAGCTCGGTCGTATGTCTTTCCGCGGCGGCGGGGAATATTTACCGATTTGTCAAGACAAAGGAAAAATGGTGTCTTGTCGCGGGTATCGTACTGCTCGCGTCGGGTATTATTGCCGCGGTAATGTTCTTTATGGACTGTTAAGGAGGGCAATATGAAAAAGGAAGAAATACTCGAAAAGGCGAGAGCGGAGCAGTCTGACGAAATGGAGCAGCATTTCAACGATAAATCTATGCTGTGGATAATCGTTGTGCTTATCGTGTGCTGTATCGTATTTTCGTTTACCCGCTTTGTGCAAGGTCAGTCCGTCTGGGATCATATTGCAACGATAAATCTCGCGATCTCCGTAGGCAGCTTTTATCGATGCTCGAAAGTCAAGAGCTATCTTTACTTTTTCCAAGGCATAGCCTTCGGCATTGCGGGAGTGATGTTTACTCTGCTCTATTTCGCCGAATTTTTCGGGGTGTGGAATGGAAGATAAGTTGATACTGAAAAACAATCTCAAGCAAGCCCGAGCCGAAAAGGGGATGTCGCAGACCGGGCTTGCCGAGGCGGTGGGCGTTTCGCGCAACACGATAAGCTCCATTGAGACGGGTCAGTTCAACCCGACCGCAAAGCTCGCGCTTATACTGTGCATAGCGCTTGACAAGAAGTTTGAGGAGCTGTTCTATTTCTGATGCTATCATATTTTCATACTTTGGGCAATATAATTGGTACAAGCATATGTACAAATTGCCGAAAGGACGAAAATTATGACCCGATACATCAAAAACACCGCGATACTCTTCGCGGCAATGGCAATTACAAAAATAGTCGGCGCACTGTTCAAGATACCATTGGCTAATCTGCTTGGCGGTACGGGAATGGGATATTTTTCCACCGCCTACGGGCTGTATTCGCCGATATTCGCGCTGACCGCCGCGGGCGTTCCGACCGTGATAATGCGTACCACTGCCCGCAGCGCCGCGACCGGAAACAGACAGTATGCCGCCGCCGTGCGCCGTTACGCGCTGATAATTTTCTCGGTGATAGGTCTGCTCGGTACTGCCGCCGTGGCGGTGTTCGCCGTGCCGTTTTCCAAGCATATCGCCTGTTCGCCGCAGAGCACTCTCGCGGTTATCTGCATTTCTCCCGCGGTAATGCTGTGCTGTACGGCGTCGGTGCTGCGCGGATACCGCGAGGGATTATCGGACGTAATGCCCTCGGCGGCGGCTTCAATAGCCGAGGCGGTGTCGAGGGCGGTTTTCGGTCTGGGTATCTCCTACGCGGTCATTTTCTACGCGAAGAGCGCGTTTTACAGCGGCAGGAGCGTATTCGGGACAAACGCGGCTACCGTCGAGCAGGCGTACAACGCCGCGCTCCCTTATGCCGCAGCGGGCGCGATACTCGCGGTGAGCATAAGCGAGCTTTTCGGCTTGATAACGCTTGTGCTCAACGAGCGCAGAGACCGCAACAGGGAGACCCTGCCGCCGCGCTGCACCTATCGCTGTCGCAGCATATGCGTTCAGTTATTGAAGGAGACCGCTCCGATAGCCGCATCCGCGCTGGTGATGAACTGCGTATCGTTCGTTGATCTGCTCACGGTGACGCGCACACTGTCCGTTTCGGCAGCCGAGAACCCTGAATTCTTTAACGCGGCGTTCGGCGGTATCTACGCCGACTGCGGAGGGCTTGCGGGCTTGCCCAACTTTATGTACGGGAGCTATACGGGTATAGCGATGTCGCTGTTTATGCTGATACCGTCGTTCGCGGGTATGACCGAAAAGACCGCAGCCCCCGAGATAGCCGCCGCGTGGGAGCGCGGCGACAGCGACGCGCTGTCTGATAAGATAGCGTTACAGCTCCGCGCGGGCGCGGTGATAGCCTGTCCCGCGTGCTTCGGCGCGGCGGCGCTCGCAAAGCCGATATTGTCTATGCTTTATAAGACCCGTGCGGCCGAGATATCCGTCTGCCTTAATTCGTTCATAATCCTTTGCATGGGAGGGCTGTTTATGGTGATGTCCTCGGCGATGTTCGGTATATTCCAATCGATCAACAAAGCGCATATCCCGCTCGTACTGATGATAGGTTCGGTGCTGATCAAGCTGCTGCTCAATCCGCTGCTTATCTCGATACCTCGTCTGAACATCGCGGGAGCGGCGCTGTCGAGCGTTATCGGCTACGTTTTTATGACCGTCGGCGGAACGATAGCGCTCCGAAAGCACCTGCCGCAAAAAATCGGCATTTTTAAAGCTGTAGCTCCTCCGCTGGTCTGCGGTATATGCTGCGGATTTGCCGCTTTTATCGCCCACGAAATGCTTAGCGGAACGGTAGGTTCAACCGCAAACGTCATTTTTTCAACAATCACGGGAGCTTTTGTTTATGCAATATTACTGATTTTAAGCGGCGTTTTTCGTACAAGTGGCATAATAAAGCGGAAAAATGTAAAAAAATTCAAAAAACCTCTTGCAAAATAGCGTAAAATAGGGTAATATAGTAGGGCAGACTGTTTTTGGAGAGGGGTTGAAGGGTTTTGGAATTTGAGTTCAAAAACCGATATACTATCGACGACCTCCTGCATATCATGAAGATACTGCGCTCGGAGAACGGCTGCCCTTGGGATAAGGTACAGACGCACGAAAGCATACGCACGGATCTTATCGAGGAGGCTTACGAGGTGTGCGAGGGGATTGACGCCAACAGTCCCGAAATGCTCCGCGAGGAGTTGGGCGACCTGCTTATGCAGGTGGTGTTCCATTCGCAGATCGAGACCGAGCAGGGTAATTTCAATTTCGACGACGTGTGCAACGACATCTGTCAAAAGCTTGTTTACAGACATCCTCACGTATTCGGTACGGTGAAAGCCGACACCGAGGAAGAAGTTCTGAAGAATTGGGACGCGCTCAAGAAAAAGAGCAAGCATCAGGAAACGTCGGCGGAAACGCTCGAAAGCGTACCGAAAACCTTTCCTGCGCTGCTGAGGAGTGAAAAGGTGTGCAAGCGCGCGGCAAGAGCGGGGCTTCCAATTAACGGCGCGGACGTTTTTATCGACAGGATAAAAAGCGCGCTCGATGAGCTTAAAGTCGCCGATGCTGACGAAAATATTGCGCATAATCAACAGATACTCGGTAATATCTTGTTAAGTTTTTGTAATTTAGACAGAATTTTAAAGATCGATGGCGAAAAAGCCTTGACATATTCAACAAATGGGTTTATAATGGGATTTAGAACTATCGAAAATCAAGCGCTGCAAAACGGCGGCTCTTTGGACAAGCTCTCAGGTGAGGAGTTGAGCCGTATTGCCGACAGCTTGTTTTCCGCGGGTCTTTAGCGGTCTATCCCTGACCGTTAGATATATAGAATTTTTTGGAGGTTTTAACAACATGACAAAGGCAGAATTAGTAGCGGCAGTAGCAGCAAAGGCTGAACTCAGCAAGAAGGATACAGAGAAGGCTATCGCAGCTGTTATCTCTACAATATCCGAAACTCTCGCAAAGGGTGAGTCCATTCAGCTCGTTGGCTTTGGTACCTTTGAGGTTCGTGAGCGTGCGGCAAGAGACGGCATTAACCCCCGCACCAAGAAGAAGATCAAGATCGCGGCTACAAAGGTTCCCGCTTTCAAGGCAGGCAGAGGTCTCAAGGACGCTGTTACCGGCAAGTAATTTTGTTTGAATTACTGTCGGAGCGTGTTCACGTTGCCCGAAACATTCGGATCGGTGTGAATACGCTTCGGTACACGATCAGCGGCGGGTTTGCCCCGCCGCTTTTTGTTATTGGAGGTATATATGAGATTGGATAAATATCTGAAGGTCTCGCGTCTGATAAAGCGCAGGACAGTCGCGAACGAGGCTTGCGACGCGGAAAAGGTGCTTGTTAACGGTAAGGCTGCCCGCGCGTCTTACGAGGTCAAAACAGGCGACATAATCGAGATAATTATCGGAAAGCCGCTTAAGGTGCGTGTGCTTGACGTTAAGGATTACACCAAAAAGGAGGAAGCTGCGGCACTTTATGAGGTTGTATAGGCGCTGCGCTTACTATTGACATATTTTTCCCGCTTGTCGAATATATTAGTTAAAAAGACAGGCAGGAGGTATTTTTATGCAGAAGGTAACAACGGCTGTTCCTCACAATATCATTATGGAGAATCGAAAAAACCTGCGGATATCGGGCGTAAAGGACATTGACAGCTTTACGGAAAGCCGCATAGTCCTCAGCACGGTAATGGGCGAGCTTATAATCAAGGGCGACGATCTCCACGTTATAATGCTTGAAGCGGAGAGCGGAGACTTTTCGATGACGGGCTGCGTGAATTCGATCTCGTACAACCGCCACAGCGTGCTCGACGGACCCGTAAAAAAGCTGTTCAGATAATGATTTGGAGGAAAAATGAGCTATTCAATTCCCGATTGCTTTATGATCGCGTTCGCGGTCGGACTGGTTTTCGGTCTGGTATATGAGGCGCTGCGTATCGTGCGGCTTATTCTGCGGTTCGGTGCGGCGGTATTCGTATGCGATATCGCGTTCTTTATGCTGGCGGCGGCGGCTGTTTTCAAGCTCTCGGAGTCGCTGGGAAATTACGTGCGAGTTTATACGGTACTGGGCTTTGGCGCGGGTGTTTTTACCTATATCGTGACTATCGGCAGAATATTGAACCTTGCCGAGAGCGCGGCGTCGATAGCGTGGCGTAAGACGATCGGGAGACTGATACACAAAATCGGTGATTGTGCGCATAAAATGTTTGGAATTATTGCACAGAAATCAAGGGTGCTATTTGGTGAAATATCCAAACATTTGGACAATGTTCAGGAAAATCATTCCAAACGCTTGCAATCAAGGCACAAAAGGTTGTATAATAAAAACAGACTAGATAAAATGGGGGAGAGTGAAGAAGTTCATGTCATTAAGGCTACGGTCAAAAGAAGCTCGTGAAAATAAGAAGCGGCACGGACTTGTTCGCTTTCTTGCGGGCGCGGCGGTGCTTGTAGCCGCCGTATACGTTGCGTATTCCATAATTTCGGACAATATCGCGATAAATAATAATATGGAGCGTTACGAGCAGCTTGTTGCCGAGACGAACGCCGTCAAGGCGAGGAACGAGCAGATCGACGGGTATCTTAAAAGCAATGAGAGCTTAGACGAGTACATTGAGGATATCGCGCGCGACAAGCTTGATTTCGCGAACGCCGACGAGAGGATAATCTATGTGGTTCCTTCGGCAGGCGGTACCGAACAATAATACGGTGGGCGGTCTGCGGATCGCCCTTTTAATTTTCACATAATTTTTTCTTGAATTTTTTTCACGCTTGTGATATAATACTTTGTAGAAATATATATAAAACGGTGTTTTTATAAAGTAAGGTGACGTAAAATGAACTTTTGGACAAAGATTTTAAAGAGAATATTCAACAGAACCACAGTCTGTATTATCGGCATAGTGTTTCAGGTGGGTTATCTGATTTCGCTTTTCTGGACGCTTGGAACGATGTATACGTACTCGTACCTTGTTTTTGAGATCATTGCGGTCATTATCGCGCTGCTGATCGTTAATTCAGATATGAACCCGAGCTACAAGATCGCGTGGATAATACCGATATTGTCGTTCCCGATATTCGGCGTGATGTTTTTTATCTTTTTCGGGAACAGTCACTCGGGCGACCGATTGAGAAAGCGAATGAACCGTTTCAACGAGGAGGAGCATCTTCTCCTGCCGCAGAATGAAGAGCTCGTTCAAAATCTATGCGACGACGTGCGTACCGTTGAAAAACAGGCGCGGTATCTGTACCGTTTCGGCGGCTATCCCGTGTATACAAACACCTCGACCACCTATTTCCCGAGCGGAGAAGCAAAATTCGAGGCTCTTATAGGTGAGCTTGAAAAGGCGGAGCGCTTTATTTTTCTTGAGTATTTCATAATCCAAGAGGGCAAGATGTGGAATACCGTCCTTGAAATTCTTGAGCGCAAGGTCAAGGAGGGTGTCGACGTCAGAGTTGTGTATGACGATATAGGCTGTCTGCTGACTTTGCCGTACAGATACTACGATCAGCTGGAGAAAAAGGGTATACGCTGCAAGGTGTTTAACGAGTTCAAGCCCATATGGTCGGCAAAGATGAACAACCGCGATCACCGCAAGATACTCGTTATCGACGGGCATACGGCGTTCAACGGAGGCATTAACCTCGCGGACGAATACATCAATGCTTACGAAAAGCACGGTCACTGGAAGGATACGGCGGTTATGCTGAAGGGGGAGGCGGTGTGGAGCTTTACAATGATGTTCCTCACTATGTGGAACTACCTCAACAATTCCAAGCCCGCGTCCTACGACTATTATATGCCGCGTGCGAACGATATTGCGCCTTATAAGAGCGGCGGCTACGTTATCCCGTACACCGACAGTCCGCTTGACGATGAGCCGGTCGGCGAAAACGTCTATATGAACATTATCAACGACGCTAAGGATTATGTATACATTACCACGCCGTATCTTATTATTGACAACGAAATGGTGACCGCGCTCACTCTGGCGGCTAAGAGCGGCGTCGACGTGCGTATAATCACGCCGCATATCGCCGATAAGTGGTTCGTCCACGCGGTCACGAGGGCGTATTATAAAAAGCTGACTAAGCTCGGTGTGAAGATATATGAGTACACCCCCGGGTTTATTCACGCGAAAAATTTCGTATCGGACGACAGCGTTGCCGTAGTCGGAACAATAAATCTTGACTTCCGCAGTTTGTATCTGCACTTTGAGTGCGCGACATGGATGTACAAGACCGACTGCGTACTCGACGTGAAGGCGGACTATCTGAAAACTCTTGAGGAGTGTCGGGAGGTCACTTACGAGGATTGCCTTAACGTGAATTTTTTCGTACGCGTCGGCAGGGCGCTGCTGCGCTTATTCTCGCCTATGATGTAATAATTAAGAACCGTGCGGATATCCGCACGGTTTTTGTGATATTACCTTTATTTATTCATTCTTCAATGCGGCGGGCTTTCTGCTCAGATAAGCGCAGTATATGATCGCTGTGACTATGGACGCACCTATGTATATGTAGGCTAACGTCATATCCTCGCTTTCGGCGTTGAATTTCGCGAACGCGTTGTTCAGGCTGTGAGCAATTATACACATCAGCAGGCTTCCCGATTTGTAGAATACGACCGTGAAAATAAATCCCCATGCAATGGCAAAGAACACCTGTATTACTGTTTCAAAGCTCGACTGTCCCGTGAAAAGGTTGACAATATGCCCTATACCGAACGTTACCGCCGAAATGGTTATAGCGACGGGCGCGGGGTCTTTTTTCAGGAGAATACGGAACAGAAATCCGCGGAATATCATCTCCTCGATAAAGCCCGTCAAAAGCATTGAAACGACGGCGAATATCTGCGCGGCGCCGCTGTATTCCATACCGATACCGCGCCAAAGATTTCCCGTCATCAGAATGAGCGGCGGGATAAAAAACCAATAATCTCCCGCCTTGCCTTTCCACTTGCAAAGCCCGTACCTTTCCTCAAGGTGACTTGTTTTAACGAAAACAAATATCACGACCGCAAACACGGCGAGCACCGCGGTCATTATAACGCTTTCGTCGCCGAAATTTCCTCTTACCGTGCCCGCGATAACGACATATGCGACTATCCACAAAATTGCGAACAGCAGTTCATTTTTTTCGTACAGCTTTTTCATTTTATTTCCTCCCGTACCGCTAATACAGCACCTCTGTAAGCGCGCTCTAAGTGTGCCGCGACTGTCTTTTCGTCGTATTCGAGCGAGTTGTTCGCGATAATGCTCGCGTAACCGTGAGCGAACATCGCTATTGTCACGAACACCTCCTTGGTCTGTTCAACGGTCATTTCCATTGTTGCGCTCATCATGGCGAGCAGGGGCTTTAGATCCTCGCTGTCAACCATATCAAGCAGGCTGTTTTCCACTGCATAGCCCGACTGAAAAAGGAAACGAAACAAATTCGGCTCGCGTATCGCAAAACGGATATAGTTCAGTCCGATTCCGAGCATTATGCCTTCCTCGGGGTTTGTGATATTCATCAGGTATTCCGAATGAAAACGGTCGGCTTTTTCGTATACGGCGCGTTTCATTTCTTCGATACGCGCGAAGTGATACATCACGGGCTGCGTCGAACAGTTCAGCTTTTCCGAAACGGTGCGCGCGTTAACGTTTTCGATACCCATGCTCTTTGCGGTTTCAAACGCGGCGTTTATCACCATTTCACGTGATATTTTTGCTTTTGGCATTTAGTACCTCCTCTATTATAACTTGCGTTATATAACTTGAATTATAATAGAATTTTTTTGATTTGTCAATACTTTTTTGCGTTTTCACATAATTTTCACATTTAAATCTTACGGAGCAATTCCGGACATAAAAAACCACAGAAGGCGGATAGCCTTCTGTGGTCGTGATCTGAAAGTATCAATCGGAGAAAACGGTCTGTATCAGTTTTGCCGATGACGGGCAGGAGTATACCCATTTGTCGATATGCCCCGAGGTCATGAAATAGTTCAACTCATTTCCGTGATAAGTGTTATCAAACGCATTGACGATTATCAGCTTTATCTTCATTTTTTCGGGTATTATAGCCTTTATGTAAACGCTCGCGTGCTGATTTACGGCGATATCTCCGCGCGGCTCGGCAAGTCCCGCGAGATTTGGCGCAAGCTCGATGAACACGCCGTAATCCTCGACCGAGCGGACTATTCCCGTAACTGTCTCACCCTGCTCGAACATCGCCGCGTTCTGCTCCCATGTACCGAGAAGCTCCTTATGCGACAGGCATACTCGTCCGCAGTCAAACGACTTGACGACAGCGCGTATATCCTGACCTACGCAAAATCTATCAGACGGATGCGATATTCTTGAAACGGAGATCAGGTCTATCGGTATCAGTGAGGGTATCCCACACCCGATATCCACAAAGCAGCCGAATTGTTCCAGATGTGTTACCCTCGCGGGTATGATATCGCCTGCCGAAAGGGCGTTAATGTAATGTTCATTGCACATTATCTGAGCCTCACGGCGCGACAAAACGGCGCTTACGACGCCGTTTTCGTCTTGGGTGAAGTCCTTCACCACAAAGCATACGGGCTTGTTCACGCGCGAAATAAGCGCGATATCCTTTGTTGTGCCTTCGGCAATACCGATCGCGCCCTCCTCCCTCGGAATTATCCCGTGCATACAGCCCAGATCGATCACAAGGTTGTGACGGCTGTCGCATACGATGCAGGGCGCTTCAATTATCTTGCGGCTTTCCCTGCATTCCGAAAGCGCCGCGAACGAGCTCAGACAGCTGTCGTTTTCAGCTGTTCCGAATAAAAAGCCCTCAGGCAGATACTCTGTCATTTTTTACCTCCAGCAACGGTATTGTTTTTGTAAATTATATGACAGTCTTTACGGTAATATGCTAGTTGAACCGAGAAACCATTTCTTGCGGTAACTCCCCGCCGTTTACGCGAATTGTTTTCTGCTTGCTGCACACCACATCAACCATAACAGATACGATCTCGTCCACTTTGCCGAGATTTATTTTCAGCAGCGTATTGTTACGATTCTGAACAGCAACGTTGGGCTGACTTGGAAGGTTTACAATCATTTTTTCACTAATTAAAAAATAGGGCGTTAGAAATACTTGAGCGTATTGATATTGAGTAAGATATTCTTGCTTATAATTCGGGGATGCAAAAAAAAACCGCATAACAATGCGGTTTGTTGGCTATGTGGCGGAAGCGGTGGGATTCGAACCCACGGTACCGTGAGGTACAACTGATTTCGAGTCAGTCCCGTTATGACCACTTCGATACGCTTCCATGACTATAATATTATACACTTTTTTCATAGGTTTGTCAAGAGGTTTATGAAAAAACTTGTAAATTTCTCAAAATTGCCCATAACGCTTGACAACAGCCAAAAAAAGGGTTATAATTAAAACAGTACCAAAGCTTGGGAGGAGAAAAAATGGATCTTGACATATTGAAGGGAATCAGAAGAAATCTTGTTCTGCTTGCTATGCTTGAGCTGGCGGGCGGACTGTTTATGATAATTTTCAGTTCAAATCTTGTGGTAATGCTTATAAAAATACTCGGTATTATAGCGGCAGCTTACGGAATAATTACGTTTCTGGTGTGGGCGGTCAAAAGGGATAAGAGCGGGGGAGCAGCGGTGATAATCACAGCGGTGCTTGGCGTTGTCGCGGGCGCGCTGCTGATCTTCCTGACCGAGCACATTAAAGTTTTTTTCACGATAATAGCGGGAATTTTTGCGGGAATTTTCGGCGTTGTCAAGATACCGAGTATGTTCGCGGTAAAAAAGGCGGGCTTTAAGAAGTGGTATATAATGCTTATTCCCATGCTGGCGATAGTGGCTATCGGTATATTTATCGGCATAAATTACGGCAATTATTCGGATAAGGTCACGTCGATATTGCTTGGCGTTTCGCTGATATTGGGCTGTGCGTTCGATATTATTGCGATGGCGGGAGCGTCGAATGTTGAAAAGCAGCTGCTTGTTGCAAAGGAAGTAGATATGCCAGAGGATGAGCTGAAGTGATAAAGGAGATCAAAGATCGTCGCAGTATCCGTAAATATGACGGCAGGGAAGTGCCGCGCGAAATGTTGAAGCAGATAATCGCTGCGGGGCTGTGCGCGCCGTCGGCAAAAAACCGTCAGCCGTGGAAATTCATTGTCGTGACCAATAACGCAAAGCGTGACGTGCTTTTGGAAATGGAGCGCGGTCTTGAACGCGAAAAGCGCGAACCTCTTCTTCCCGAAAGCACGGCGAGTATCGCAGACGCGGAGCACACCTTAGAGGTTATGGGGCAGTCAGCGGCGGTAATATTCGTTATGAATACTCTGGGCGTAGAGTTGTCGCGTACATTAACGGTCGACGAGCGCGTTTACGAGATATGCAACGCGCAGTCGATTGGCGCGGCTGTGCAGAATATGTCGCTTGCGGCGGTCGAGCTCGGGCTGGGCAGCTTGTGGGTGTGCAATACGTTTTTCACGCAACCCGAGCTTAACGAGTGGCTGAATACGGACGGAGAGCTTTTCGCGGCGCTTGCGGTAGGCTATGCCGCCGAGAGACCCTCGCCGCGCCCGAGAAAGCCGATAAGCGAAACAGTCGAATGGAGGTCATATTAAGGGGGCGAATATCCGTGGTAAAGCAAAGTAACGTTTTTGTAATGATTCTGATGTCTATCCTAATTATGGCGGATATTCCGATAGTGATTGTTGGCAGTGTGTGCATTTCATCAATAATCTTTTTCGAGTTCTATATATCCTATGGAATTCCATGATGCTGAACGGCGGGTAAGTTATAAAAAATCGGGGATATCGCTATCCCCGATAATTTTTTGTGCTTTTAGCTATGCTGCTCCTCGGGCAGCTTTACAAGGCTGATAGCCTCGGCAATGGTTTTCTCGATAGCCTCCTTGCCGTACTTGTCGACCTCCGCCTTGTTCTTCTCTCCGTGGGTAAGACAGCCCGCGCCGCCTATGCAGCCGCCGACGCACGCCATACCTTCGATGAAGTTCGCGTCGAGAGCGCCCTTGCTCTTTTTGAGCAGCGCCATTTTGCACGCTTCGATACCGTCGCAGGAAACAGCCTTAAGCTCAAAGTCGTCGAGCTTCTGCTCCTTGAGAGCCTGCTGAACCGCGTCAGCCAAGCCTCCGCTTCTTGCGAAGATACGTCCGAAGTAGGACGCGTTTTCAAGAAGATCCTCCTCCAGATCGCGAATGTCGATGTCCTTGCTGTCGAACAGCGCCTGAAGCTCCTCAAACGTAATAACGCTGTCAATATACGGACGAACCTCTTCTTTCTGGAACTCCATTTTCTTAGCCGTACATGGACCGATAAACACGATCTTAGCGTCGGGATCCGTAGATTTGATATACCTTGCGATCGTGCCGGCAGGGGAGAGGTTGTGCGAAATATGCTCCACCATATCGGGGAAACTCTTATGAATGTAGTCCACAAATGCGGGACAGCAGCTTGACGTGAGGAAATCACCGCATTCCGTCAATTCCTTGGACTCCATCCATGCTACCATATCAGCGCCCAGAGCCGCTTCGATAACGGTATAGAAGCCAAGCTCCTTGATACCCGAGATGACCTGACCCAGCTTAGCGTAAGCGTACTGCGAGCCGATAGCCGGAGCGACCAGCGCGTAGACCTTGTATTTCTTGTTCTGCTCGCTTTTCTGGATCATATCGATAACGTTTATGATGAACGACTTGTCGGTGATAGCTCCGAACGGGCATTGATAAACGCACGCTCCGCAGGAAATGCACTTGTCGTTGTCGATCTTCGCCGCCTTGTCCTCGTTCATCGAGATAGCGTTTACCTTGCACGCGCTTACGCACGGGCGCTTGAAGTTCATTATCGCGGTGTATGGGCAGCTCTTCGCGCAAAGTCCGCACTCAACGCACTTGCTTTTGTCGATATGCGCTTTCTGATTATGGTCGAACGAGATAGCGCCCTTGCGGCACGCGTCCATACAGCGGTGTGCAAGACAGCCGCGGCAGGCATTTGTTACCTCGTAGCCGCCCATAGGACATTCGTCGCAGGCGGTCTCGATGACCTCGATAACGTTGGGGTTGTTCTTGTCGCCGCCCATTGCGATCTTAACGCGCTCGCCGAGGATAGCCCGCTCCTTGTATACGCAGCAGCGCATGGTCGGCTCCTTGCCGGGAACGATCATCTTCGGGATATCGAGAACGTTCTCAAAGAGCGTTCCCGCCCATGCCTCGCGCGCCACCTCGCGCAGCACCTTATATTTGATGTACTGCACCTTGGTGTCGAACTTGTAGATGAGCTTTCCGTTCTTATCGTAAATATAGTCGGTTTTGTGCTCCATATCGGTTTCTCCTTAGAAATAGTTTACCTTGATCTTTTTGCCCATTTTCTTAAGGCTTTCTGACAGCTCGTTTACGAGCTGCATTTTTATGTTGAAGTTGATCGGCAGATTGGGATTCTGGTGTGCGGGGTTTACCGCTCTGCCGACGTAGAAGTTGATGTCAGTCGCTTCCTCGAAAAGCATACGCGAGATAAGCGCCGCGCCGTCCTGCTTGTAGTTCCACTGCTTGTAGCTTTCGTTATTCTCGAGGTAATCCTTCGCGTATTCATTTACGCGGTTAATCGTAATAACGCCCTCGGTAACGAGGTCAATGCCTTCGATAGTCGCCGTAGGCGGTATCTCAGGGTCGAAGTAGTTTATGTTCGGGATTATCGGCTTGCCGAGGTGTTGAGACACGATCGTCGAGGTAGTACCCCCGCAGACGATACGCTTGCCGCCCTTTGAAAGGAACAGCGATACCATTTTGTCGCAGTCGTTTCTGTCGGAGGGAGGACCTATCATAAGGTTTATCTGCTGACGTGCGCGGATACGCACGGTCATTGCCGTCGTATCGTCGCCAGGATTGCCGCCGTATAGCTTGAGGCATTCGTCAGTCAGCACCGTTGACAGTGTTTTCGCGGTAAATCCTACGTCGGTCAGCGACTCCATAAACTCCGCGATATCCTTGCGCTCCCAGCCGAAATTCAGCGACATTCCCACGCCCGCGTGAATACAGCCGTCGCTCATCGCGATGAACGTATCGTTCTCCTGCAATTTAACGCGCGCCTTGTGAATGGTCTTGCCCTCGATATTCAGCTCCCGGAGCGGATAATCGTATTGCTTGCCGTTGCGGTACATAATAACGTCTGGGTTATCATAGCAAATAATCTCCGCTTCCTCGTTGTTGATGAGGCGGATTATCGTAAAGGTGGAATATGCGACCTCCCGCACCTTGCATATCGGCAGGGTAGCGGCGATAGTCTTTACGCATTCCTCCAGAGAAATGCCCTGCGAGGTCATTGTAGCGATGATCTTCGAAGTGAGCGTTGAGAGGATAGACGCCTTAACGCCGCTCCCCAATCCGTCCGCCAGCACCAGAACCATCGAATCGTCGTCCATTTCGATTATCTCGATATGGTCGCCGCAGAGCTGTTCTCCCACATGGTTAAGGCTTTTCCAGCCTATATCGGCGCATAGATTATTCATCGTTGATCGACTCCTTCAGTTTCATCAGCGCAACCTTCGTTTCAGCGGCTGTCTCGCCCAGAAGCGAAGCTATCTCCTGTACTATTCTCATCTGGTTTTCAACGACCTTGTCGGCAATATCCGCGGTAGTTCTGCCGACGTTCTCCTTGCGTACCTTTGCCTTTTCTTCTTCGGTAACGTCGCGCATAAGGCAGATTATGATACGGTATTCCGAATCGTAGATGACTGTCTGCTCAACGTATTTGTCGTATTCGGTGAGGTATTTGCGCTCGTCGCGGACCGGTCTGTTGCTGTCCATTACCTCCATGAATACGGTGGGATCGAGTATACGGATGACCTGCTCGCCCATAACGTCGGAAGCGTGACCGATATTCATAAGCTTGAGCGCAGCTTTGTTGATCTGTTGAATTTCCAGATTTTCGTTCAGGGCGATAATAGCGTTTGGTGTATTGGAGATTATATTGTCCGAGAAGCTCTCCGCCTTGTCCTTGAGGAACGGCAGGCACATTGAGATATCCGCCTTGCCGCGGTATATAGCGATAGCCTTTTCGCGGCAGGTATTATAGCCGCACGAGCCGCAGTTCAGCTCATGCTCGGGACGCGTCTTGCCCATTCTGCGGAGGATAGCCGAGATTTCGGTCTCGGTAGGCACAGCCGCCTTGGTATCGAGCATGGTCATCTTCTTGTGCAGCTCCGCCTTGTGGGGCTGGCTTACAACGAAATCTTCCTTGCCCGCGTACTTGTTTATCGCCATAGCGGACGCAACGGGGGACTTCTTGTACTTCTCCATAACGGGACCGTTCGCGCAGCTTCCCGCGCACGCCGACATCTCGATAAAGCAGTTATGGAGCTTGCCGTCGAGTATCTCCTCAAGCGCCTCCTTGACGTTATCCATTCCGTCAAATGCGAGATATGTATAATTCGGGTCGCGCTCCGCCATTGTGCGGAGAATACCGCCCGTAGTCGGGAACAGTCTGGCGCGGCTCTGATTGTTGGAATCCATATTCTTGTCGATCTTTACTCCCGCGTCGTTGAGCCAATTTGTCAGCTCCTCGAAAGTCAGCACGTCGTCGGTGTAGTCGGCATATCGCGCAGCTTCCTCCTTTTTGGAAACGCATGGACCGATAAATACGGTCTTGCAGCCTGGATAACGCTTTTTCAGATCCCGGCAGTGCGCCTGCATAGGCGAGAGCACATCCGCGAGATATTCCAGCGCCTCGGGATAATACTTCTGAATAAGCAGATTAACGGAGTTGCAGCACGAGGAGATAAGCACGTCGCGCTTGTCCTCGCGGATAAGGCGCTCGTATTCGGTCTTAACTATCGTCGCGCCGATCGCCGTTTCCTCCGCGTCGGCGAAGCCAAGCTCCTTGAGAGCCTTTGTGAGCGCTTCGATACCCGCGCCGTCATAGTTTGCGACGAACGATGGCGCGACGGACGCGTATACCTTTTCGCCCGAGCTGATAAAGTACTTTACGCGCTCGGTGCTGTCGGCGATCTCCTTAGCGTTCTGCGGGCAGACAACAAAGCATTGTCCGCAGAGAATACATTCGTCGCCAACGATATTAGCCTGATTTCCCGAAAATCTGATCGACTTTACGGGGCAGTGTCTGATACATTTGTAACAGTTTTTGCAATTGGACTTTTTCAGCTTCAAAAATTCTGCCATAGTAAAACTCCTTAAAACAGATTTTTTAAGTAGACCCTTTCAAAAAGGGCAGGGGATAGCAAATACCCGTATATTCCCGAATATCCCGCTGCAAAAAATACAGCGGGAATACGTCGGATATTACGTCAAAAATCAGACCTTTCCGAGAATTTCGGTCTTGAAGAAATCGTCTACGGTATCGGGAGATACGGAGAAGCTCTTGTCGTCGATAGTCACGCAAACGCCGTTCTGGCAGTTGTTCATGCAGAACGTTCCGCCAAGCTCAACCTTATCTTTAAGATTGTTTTCACCGATAAGGTACTGAAGACCCTCCACAACGCGTCTCGAGCCCTTGAGGTGGCAGGAACTGCCGATACATACTGTAACTTTCATAATAAACCTCCCAAAATATCAATCATATTCAACTACGTTTACCCAGCCGAGTAGGAACTCGCGTTCCTCCTGCTTGCCCTTCACGGACTGCGAAGCGGCGACGATCGGCAGCCACTTCTGAATATATTGCTTAGCGGTATCGCTCTTTTTGCAGAACATATCCATATACTTCTCCGCGAGGTCAATATCGCCGCTAAGCCAGAACAGCAGATATGTTCTCGCAACGTCCGCGGAAGCGTTGCCCTGTGTAGCGTGGCTCCAGTCGAGAATGTACGGCGTGCCGTCGTCCTTTACGATGATATTTTCGGGATTGAAATCGCCGTGGCATACCTTATTGTGCTTGGGCATGGACTCCAGACGCGTATGCAGCTCGTAGCGAGTGGTGGCGTCAAGATCCGCCTCGCTGATCTTGCGATTCATCTTGTCCTTGAGCTTGGTAAGACCGGGACATACGGTGGAATGCATCTTCATCTGGAGATCGACGAACATCTCGAGATATTCGTCTTTTTTTGCGGGATTTTCCTTCATTAACTGCGCGAGCGTCTTGCCCTGGATAAACTCGGAAACGATCGCCCACTTTCCGTCCTCGACGGTCTTTACCTCAATGATTTTGGGTACGTTGATGCCGATGTCCTCAACACGCGCCTGATTGAGCGCTTCATTGAGAACGTCGTACTTTGCGAAATCACTGTCAAAAACCTTGACTGCGGTCTCACCCTCGCGGTAGACCGTTTTACGTGTACGAACGGCAATAATTCTATCGGACATAGCCTTTTCCTCCTAAAGTAATTTATTTATCGTGTGCGCCGACGGGAGGATAACTTCCCTAAGCGCGTTAATCCTGTATTAAACAAGCTTTGTTGTCTTGCCGTAGTAAGCGTTCAGATACATCTGTTTGATCTCGGACATAAGCGGGAATCTCGGGTTAGCGCCCGTGCACTGATCGTCAAATGCCTGCTCAACCATAGCGTCCAGTCTGTCGAGGAAGTCCTTTTCGTCGGGAACATAGTCTTTGATAGTCTTCTTGATGCCGATATAGTCTTTCAGCTCGTCGATCTTCGCAATAAGAGCCTCTACCTTCTCCTCGTTTGTCTTGCCCTTGCAGCCGAGGTATTCCGCTACCTCGGCGTAGCGCTCGAGGGTGTGCGGGTGATCGTACTGCGAGAAAGTGCCCATTTTGGTAGGCTTTTCGGAGGAGTTGAAACGAATGACCTCGTCGATAAGCAGAGCGTTTGCGACGCCGTGGGGAATGTGGTGGAACGCGCCGAGTTTATGCGCCATGGAGTGGCATACGCCGAGGAACGCATTAGCGAACGCCATACCCGCCATAGTAGCGGCGTTAGCCATTTTCTCACGTGCAACGGGATCGGGCTTGCCCGCGTCGTCTCTCGAGGGAGCGGAATCGTAAGCTCTCGGCAGATAATCGAATATCACCTTGAGCGACTGCTTAGCCAGACCGTCGGTGTAGTCGGTAGCCATAACGGAAGCGATGGCCTCCAGATCGTGAGTAACCGCGTCTATACCCGAAGCGGAGGTCAGCCCCTTAGGACCTGTTTCCATAAGGTCGGGATCGACGATAGCCATATTCGGCATAAGCTGGTAATCGGCAAGAGGATACTTAACGCCCGTTTCCTGATCGGTGATTACCGCGAACGGAGTTACCTCGGAGCCCGTACCCGCGGAGGTCGGAACGGCGATAAAGTAAGCCTTTTCGCCCATTTTCGGGAATGTGTAAACTCTCTTGCGGATATCGATAAAGCGCATAGCCATATCCTGGAAGTCAGCGTCGGGGTGTTCGTACAGTACCCACATGATCTTGCCCGCGTCCATTGCCGAGCCGCCGCCCATTGCAATGATGCAGTCGGGCTCAAACTTGCGCATAGCCTCCGCGCCCATCTGAGCGGACTTGAGCGAAGGATCGGGCTCTACGTCGGAGAAGATAGTGTATGTAATACCCATTTCCTCAAGTCTGTCGGTGATGTGCTTTGTAAAGCCGCTCTTGAACATAAAGCTGTCGGTAACGACAAACGCTCTCTTCTTGCCCATAACGTCCTTAAGCTCTTTAAGAGCGACGGGCAGACAGCCTTTCTTGATATAAACCTTTTCGGGCGCACGGAACCACAGCATATTCTCTCTCCTCTCGGCTACGGTCTTGATATTTAAAAGATGTTTTACTCCAACGTTTTCGGAAACGGAGTTGCCGCCCCACGAGCCGCAGCCCAGTGTAAGCGAAGGAGCGAACTTGAAGTTGTACAGATCGCCGATGCCGCCGAGAGACGACGGAGTGTTGATGATAAGACGGCAGGTCTTCATTCTGTGGGAGAACTTGAGCAGCTTCTCTCTCTCCGCGGGATTGATCCACAGCACTGAGGTGTGACCGAGACCACCGTTGTTGTGCAGCAGAGTATCGGCGATATCGAGCGCGTTGTCAAAGTTCTCGGACTTGTACATACCGAGGATAGTGGTTAGCTTCTCGTGACCGAAAGCTTCCTCGCGGTCGGTGGAGGTAGCCTCGCCGATGAGTACCTTTGTTTCCTCGGGAACCTCAAAGCCTGCCATTTTCGCGATAGTAACGGGGCGCTGACCTACCACCTTAGCGTTCAGAGCGCCGTTAATAAGCAAAGTTTTGCGAATTTTCTGCGCCTCGTCGGGATTGAGGAAGTAGCAGCCTCTCTTGATAAATTCTTTCTTTACGTCGTTGTATATCTTCTTGTCGGCGATAACGGTCTGCTCGGTAGCGCAGATCATACCGTTATCGAACGTCTTGGAGTGGATGATGGAATTTACGGCGTTGATGATATCCGCGGAGGGATCGATGATAGCGGAAGCGTTGCCCGCGCCTACGCCGAGCGCAGGAGTGCCCGAAGAGTAAGCGGACTTGACCATACCGGGACCGCCCGTCGCGAGGATAAGGTCGACCTCTTTCATAAGCTGGTTCGTTAGGTCGAGCGAGGGAACGTCGATCCACGAGATAATTCCCTCGGGAGCGCCCGCCTTAACGGCTGCCTCGTAAACGATCTTAGCCGCCTCAATTGTGCAGTTCTTTGCGCGGGGGTGCGGGCTGATAATAATACCGTTTCTGGTTTTCAGGCAGACAAGGCACTTGAAGATAGCGGTAGATGTAGGGTTGGTCGTCGGGATAACCGCGCCGATAACGCCGACAGGCTCCGCGATCTTGGTGATGCCGTAGCTCGGATCCTCCTCGATAACGCCGCAGGTCTTAACGTCCTTGTACGCGTTATAGATGTGCTCGGAGGCGTAGTTATTCTTGATAACCTTATCCTCCACGATACCCATTCCCGTTTCTTGAACAGCCATTTTCGCAAGAGGAATTCTCTGCTTATTGGCAGCGGAAGCGGCGGCGAGAAAGATCTTGTCGACCTGCTCCTGAGTGTACTCGGCGAACTTCGCCTGTGCCGCTCTTACTCTCTCGAGCGCAGCGTCAAAGGATTTTGCGCTGTCAACGATTTCGTGATTCATAGTCATCTTCTCCTTTAATGATATATATTTGGTCTTCTGCATACGTCGTCATTTTTACGCGGATACTCTAAAATAGCCTCCGTTTCCCTAACGCGGAAACCTCGTCTGAAATGTCAAGCAGAGCTGTAAAAAAACGGTATGCTTTTTTACCTTTTAATACTTGGCGGAAATTCGAGTTTTTGCGATTAAAATCCCGAATTTCTCCCTTGTTAATATTTTAACATATTCCCCGCGATAAGTGAAATGTAAATTCTGCATACACGTTATCAGCCTATCACATAGGGGAATAATGCTGAAATTAAAAAAATTTTCCAAAATTTACGGCAAATTACGGAAAACACTTGTGCTTGGCATCACACACGTCGGTAATGAACTGCTTGTCGAGCGCCGTAAGCTTGTAGTCCTTGCGGTAGATCAGCACGTCCTTATACGGTTTTGTATGCTCTGGACAGTTGCGCATTACCAGCCCGTAATTATCCAGCAGCGACTTCGGCACGGGCGACATCCACATAAAGGTATTCGGCACGTTGCCGAGCAGCATAAACTGCGTAGCGCGTTCGAAAACATAAATTCGCTTGTCGACATGCTCCGAAAGCTCCGCCTTTTTTACGTCGATCAGCGGCAGGGAAGGGACATACGGATCGCCATGAGTGATCTCGATATAATCCTTCAAGTCCTCAATGGAAATATTTTCCTTTGTCGCAAGCGGACTGTCCTTTTTGACCGCCATACGGTAAGTAAACTCTGCGACGGTATCGTATTCAAGCTTTTTCTCCCCGAACATCTCCACAAAATATTTCTCGAACGCCGCCTGATAGCGGACTATTCCGAGGTTAAAATCTCCCCGTGTTACGTTGGTTATCGTCCGCATGGAGTTGGTCTCCTTGTAGAATATCTCCGCGGGCTCGTCAAGCGATATATGCTTTGAAAACTCCGCCATAGCTACCGAGAAGTAGCTTGCCCGCGGCACGCATATCGAAAACGCCTGTTTGTGGGTCTTGCCGTTGCGGTATATCTCCTCCACCTCGTCGACCTGCGAGACGATACGCCGCGCTCTGCGCAGGAACTCGTCGCCGTCGGGAGTGGTGGTAATGCCCTTTGAGGTGCGCCTGAAAATGGTGATCCCGAGCGATTCCTCAAGCTCCTTTATTGCTCGCGAAAGGTTCGGCTGACCCATGTACAGGTTCTCCGCCGCCTTGCTGATCGATTGCGTCTTTGCGACCTCGACCGCGTATTTAAGGTGCAGAATGTTCATATCAACCGTCCCTTCATTGTTATTTATGTCAAATTTTTCGCTTCTTCGGGCGTTATCATGGAAGCCAGAGCCGCGTCGTAATCAACGTCGTCCAAGGTATTCAGCGCGTCGCCCGTAAGTCCGTGCGTTGCGGAACTGCGAACAAGTTTGTCAGAGAGTTCAAACCTGCCGTTTTCGTAAGTATATACGCCGTTTTGGTTGAATACAAAATATTTCCCGCCGATCAATACGGTCGTATTCGCCGCCAATAACATTATCGGCATCCATAGCGAGGATATCCTCGGCGGAAAGCTCTTTTCCCTGTATTGCCAGATACTCGCCCTTGTTGATGTCATACACTGCAAAATCTGACCTACGGAGTACAGAAAACAATCCGTTTTCGAGAAACTGAGCCGTCCGCCGTACAGCTTAACGGCATTTCCATTTTGAACGCCCCATATACTTGATTTGCTGTCGTTACCCGACCGGCCTTCGGAGCAGATAATGACCTGCTTGCATCATAAGACTTTTTTGTGCATTTCAATTCCTTTCGTAAATTACGTCAATCGCGCTCCAAAGCGGTTATTCCCGAACGCACCATTTTGATTATGCCGAACGGCTTCAAAAGGTCGATAAAGCTGTCGATCTTGACGGGTTCACCGGTAAGTTCGAGCATAATGGAATCCGCGCCCACGTCGACGGGCTTTGCGCGGTAGAGGTTCGCGATCTCGATGATCTTGTGGCGATCCTCGGAGGTCTTGCCCGCGCGGATAAGGATATGCTCTCGCGTTACCGCGTCGTCGAGTATCCTCACCTCGTGAACGTCGTACAGCTTCATGAGCTGATTTTTTATCTGCTCGAGGCTTCTGATATCCGCCGCGACTACGATAGTCAGCCGCGAGATGTTTTCCTCTTCTGTTTCTGCGGAGTTAAGGCTCTTTATACTGAAGCAGCGGCGGCTGAAAAGTCCGCCGATACGCGCGAGAACTCCGATATTGTTGTTTACCTTAACGGAAAGTACGTATTCTCTCATGTTACGCCTCCAAATCTATCTCGGTGATCGGGTCAACAACGGGCTTTCCCGCGGGGATCATAGGCAGCACGTTAATGTCGCGGTCTATTTTGACCTCAATCATACACGGAGCCGTTTTCGAGATATCCAATGCTTTTTTCAGTACAGGCTCAATATCCTCCGTTTTCGCTATAACAAACGTTTGTATACCGAAGCTCTCGCCGAGCTTTACATAATCTATATGACGATTGTCGAGCGTAGTCTGTGAGAAATGCTTTTCATAGAACAGCCGCTGCCACTGACGAACCATTCCGAGAACATTATTGTTAATAACTATTTCGATTATCGGGATATTATGCGCCGACGCGGTTATAAGCTCGTTGAGGTTCATAGCAAAGCTGCCGTCGCCCGCTATGTTGACAACGGTCTTGTCGGGACAGCCGACCTTAGCGCCGAGCGACGCACCCAGTCCGAAGCCCATAGTTCCCAAGCCGCCCGATGAGATGAACGAGCGCGGCTGCCTGTACTTGTAGTACTGAGCCGCCCACATCTGATTCTGACCGACCTCGGTTGAGATGACCGCCCGTCCGTCCGTCAGCTCGTCCAGCTTTTCAATGACCGCCTGCGGGGTTACGGGGAACTCTTCCGTTCCGCGCTGAACAGGCTCGCCGAAATTCATTAAGATCATCTTGTCCGTCCAGACGTTCAGTTTTTGGGCAATGCGTTTGCATAACTCGCCGAGAACCGACTTAACGTCGCCTTGCACAGCAGTGTACGCCTCGACATTCTTGTTGAATTCGGCGGGGTCAATATCGATATGGATAATTTTGGCATTTTTGCCGAATACGGTAGGATCTCCGATAACTCTGTCGGAGAAGCGCGTACCGATACCGATGAACAGATCGCAGTCGTTCAGCGCGGCAGCCGCCTTGACGGTGCCGTGCATACCGAGCATACCGATATAGCGGCGGTCGGTCTGATCGTAAGCACCCTGACCCATAAGCGAGCAGGAAACGGGAGCGTCGCACAGCTCCGCGAACCTTTTAAGCTCATCCTCCGCGTTTGAGGAGATAACTCCGCCGCCCGCATATATGTACGGCTTTTCTGATCGCGCGATAAGCTCCGCCACTTTGTCCAGCAACTCCCCGTTGAGAGCAGGCTGCTCGCCGGCTTTGGAAATGTCGTCACGCTTGTATTCACACTTTGCCGCGGTGATATCCTTGGGAATATCCACGAGAACGGGACCTTTTCTGCCGCTGCCCGCTATTTCAAACGCCAAACGCAGGGTATCGGCTAAGTCGGCGATATCCTTGACAATAAAATTATGCTTTGTAATGGGAATGGTTACTCCCGTGATATCGACCTCCTGGAAGCTGTCCAGACCGAGTAAATTGCAGGAAACGTTGCCCGTTATAGCCACAAGCGGAATTGAGTCCATGTAAGCGGTCGCCAGACCCGTCGTGAGGTTGGTGGCTCCGGGACCCGAGGTGGCGATAACGACGCCCGTTTTGCCCGTAGCGCGCGCGAAGCCGTCGGCGGCATGACACGCGCCCTGCTCGTGAGAGGTGATTATATGGCGAATTTTGTCACTGTACTTGTACAGGCTGTCGTAAATGTTCAGAACAGCGCCGCCCGGATAGCCGAAAACGGTATCCGCGCCCTGCTCCAGCAGACATTCGACAATTATGTCAGAACCCGATAATATCATTTCATATCCCTTTCCTTTGCATTGTGATTTATTTTTATCAACACCTTATTATATTTTACCACATATCTGCTATGTTGTCAACGATATAATGACTTAAATTTTGACATGAAAACTGACGAAAAATCTTTTTTCGTCGTTTTGGCATAAGATGTCAAAAGTTTTTGTGCAATTTACCTATGCAAAATCGGCAATAAAAAACCTCGTACGGCACAAAATACCTTCGAGGTGAAATTATGGGGCGATTTTTCAAGGGAACGCTATGCGGATTTTTAAACGGTTTTTTCGGCTCGGGCGGGGGAGTGGTCGCCGTGCCGATTTTAGAAAAAGAGGGCTGCCCGCCGAATGAAGCTCACGCGACGTCGGTTGCGCTGATATTCCTGCTCAGCCTGTTGACAGCGGCGTTCTACGGCTTTTCGGGAGGACTTGACTTTGCGGGCGCATGGAAGTATATCCCGTGGGGAGTTATCGGTGCGGTTACAGGCTCGATATTTCTGAAAAAAATAAAGGCACAGTGGCTGAAACGGCTGTTCGGAGGAGTTGTAACAGCCGCGGCGGTGAGGATGTTGTTTTCATGATGGAAGCGTTGATCGGATTTTTGACGGGCGTTATGGCGTCGATGGGACTTGGCGGCGGATTTGTTCTCGTGGTGTGGCTTACCTTGTTCGCCGATGTTCAGCAGCGCACGGCGCAGGGGATAAACGTGCTGTTTTTCCTGCCGATAGCGTTTGTATCGCTGATAATGCACCTTAAAAACGGCTTGGTAAACAAGCGGTTGGTGAAAAAACTCGCGGTCGGCGGACTGCTCGGCGCGGCAGTCGGAACGCTTGTTTCGCAAGTCATTGCCAACGAACTGCTCCGAAAGCTGTTCGCACTTTTTCTGCTTGCGTTCGGACTGCGCGAGCTGTTCGCTAGGAGGGCGGAGGGCAGGGAACAGACGCTCACCCGCTGATATACTCCGCCAGTGCCAGTGCGATATCAAAATGTCCCGAATCGTGTTGAGTGTTCTCTATCTCGCCCTTTTTATGCCGCGGATCCCATTTCGGAGCGTCAAGGAGGTCGCCGCTCGTAAAGAACGTGTACAATTCTATTCCTCGAAAGTTGCACATTGCCTGAAGCGCTGCGCACTCCATTTCCACGGAAATACATCCGTCCGCCTTGCGCTTACGGAAATTATCCTCCGTTTCCCTGTAAAAAGCGTCGGTAGTCCACGTTTTTCCCATAATGTATGGTATTCCGTTATCCTCCATAAACCGTGCGACAGTCGCGGAATTCTTCACCTCGATATAGTCGGACGGGGGAGCATAGTGGTAGGAAGTGCCCTCGTCGCGGTACGCTTCGGTCGGTATCATCACCTTTCCGTGAGCTATCTCCTTATCAAGACACCCCGCGCCGCCGAATACGACATATCTTTTCGTTTTTATCACGGCGAACGAGTCCTCGATCGTTCCCACGCAGGCGGGAGCGCCGATCATCGTTAGGAAAAACGCAAATCTTTTTCCGTTCCGTTCGAGCAGATAAACGGGAGTTTCACGCGTTGCGCAGTTAAAGCGCCCGATCTCCTTGCACTCGTAATTACGTAACACCGCATTCTCTATCTTGTTAGAGAATGTAAGTATACATGCGTCGACCGTAGGCGCGTTTTCGTTTACATACGGGTTTATTATCGCTTTTGATTTGCTGTCAAAGCTGTCCGTTATCATATTATTTCTCCTTTCGTGATCGCTTTTGCCGTTCAAGAAACTGGTCAAGTTGCCGCTGGTTTTTCAGCACTGTGACCTTATCGGGGTACTTGCCGCGAATGGCTTTGTAGTCCGACTTTTTGGCTTTAGTCCGTCCGTCGCGCAGAACCCAGCGGACGAATTCAAAGTCCAGCTTCTCAATACACCCGTCCCCCATATCGGGACGCGTTTTGCCCTTGAATCCGCGATAGCGCTTTATCACGCGCCGCAAACAGCTAAAGCGGTCAAACAGCAGCATAACGATCATATCCGTCTGCTCCAGCCGCTCGGCGCGGAACAGCTTCGAGTAGTTCCCGTCGATGACCCAGCCGTCGTTATCCCGCATAAAATCCGAAACTATCCGCTGCTTTTCGGGCAGCTCACGCTTCTTCCAGCCGGGCAGAAACTCAACCGTGTCCAGATGCAGCACGGGCAGATCGTACAGTTCCCCGAGCCGAGCCGCGAGTGTTGATTTACCCGCGCCAGAGTAACCTAAAATCGTGATCTTCATTGTCAGTCCTTTCCGTCGCGTTCGTCAAGCGTTATCATAGGGTGACGGTTTCCTTCGGGATAGCCCGAGGGATGCTGTCCGTTCAGGTATACATAGAGCTTTGGTCGCGCGTGATCGTCGATAGTCGCGTAGTATTCCGTGCCGCAGACGGAGCAGTCGAACCGCCCGAGATTGCCGTATCTGCCGCTGCCCGTCGCAAGCAGAATCTCGGCGCTGCAGCGTGGACAGGTGAATTCATAGTGATACGTTTCATGCATCGGCAGCGCCGCAAGATAAATCGTTTTCATTCTGTGATCTCCATTTCAACGCAGTTCCACGTTTCGCCAAGACAATTATAGCTCTCGGCGGTATCTCTTTCAACGACCTTAAACCCGACCGCTTTATAGCATTGCAGCGCGGTGGTATTGTTTTCAAAAACGCCCAGCGATATCTTCTTGACCTTAATGAATTCAAACGCGTACTTAACGGCAAGAGAAAGCATATCCTTTCCGTAACCCATGCCGCGCTTTGAGCTGTCGACGATAACAAACCCGAAACGAACCTCGTCAAAGCCGTCGCACGGAAAGCGCATTGTCAGATGTCCGACAACTCCCGTTTCGTCAAATGCCGTCAGCGCCCACAGACCGCCGTTTTTCTTATCGCTGCCGTAATACGCGTTCATATCTGCGGCGGTGATCGGAAAGCTTCGGTAGCGGTCGGCGCTCCATTGCCTGAACGCGTACTCGTCCTTACACCACTTCACGATATGCACAGCGTCAGAGGGCTTGTACGGTCTCAATCTCAGAATACGCCGTTTCTCCAGATAAACAAATTCCAAGCCGTCGTCAATTTTCTTGACCGTAAAGATTTTATAGCCCGACCGTTTGTACAAGGCGATATTCTTAACGCTTTTGCTCCCCGTAAACAACTCGTATCTTTGGTTGGGATAATGTGCCTCTATCGCCGAAAGCAGCGCGGTTCCGATACCTTGCCTCTGCCGCTTCGGGTGAACTATCAGCTTGCCTATATAAACGCTGCCGTTTTCGCAAAACGCCCTCACCGAACCGATGATATTTCCGCTTTCGTCCGTCGCTTTCAGAATAATGCCCTTGTCGAATTCGCGCTCAACCTCGTCCAACGTCTGTTTCAGCGGCGGGATATTGTAGTCGTTGTATATTTCGGCTTCGCTTTGGTAGGCGAGGTATTGCAGATCGAGAATATCGCGCAAGTCATCTCTTTTTGCCTGTATAATATTCATTTTATATTTCCTTTCACCGCAGATTTTTGGAGAGGTACAGCACCAGATCGTCGTCGTTCGCGCATACCGCATGAGGCTCGCAGACGCGATCTTTGTACCACACACCCGACCCGTCTGGTATATACCCGCGCTTTACATACATTCGCTGTGCCGCGCCGTAGCCGCTGTGCAGACCAACCCCTAGATACACGGTATCGGAGTAGCTCCCCGCGATAGTCTCCGCCGCGTCCATTAACCGCGAGCCGATCCCGTGCCGCCTGAACTTCTCCAGCACAGCGAAATCGACGATCTCGGGATATCCCATTCCGCCGAACGCGCCCCATGTATTGGCGGGATAAACGCTGACATATCCCGCAAGCTGCCCGTTGAACTCGGCGGCAATAGCTATCGCGCGACCCTCCTCAACATCCTTTAACCGCGTAAGCAGCTTTTCGGGAGTGCTGTCCCAGCCCTGTGCTTTTTCGCCATAGACAAAGATATCAACGTCGCCGCGCATCAAATCGCGGATCAGCACTTCTCCGTCGTCGTAATAGATCATACCGTTCACCTCATATCCACCATTCGGGAGTTATCTCCCCGAGCGTGACCGTCCGTTCGTTCTCATAGTCGAGAAGTATCTCGACATCCTTGTAATTATCGGGCATAAGCTGAACCATAAGCTCACGGCATGCTCCGCAGGGCGCGCCGCTTCTGCCGTCGGGCATTATCGCCAGCACACGCGATATCTCGTTTTCGCCGTTGGTTATCATATTGAATATCGCGTTTCTCTCGGCGCATATACCGAGCGTCGAGCAAGTGTCGATACACACGCCCGTGTATATCTTACCGGACTTCGACAGAACAGCCGCCGAGACCCCTCCCGCGTCCACATATTCCGATATTCTGCGCTCGTTATGCACGGATTTCGCCGCCTCATACATTTCGTTCCATATTTTATCCATTACTGTCCTCCAATTTCTTGTACATAATTATCTCCGTGACCTCATCGGGCAGTATCAGCGAGCCGCAGTCGCGGTATCCGAGCTCGCGGTAAAAGAACTGTCCGCGCTCGTCCGACAGGGTAGAGGTAAGCGCGAGCGAATAGCCAAGCTCTTTAAGCTCCCTTTCCCAGAAATTGCAAAGCGCCGTGCCGATCCCTTTTCCGCGCTCGCCGTCGATGATATACAGCATATTCATAAACGGCAGGTTATCCCAGAAAAGCCCGTAGCGAAGCCAGCCGTTTATCTTTCCATTCTCCGTGGAAACGATAACGCGCCGCCGCTCGATAACGTTCAAAAGCTCCTTTTCGGAGATATGCACGTCAAGTTTTGAGAGCGCGTTCAAATCCTCCGTTGATGCAAACCGTATCATTCTATCACCGTGACCTTGAATCCTGCGTTATTAACAGCGCTGATTATCCCGTCAAAGTCGGGGCACTCTCCGCGCTTTACGAAAATCTCTGCCCAGCCCTTATTGAGCCGCACGTCAACGCGCTCCGCGCCGGCGAGTGTTTCCAGAGCCGCTTTGACTTTAGACGCGCACTTTTCGCATTTCATCCCCTCGATCTTTACAACAAGATAGTCCTGCCGCTCTATCCTGAAAATGACGGGGCGCGTTCCGTCGTTGCAGCAGGCGATCATCATACGCTCGTCGTTAGTCCAGTTCCGCATAATGCTGCCGCCTTGCAGCGCCGTGTATATGTAGCGGCTTATGCAGTCCCACGCCTCGGCGCATTGCGTGCCGTTGCCCTCACGCCAGAACGTGTCCTCATCGCCGTAGCGCTCGAATATGAATTCATCGCCGATATTGTAGAACGGACACGCGCCCGATTTCGGGTCGGCGAGATATCGTTCCTGTAAGTCGGTAAAACACTTTTTGTCAATGACCGTGACCTTACATTTGTATTGCATAAAAACCTCCTGTAATTCTATCCTGATCTGTCTTTTTGTTCGGATTATACCATAACGGCGGTGAATTGTCAATCGTTCAGAAATTTCTGCAGTCTCTCCTCGAACTTTCCTATATGCAGTCCGTCAACAAACGAGTGGTGAACCTGAACCGATATCGGCATTAAAAAACGACCGTCTTTTTCGTAATATTTTCCCCAGTCGAATAGGGGAGAGGAGTTATCCTTATTGCTCGAAACAGTGTGTGAGATGTGAGTGTACGTTACCCACGGTATAGCCGAGCATTGGAAGATATTGGTTGCAGGCGGCGCGGTGAAGTATTCGCGTTGCTCTCGGGCGGTCTTTTCGGCGAGCCTGACATATTCTTCCATTTCGTCGACCATAGGCACATTGACTACCTTAAACAGCTCGGTTTCCTTGTTAAGATACGTAAACGATGTGTCTATCCTGTCATACAGAACCACCTTACTATCCAGAAAGCGGTATCGGAAATTTTCAATTTCGTTTCCGCACTTGCAGACCGCGTAAACCATAGCAAGCGTAAACGACAGCCCTTTCTCTCGAATTTTCTCCAGAAAACGAGTGATATCGACTTCAAAAGTTATGCAGAACATAGGATCGGCGCATTTTCTGAAGATCATACAGTGCATAGCGCGTTCCCATTTGTTTTCGTTAATTATCGTGTACATAGTCACCTCATGGTTATGCGGCGCAGCAGCTCTCTACCGTGTTCCTCTGCGCCCTTGATCTCCGACAGCAGTGCGTTGTAAAAATCCTCGGCGGCACGCTGTCTGCCCAAAGCGATCTCTTTGCCGCGCTCCGTAAAGAATTTCCCGTAGATGTTTTTCAGCTTGAAGTGATATTCTCTGAAAAACGACGGTTCGTCGGTATTGCTGCCGTCGCTGATAGTTCCGTCGGCGTTAATCGTATAGAGCGGCTCTCCTACCGCACCTCGGTACATCAGCGAACGCGCTGTTCCCACAGCTCCCGAAACGTCGATCTTGTCCGCGTCAAAGAGTATCTTAGCTTCAATGCTCCGCGGAGGGTTATCGCTTCTGAAACGATGAGTATACACGCAGTCGCGGACGTGCGCCGCGCGTTCCTCGGTCCAACCGATCCCGATAAGGAACTCGTAAGCCTTTTTGCTGCCTATCTCCGCGTGACATAGCTCAGGGTTCGCAAACTGTTCCGGTCTGCCGATATCGTGAAGCAGGCAAGCCGCCGTCAGTATCTCAGGATCGGCGGACGGCTCGCTTTCGGCAATATCGAGCGCCGTGTACAAAACGCGGTAAATATGCTCGCGGTCATGTGCCGAATCGCGCATACATTGCAGCATATATGCTTCTGTTTTATCGTAATCTTTCAAATCAGCTCTCCTTCACGTCAAGCTGTCTGATAACGCGGCAAGGATTTCCCGCGGCAAGGCTGTACGGCGGAATATCGCGCGTGACCACGCTCCCCGCGCCGATAACGCAGCCGTCGCTGATAGTTACGCCGCCGCATATTGTAACGTTGCTCGCAATCCAGCAGTCGTTCCCGATCGTAATGGGCTTGCCGTATTCGAGATCGTATATCGAGCCGTCCTCCTTGAATCTCATTCGGCGCTCGTTCGGGTCAAAAGGATGAACAGGCGTCGCGAACGTAACGTTAGGACCGCAGTACACATCGTCTCCAATAGTTATCGGGCATGTATCGAGCACAGTCAGGTTAAAGTTAGCGTAGAAGTGCTTTCCGACAGTAATAAAGCAACCGTAATCCAATTGTATCGGACCCTGCAAAAATGATCCCTCACCGCGGTTCGGCATAAGCTCGTCAAGTATTTTTTTGCGCTTTTCCTCATCGGTCTCATAAGTCGTGTTGTAGTCCATAGACAGCCTGTGCGCGAGTATCCTGCGGTCGGCAAGCTCCTTATCGGTTGGGTCGTAAAGCTCGCCGCGCAGCATTTTTTCCTTTTCGGTCAACATAACAGTTCCTCCTCAAAATAAAATGACCGCTCTTAACAAAAGTCAAGAGCGGTCTTACGTTTGCGTTAACGCGATAAGAGAGCCGATTACTTAAGCTCGATCTTAGCGCCTGCCTCTTCGAGCTTAGCCTTGAGCTCTTCTGCCTCAGCCTTGGCAACGCCTTCCTTGATAGCCTTAGGAGCAGCCTCAACAAGCTCCTTAGCCTCCTTCAGACCAAGACCGCATACGTCCTTAACAGCCTTGATAACAGCCATCTTAGCGTCACCGAAGGATGCGAGGATAACGTCAAACTCGCTCTTCTCCTCGGCAGCAGCGCCGCCTGCTGCACCGCCTGCAGCGGGAGCGGCAGCAACAGCTGCTGCGGATACGCCGAATTCTTCCTCAAGTGCCTTTACCAGTTCGTTAAGCTCAAGAACAGACAGTTCCTTAACTTCGTCAATAATTTTTGTGATCTTCTCAGAAGCCATTTTATTTACCTCCATAATATGTTTGTTTTCATTTGTTACGCGGCATTACGTTCAAGCCGCACGTGTAAACGAACGATCAAGCGGACGCTTCGTCGTTCTTCTTTGCGATCTCGTTGATAGCGATCGCGAAACGCTGAATGGGGCTCTGCAGCATAAATACGATCTGAGAGAGCAGGGTTTCCTTGGACGGGAGCTTAGCGTAAGCCTCAACCTCTTCCTTGGTGATAACCTTGCCGTCTACAAAGCCTTTCTTGATGCTGAAGGTACCGTTGGAACCCTCCGCCTTCTTATGCAGAATTTTCGGGGCAACGATAATATCCTCCGCGGACAGCGCAACAGCGGTAGTTCCGCTGAGAACGTCATCCAGACCCTCAAGACCCGCAATATCGCAAGCGCGCTTAAGCAGGGTGTTCTTGACAACAAAGTAATCAACGTCGTTTTCACGAAGCTCTTTTCTGAGCTTGGTGTCGTCCTCGACGGAGATACCCTTGTAGTCTACCAGAACGCCGCCTGCCGCGTTCTTCAGCTTCTCGGCAAGATCGGCAACGTATTGCTGCTTTTGGGCAAGTACAGACTCACTGGGCATATTCAAATCCTCCTTATAGAATTTGCTGTCCAAAACAAAAAACCTTCCGGTCAAAGACAGAAAGGCAGATAGAATTCATATCTATCCATTCCTCGGCAGGCGCGTATAATCAGTTTCACCGATTACAACCGCATTATAACACGAATGTCACCTGCTGTCTTTAGAACAGCATAAATATTATAGCATATGATTTTCTGTTTGTCAAGGGATTTTTTTAATTTTTTGAAAATTTTTTCATATCCCGAATTCGGCGATCGCCTTTTCCCAATACTCCTCGGGAAAATCTTTCCATATATTTACGCCCGTGTCCTTAAAATAAAGCTCGTTTGCCTTGTTTATGACCTCAACATATAAGTTTTTTCCGGTCATAAGCATATGCTTGGTCATTTTGTACCAGCAGGGCGCTTTTAAAAACAATTTCTCCTCGTCCATTTCGAATATGGTTTTTTCAATATCGTACTGCAAGGATAATAACTCGGGTTCCCATAATCCGACGCTCCCGTTTAAGATCATAAACTGCGCCTCCGCCTTTCCGCACCCCAGCGGAAGACCGACCGAACCGGGATTTATAACTCTGTTGCTGTTTCTTATATAATCCTCACGGTAGTGCGAATGTCCGCATATCGTAAGCTTTGTCGGCAGCTTTGCGGTAAGTTCATCGATATAATCACGATCCGAGCGCATACTCTGGTTTACCCCAAACGGAGAACCGTGACACACCGTAAATTCGGGATATCCATCATATTTTATCGTCAGCGATATCGGCATTTTTTCAAAAAGATCAATATCCTCGTTGGAAAGATTATCGTAATTATAGCAAAGCATACCGCTGCCGCTGTTTCCAAGCACCCATTTCTCGTTCTTGCTTTTTCGGTGTTTTATCCAGTATTCCTCTTTGTTCCCTCTGATGAAAACACAGTTGTATTTATCCTTTAAATACCGTATCAGCCGCAATGTTTTTTGCGGACAGGCCATATCACCCAAATAGTCTCCCAAGAAAATATAATTGCATATGCCCGTTTTCTCTGTCTCGTCGACACAAGTTTTAAAAGCCTCATAGTTGCTGTGAATATCCGCCATTACCGCAATTCGTATGTTTTCGGGCATGGCTTAATCCTCCTCGGCGATTTCCTCGATTATCGCGCGTATTTCGTCCGCGCCTTCGCCTGTTTCCGCCGAGAACTCGATTATCGTCATATCCTCCGCGCAAGGCAGCTCGTCAAGCAGAGCCTTACGCCGTTCCACGCGCTGATTTTTTGAGAGCTTGTCCGCCTTCGTGAGAACGATAACGAACGGGAATTCTCCGTCGATCAGAAAATTCACCATAGACAGATCGTCGGCGGTAGGAGGATGGCGGAAATCGATAAGCTGAAACACCAGCGCCAGCTCACGATCGGCAGAGAGATAACCTCCGATAAGCCTGTTCCAGCTTTGCTTTTCGGACTTCGACACTTTAGCGTACCCGTAGCCGGGCAGGTCGACACAGTAAATATTTTCCAGCTCATAGAAGTTGATAGTCGCCGTTTTCCCGGGAACTGCTGACACGCGCGCCAGAGATTTCCTGTTGAAAATCTTGTTTATCAGCGAGGACTTCCCGACGTTCGACCGCCCCGAAAACGCGATCTCCGTGCGCGTTGACGGCGGTATCTGCTCAAACCTCCCATAGGAGGTAAAAAATTTCGCGTTGTTGTAATTCATAGTTTGTTATTCCTTTTCAATATGTAAGCTGCGTGAACAGAAAAATTATATTCCGTTTCAACGTACAAAAAGCCGTTTCCGTACAGAATATACGGTCCCGCGCAGCGCCAAAGCTCGTCCAATGCTTCTCCGGTCTTGGCATACCCGCCGTCTAAAGCAGAATGTTCCGCCATTACATAAACCGTTTTACCGAGATAATTTTTTATATTTTCGCGCTCCATAGGAAAATAGCTTTTTTCAACGATCAAAGAGCAGTCCAAATACTCTTCGGCGGTATGCGCCAGCTTTTTGAAAATATCACCGCGCTTTTTTGAGGAAATCAGATAAACTATCCGCTTTCTGATGCGCTTTTGAAAGAACTGTGCCACTTCCGTCTCCGTCTCATTTAAATTTGTCGTTGAATTCATTGATTACCCTCTTGATTGTTCCGTCAAGTCTTAACCCGCAGAAATCCCGTATGTTCTTCGGGATTTCACCATAAAACGCTTCGGCAATACCTCCGGCTATACAAGCCATGGTATCCGCGTCTCCGCCGAAAGAAACGGCGTTACGCACCGCGCTCTCATAGTCCTCCGATTGCAAAAAAGCCGCTATTGACGGCGGCACGGAATACCCCGCGCGGCTGTCGAAAATAAACCTCTCACGTAATTCCGCTATCGGCACGGACAAGTCATAGTGAAAATTCCGCTCAATATATTCTTTGATCTCGTTTTTGGATTTTCCGCGACGGCTAAGCCATACCGCTGCCGCAACAGCCTTAGCGCCCGTTACCGCTTCGCGCGAGTTGTGAGTGTACATACAGCTTGCCTTTGCCTGCAGAAGCGTCTGTTCCAAAGTGTCATATGCAAACCCGATAGGAATGGCGCGCATTGCGCCGCCGTTTCCATAGCTTCGACGCCTTGAAAATCCATATTCGTCCGCCCATTCCGAGAACATCTGCCCGTAGCCCGCGTTCGGATAATTCGAGTAAAACCGCTTATACTGCGCTGCATATTCAAGCGCCCGCTCGTTCAGACGAAAATAAGAAACGGGGCGGCTGTTAAGCGTGATCGCTTTACAAACCGCCGCCGTCATAACCGTATCGTCCGTAAATGTCGATTCCATATGAAGTTCAAAATCGTAGTTTTTCGTGCAATGAACCTCGTAATATGATCCTATGATATCGCCGTAGATAGCGCCCCAGACCATATTTCCCATAGCCGTTACCTTAATATATCACGCGTTGAGAACGGGCTTTTTTATCTCCGTCTTCTCGGATATAATTTTTTCCTTGAGTTTATCGCCGACAGGCTTTACGGGTCTGCAATTAGGCAGAACGAGCGCCGTTTCAAGCACCGCGGAAATATCTTCGGCAATTACGAACCTGACATTTTCGCGAACCTTGTCGTCGATCTCCTCAAGGTCGGGTTCGTTTTCTTTGGGAATACAAACCGTTTTTATTCCCGCGCGGTAAGCCGCCATGGTCTTTTCTTTCAGACCGCCGATAGGCAGTACCTTTCCGCGAAGCGTTATCTCACCCGTCATAGCCACGTCGCGGCGCACGGGAGTACCCGAAAGCGCGGAAACAAGCGCCGTGGTGAGCGTTACGCCGGCGGACGGTCCGTCTTTGGGAACAGCCCCCTCGGGAGCATGGACGTGAATGTCCTTGTCCTTGTAGAACGCGGGGTCGATGCCGTATTTTTCGGCAAGCGAGCGCGTCAGTGATACTGCGATCTTCGCGGATTCCTTCATTACCTCGCCCAGCGAGCCTGTAAACTCCGTCTTGCCCGTGCCCTCCAGCACCAGAACCTCCAGCGGAAGCATAGTGCCGCCAACGGACGTCCACGCCAGACCGTTCACCAGTCCGACCTCGTCGCGTGCGGAAAGCTCCTCGGGGCGGTATTTTCTCGTGCCGAGGAAGTCCGAGAGATTGTTCTCGGTCACCTTTACGGCAGTTTCGCCCGAAACAAGCTTTTTCGCGGTTTTTCTGCAAACCTCGCCGATTTTGCGTTCGAGCTTGCGCACTCCGGCCTCGCGTGTGTAGAAGTCGATTATGGAATAAAGCGCCTTATCGTTGATCTTGAGCGTCTTTGAGCTTTCTCCGTGCTTTTTCAGCTGCTTGGGAACAAGGTGCTTTTTGGCGATGTTGAACTTTTCCTCGCGTGTATAGCTTGACAGCTCGATGACCTCCATACGGTCAAGGAGCGGCGCGGGAATTGTATCGAGACTGTTAGCGGTCGTGATGAACAGCACTTCGCTCAGATCGACGGGAACCTCGATATAATGGTCGACGAACGCGTTGTTCTGCTCGGAATCGAGAACCTCCAGCATAGCCGAGGACGGGTCGCCCTTGTAGTCGCTGCCCATCTTGTCTATCTCGTCAAGCAGAATAACCGGATTTATCGTCTTTGCCTGCTTCAGAGCGTTAATAATACGCCCGGGCATAGCTCCGACATACGTTTTTCTGTGACCGCGTATCTCCGCCTCGTCACGGACTCCGCCAAGCGAAATGCGCGCGTACTTGCGTCCGAGCGCCTCTGCGACGGAGCGTCCTATCGAGGTCTTGCCCACTCCGGGAGGACCGTACAGGCAGATTATCTGCCCCTTTACGTCGGGAGCGAGCGCCCTTACGGACAGTGTTTCAAGAATACGCTCTTTTACCTTTTCGAGACCGTAGTGGTCGCGGTCAAGCTGCTTTGCGGCAGCGTCAATATTAAGTTTATCCTTAGTTCTCTTATTAAACGGCAGCGAGATCACGGTATCGAGATAATTGCGCAGTACTGCCGCCTCCTGCGACGAGCACGACATACGCGAAAGCTTTTCCGCTTCCTTTATCAGCTTTTCCTCGTGCTCCTCTGCAAGACCGAGCGACTTTATTTTCTCTATGTACTCGTCGCACTCCTCCATGGGGCTGTCGCCGTCGCCAAGCTGACGTGAGATTGCCTTGAGCTGTTCGCGGAGATAGTATTCACGCTGATTTTTGTCGACCTGCTCGCGAACCTGCTCCTGTATCTCGATCTCGGTCATCATTATCTCGACCTCGCTGTCGAGCAGCGATATCAGCTTTTTCATACGCTGAAGAGTGCCGTTTGTTTCAAGCAGCGCTTGCTTATCCTCGAGCTTGAGCACAACGTTGAAAACCACCTTGTCGAAAAGCCGAGAGCAGTCCTCCTCGGAAATAATGCTCTCGTAGAGATCCTTAGGCATTTTCGGCGATACCTGCGCGTAGTTGTCGAACGATTCTTTGAGGGCGCGCTTGACCGCAGTTTGAGTAGCGTCGGAGAGTGCCGCGCCGCGCTGCGGATACGGTTTCACCTCAAACTTTATGTAGTTTTTGTCGGGGATATACTTGACTGTTTTTGCGCGGTAAAGCCCTTCCACTAGCACGCGCGTTGAACCGTCGGGGGTAGTCAGCAGCTGCTTTATCTGCCCGACAACGCCGACCTCGTAAATGTCCTGTGGCGCGGGATCGGTCTCCGATGCGTCTCTCTGCGATACGAGGAATATAAGTCCGTCCTTTCCCGCGGCAGCCTTGAGCGCGTTTACTGAGCGCTCTCTGCCGACGTCGAAATGGAGCACCATTGACGGAAAAACCACCAGTCCGCGAAGCGAAATAGCGGGAATAGTTGTTGTGTTAGCCATATATTTTTCCTCCTATTGTTCGTTATATATATTTATGATCGTTAAGTCGATACTTTAAACGCTTTCACTATTATACAATATTTTTTCGGATTTTGCAAGCCCAAAAGAATTCCGTATTTTTTGGAAATTATCGGAAAATAATCGAGCAGATGCCGAATACCACGGGCTGATGCAGCATATAGATCCAAATCGTATGCTGACCGACGGCGCATAGCCAGCCCAGGTGCTTTTGGTAAAAGAACTTAGGGAGCGCATTTTCTTTCGCCCAAACGCCGAAATAGCTGCCTGCCGCGAACAGAAAGAACCACGGCATAAGCGGAAAATAATCCGATGAACCGAATTTCGGAGAATGGAGCCCCAGCGGAAACAGCGCTTCGTTATATGCAGCCGCGGGCAGTTCCCATTCAAATACGTTTTTTATACCGAAAAATCCGTATGCGGTGATGTTGCCGAGCTGATCGGCGGTCAGGCGGGGAATGTTCCACGTCAGTACGAACAGCGCGCCGAAGATAAGCAGCCCCGCAAGCGGCGGCAGCAGGTCGAACAGCTTTTCGCCGAGACCGAACAACATCATTGAAATTCCCAGAAAATGTAAAATACCGAACCACACAAAGCCCTCGGAGAAGAACGGCGTTACGAACGTGATTATCATACCGAGGAAAAAGCACTGCACGCCCCGCTTAAGGTTGCTGCGCGAAAATCTGCACACCGCACCCGATATAAAAATGAACATTCCCGCAAAGATATCGCGGATAATGTCGAACCAACCCTCAAAGAAAATCGGAACGTCCACTCCGAAGATGTATTTTAAGTCGTACATCGTATGGTAGACCACCATACAGATAATAGCCAGTCCTCTTATTTCGTCCAGCAGAAACACTCTGCCGCTTTTTCCGGTTGTTTTAGCGTTTGTCATTTTAACTCCTACTGCTTGAAAAATTTTCCTGCCAATATATTGTATCACATTTTTGTAAAAAATACAATAGCCACTTGAAAAGTTTTGTAAAATATGGTATAATATTAAATGAATATTGTGTGAAAACGACAAGGAGAATCACAAAATGGCTGAAAAATGGGATCTTTACGATTTTGACCGTATAAAAACGGGGGAGGTTATGGAGCGCGGCGGGATAATTCCGCCCGACCGCTGCCGAGTGGTCGTACACGTCTGTATATTCGGCAGCGACGGAAGAATGCTGATACAGCAGCGTCAGCCGTTCAAGGATGACTGGTGCGATATGTGGGACGTGACCGTCGGCGGCTCGTCGATTGCGGGGGAAACGAGCCGAGCCGCGGCAGAGCGCGAAACTATGGAGGAGATAGGTCTGGCGATATCGCTTGACGGCGAAAGACCGCGCTTTACGGTGAATTTTGACAACGGCTTTGACGACTTCTGGTTTGTAACGCGCGACGTTGACATTTCCGAGTTAAAGCTGCAATACGAGGAAGTTAAAGCGGTAAAGTGGGCGGCAAAAGAGGAAATAATCGAGATGATAGAGAGCGGCGGGTTTATTCCGTATCATAAGTCGCTTATCGATCTGTTGTTTGTGTATTCGAAGCAGATAGGTACTTTCGACAATCATCTCCGAGAGGTCAATTGAAACAAGGAATGTAAAATTTTGGAATATATACATATCGGACAAGTTAAAATTGAAAAGACTGCCGCTCTCGCTCCTATGGCGAGCGTCGCGGACAATGCTTACCGCGTTATGGCAAAGGAATTCGGAGCGGCTTACTGCGTCGGAGAAATGGCGAGCTGCAAGGGCTTATGCTATTCGGATAAGAAAACCGCCGCGCTGCTCACCGTCACGGAAGACGAACGCCCTATGGCAATTCAGCTATTCGGCGCGGAGCCCGAGTTTATGTATAAAGCGGTCAGGATAGCCGAACGGTACAAGCCCGATATAATAGACATAAACGCGGGCTGCCCGATGCCCAAGATAGTCTCGGGCGGCGCGGGGAGCGCCTTGATGAAAACCCCGGAGCTTTTCGGGGAGCTTATAAAGGCGGCGGTCTCGGCGACGGATATCCCAGTTACGGTGAAGATACGTAAGGGCTGGGATAACGAGCACGTTAACGCCGTGAAACTCGCCTTGATCGCGGAGAGAAACGGCGCGGCTGCTGTCGCGGTACACGGCCGCACTAAAGAGCAGCTTTACTCGGGAAAAGCGGACTGGGGCATAATAAAAGCGGTCAAGAATGCGGTCTCTATACCCGTTATCGGCAACGGCGACGTTTCAAGTCCCGAGGACTGCGAGCGTATGTACGAGTACACAAATTGCGACCTCGTGATGATTGGCAGAGGAAGCTACGGCAGACCGTGGCTTTTCGGGCAGATACGCGATTATTTCGGGGGCAAGCCCGTCCGTCCCGAGCCGGAGCTTGACGAAAAGCTGTCAATAATGCGCCGCCATATCGAGCTGCTTGTCGCCGACAAGGGAGAGCGCACGGGAATGAAAGAGGCGCGTCGTCAGGCGGCATGGTACATCAAAGGGATAAGCGGCGCGGCAAAGTTCAGAAACCTCTTCGGAAGTATGAACACCCTGACCGATCTCGATAACTTGGTGGTACAAATAAAACGGGGGGAATAATATGGAGGATTACAGAAAGAAAATAGCGGGCATTTGCTGCTTTAACGTCAAGGACGATCCGCTTTTGCGCGGTTTCGGAAAGCTTTTCGGCAAGTCCGCGCTCAAAAGCGTCGAGGGCTATACCGAGATAGTCCGCGCACTCGCGCTGGAGGGGCAGTCTCTCGGCGACTATCTTCACGATATGCTGGTGTTTTCGGACTCGCCGATACTCGCCGAGTGCGCGAAAAACCTTACCGAGCCTCGCAGAGAGGCGGTCGGGCACGACGTCGCGGTAATAGCCGAGATCGCGAAAACGGTCTCGCGAGAGCTTAAAACACGCCTTTCCGCGCAGTATTCGGACTTCGACTTTATGAGCCTGCCGTACTTTGACAGCGGCGATTTCGCTTATACTGCCGAGTACTTTATTCATTATGTTAAGGTCCACGGAAACGGAATATTCGCGAAATACAAGGCGTTCACGTTTGACGGCGAGCTGCGTCCTATTGAAAACACGGACAGAATACGTCTGACCGATCTGAAAAATTACGAGGCTCAGCGTCAACAGGTAGTGGACAATACGCTCTGCTTTCTGCGCGGAAAGCCCGCTCAGAATGTTTTGCTGTACGGCGAGCGAGGCACGGGAAAATCCAGCACCGTCAAGGCTATCCTCAACGAGTATGAAGAATTGCGTATGGTCGAAGTTTCCAAGAACGATGTGGCTATGCTTCCCGCGCTGTTCCGCAAGCTACGGGATATTCCGCTCAGGTTTATCGTGACAATAGACGACCTTGCGTTCGCCGAAAACGACGACCGTTTCGGGATACTTAAGGCGGCGCTTGAGGGCTCGCTTTCCGCCAAGCCCGACAACATACTTATCTACGCGACCACCAATCGCCGCAAGATCGTCCGTGAGACGGCGGCGGAGCGTGAGATATCGGGCGCGGACGCTATCGACGAGAGTATGTCCTTAGCCGATAGATTTGGCTTGTTTATAACATTTATGAAGCCCGACAAGCAGGTTTTCCTCGATATCGTGAGGAAACTCGCCGCGGATAAGGGTCTAGACGTTCCCGCAGAGCGGCTGGAAACCGCGGCGGAGCGTTTCGCTCTGCGTCACGGAGGTCGTTCCCCGAGAACGGCACGGCAGTTCGTCGACTGGCTTGACGGAAGAATTTCACTTGATCTGGAGTATTGATTATGAACAAATTCAACAAATTTCTTAAAATATCGTTTGTCTCAATTATCGGCTGTACACTACTGCTGACGGGCTGTAACAGGGAGGAAGAGGAAAGCTCGATCCCCTCCGAAATAGTCGTTTCGGGAGGGGATATTTCCGAGCCCGAAAAGCTCCCGTTTCCCGTAAACACATGCGGCGTAAGGCTTGAAAAGGCTGTCGAAAGAGCAGTGAGTTTGTCGCCCGCTGCGACCGAGATCATCTGCGAGCTCGGCTTCCGGAGCACTCTCGTGGGCGTGAGCGGGTACTGCGACTACCCCGAAAATCTGTCCGTTCAGAGCGTCGGGAGCACCGAAAATCCCGATATCAACGCGATCATTCAATTGAGACCCGATGCGGTATTCACGCTGTCCGCGCTATCAGAGCGCGAAGCATACGCCCTCGATCAGGCGGGTATCGCTGTGCTGACCGCGGCTGTGCCCACGAATATGGAGGGTTACACCGTGCTCTACAAGGAGATTGCGTCGGCATTTTACGGCAAAGAACTGATCGACAGTCAGAAAGATGTCTCCAGGGCGCTGCAGGCGGGCAAGGACGCGCGCACCACACTTGAAAAAGCCGCGCAGACCGTCGAGCCGTACACGTTCGTTTACGTCACCGAAAAGCTGACGATAGCGGGTACGGATACATTTGAGAGTGCCGTGCTTAGCCTTTCGGGAGAAAATATGTATATGGGCGGCGGCTATCTCGCGGCGGGAGAGCTTGACTGTGCGGCTCCGACGTTCGTTATTGCCGACAGCGACCTCTCCGAGGATGAGATATACGATAACGAGCAGCTCTCCGACCTGCTCTACAACGGTTCGGAGCTACGTTTCGTAAATTCACGATGCTTTGAGCGTCCGACCGCGCGTACTGCCGAAGTTTTCCTGAGTCTCACCGCAAGCACTCCGGAGACCTCGGAAACGTCCGAGACGACCGACGATACGGGCGAAACCTACGAATACGGAACAACGGACGAGGGCGAATATTGGTAATACCAAAATGGCGGGATGACTTTCCCGCCATTTGTATTACATTGGTGTGATGATATAGCCGTTTTCATGCCAGTAATCGATAACGCTCCCGAGGACGTTGGTGTTGGTCTCGCTTACTGCGTGGAGAAGATAAACCGCGCCGTTATGCGTTTTGGAGGTTATCTTGTCGAAAGCCTCGGCTGTTGACGGCTGATTTGCGGTCTCCCAGTCCTTATAGGCAAAGCTCCAGAGCACTGTGGTGTAGCCAAGCGACTTGGCGCAGGCGAGCACGCGCTCCGAGAATTCGCCCTTGGGCGGGCGCATTACATACATATCATAATTGAACTGTTCCTTGATATAGCTGTGGAGCAGCGCTAACTCTTCGTAAAGCTCCTCGACGGTACATTCGGGCAGCGACGGGTGGGAGTACGTGTGGTTGCCGACGGTGTGACCCTCGTCAATCATACGCTGTATCAGCCCGGGGTTTTTCGAGGCGTAATCGTAGGTGACGAAAAACACTGCGCGGACGTTTTTGGCTTTGAGAGTATCCAGTATCTGTGCGGTGTAACCGTTTTCATATCCCTCGTCGAACGTAAGCCAGAGGCGCTTTTTAGCTGCTTCGCCGATAAAAAGCGCGCCTAAATCTCCGTATTCGCGCTCCGCCGCTACCGCGCCGAGCGGACGGTTGTTGCTGTCGGTCTCCACGCCCATTCCGTAGGCTACTTTGTCGTTATTGTATTGAAAAAGCTCGCCGTGTTCGGCTGCCGCGACTGCCGCGACGCCGATTATTGACATGGTGACCGCCGCCGCAATGAGTATAGCCGATATCTTTTTTTTCATCATTTATCAATCCCTTTCTGTTTAACGGTATAAATATTATTCGTAAATGTATAAGCATTATTTAAGTTAATTTGCGGCGAATTCAAAGGAAAAATAATGTTTTCTTAACGTTATAATGATTTTTTGCCAAATATGTTAAAAAACATTTGTTGAATATTACGAAATAACATTCGTTTTTTCCTCTTGAATAATGCTGTGAAATATGTTAGAATATAATCACAGGTGTGGTGTAACGATTTACACACTCTTGATATGTGTTTAAAGGAGCCGCTTTGAATGATCCCAAGATTAAGCGAACTCGTTGACCTGCTCAAGGGGCGGCGCGTGTTTATTCAGACGCATAACTTTCCTGACCCCGACGCTATTGCAAGCGCGTTCGGACTGCAGGTGCTGCTTGAAAATTTTAATATAAAGACTACTATCTGTCACCATGGCTGCATTGAGCGTACGGCTACGTCGAATATGATAGCCGAGTTCGGTATTGAGATGACTACCGACGAGGAACTGAATGACATGGCTCCCGAGGACTACATCATCACCGTCGACAGTCAGAAAGGAAACGCCAATATCCGCGACCTTATCGGCGACGAGGTGGCCTGCATAGACCATCATCCGATATTCTGCGAGGTCGACGATTACAAATACAGGGATATCCGCATAGTCGGCAGCTGCGCTACGATAATTGCGGACTATTACCGTCACTACGACATAGATATGCCCGGGAGCGTTGCGACGGCTCTGCTGTACGGGCTTAAATGCGACACGCGAGATTTCACGCGCGGCGTTACTCAGCTTGACGTTGAGATATACGCGTATTTGTTTCCGAGGAGCAACGCACAGCAGATACGTTATTTCCAGTCGGGCGAGATACATTATGACGAGTTGAACGCGTTTGCGGACAGTATGCGGAAAATAGAAATATTTGACGGCGTGGCGTTTGCGTTTCTGAATTTTAACTGCGCCGACGCTTTTATCGCTACGGTCTCGGACTTCATTCTCGATATTGACGCGGTGAATTTCGCTATCGTGTACACACGGCGCGGAAACGGCTTTAAATTCTCGGTACGCAGCGAGTTTGACGAGCTTGACGCGGGACAGATAGTTTCGGAAGCTCTCGCGGGTCTTGGTACGGGCGGCGGACACAGATCAATGGCGGGAGGCTTTGCCGAGGAGAGCAAGGTACTCGATATCAGTATCGACATGAACAAGGTGATACAGGATCTGTTTCTGAACGTTATCAACAAAACGCCCAGAACCGGTCTCGCCGCAAGGGTAATGCCTATGAAGGATACTAACGGAATGGATTTGACATGATATAACGGAACGGTGCGCCGTTCCGTTTTTTATATAATAATTGTGTTGACTTTTGTGTGGAATAGTGCTATAATAAAATAGTATATGAAAATTTTACAAGGAGTGATCGTAATGACGATTTTCTATAAGTTTGAAGGTAAAATGTATATAAATATCACAAACGGCTGTCCCTGCGACTGCGTTTTCTGCCTTCGGAAGAATGCCGATAGCATAAAGGACAACGACAGTCTCTGGTTAGAGCACGAGCCGTCTTTCGAAGAGATATGCGAAGCGTTTGATAAGTTCGACAAGGCGGGCATCTCCGACGCAGTGTTCTGCGGCTATGGCGAGCCTGCCGTCCGTGCGGAAATGCTGCTGAAAACCGCCGAGTACATCAAGGCAAATTCCGATATGTCGATACGTGTGAACACTAACGGGCTGCTTAAGCTGATACACAAGGATTTCGATCTGAGCCGCTTCAAAGGCTTGATCGACAGTGTTTCCATCAGCCTTAACGCTCCGAATGCTTCGCGTTATAACGAGGTAACTCGTCCGTCTTTCGGCGAGCCTGCGTTTGACGTTATGCTTGATTTCGCGGTAAAGATGAAGGAGCTTGGCGTTAAAACGGGCTTTACGGTGGTCGACGTGATAAGCGCGGAGGAAATAAGCGAATGCCGAAAGCTCGCGGATAAGCTCGGCATACCGCTGAGAGTACGCTCCTACGTTTCCGATAACGAGAGCTACACATGAGGATATTGGGAATCGACCCCGGCTATGCCATTGTCGGCTACGGGATACTGGAATACGACAATATGCGCTTTAAGGTGATAAATTACGGCGCTGTCACAACCGATTCCGAAACGCCGTTCGACAAACGGCTAGCGGAAATATACAATGATATGTGCAGTGTGCTGGATATGTTCAAGCCGGATTGCATGAGCATTGAAAAGCTGTACTTCAATACCAACATAACCACGGGCATTGATGTGGCGCAGGCGCGCGGGGTGACTATGCTTGCCGCCGTACAGCGCGGTGTGCCGATCTACGAATACACGCCGTTACAGGTCAAGGTCGCCGTGACGGGCTATGGACGAGCCGAAAAGCATCAGATGCAGGAGATGACGAAAAATATCCTGCGCTTGAAAGAAGTGCCTAAGCCAGACGATACCGCGGACGCGCTTGCTATCGCTATCTGTCACGGGCATACGGGCGGCTCGAGGATGTCCGAAATATTGCGCGCAAATGAAGTAAAGCAGTTGAATAGGAAAGGATAAGCTATGATATACAGTTTGCAGGGCGAGCTGACGCATTGGGAGGCGGGGCTTGCCGTGATAGAGTGCTCGGGGGTGGGATACGCCTGCCGGACGACGATGAATACGCTTTCGAAAATACGCGATCTTGATGAGGTAAAGCTGTTTACATATCTCCACGTTACGGAGAATTCGCTTGATCTGTTCGGTTTTGCGGACAGCGCGGAGCTTGTGAGTTTTAAACAGCTCATTTCGGTGTCGGGAGTTGGACCCAAGGCGGCGCTGTCGATATTGTCCGATATCACACCGTCAAAGCTGGCGCTGTGTATCGCGACGGGCGACAGCAAAACGCTCACCAAATCGCCCGGAATAGGCGCTAAGATCGCCCAGAGGATCGTGTTGGAGCTTAAGGACAAGGTGGCAAAGGAGCAAAAGTTCACGTCGGCGGAGCTGACGAGCGTTCCCGTTCAGGGCGGCAGCAATATCGCCGAGGCGATCACGGCGCTGCAAACTCTCGGATTTAATCCCGCGCAATGCGGCGCGGCGCTTTCGGGAGCGGATCCGAACGCAAGCGTTGAGGAGCTTATAAAATTCGGACTTAAAAATTTGGGGTAATTCGGCTTTAACTCTACGGAGAGGAGTTATAATGAACAATAAGGATAAGAACGGTAAATTTTTTGGCTGCCTGATGGCGTTTATTATCGGGTGCTTTTTTGGAGTAGTGATAATGTTTTTGTATGTGCCGGACGACGTTCCCTTTTTGGTAACGCTGGGCGGTCTTTTCGGTCTTGCGGCGTTTTTGTCGCTGACGGTGCTTGTGCTGTCGGAATTTGTCGTGCCGCACCTCAATAAGAAAAAAGCAGCTGTACGCGCACTCGGCAAGGACGGTCTCAAGATAATGCGCAAGGACGAGACCGCAAAGCTCGCCTATAAGGGTATTTACGCTATAATGAACGGCAAATATCCGCAGGCGGAGGAGTATCTTCAGCAGGCGCTCGCTCATTCGGATATACGTCAGAATCAGATGTTCTGCATTGAATGGCTGATACGGCTGTACGAGGCGATGGAGAACGACAGTAAAATGCTGTGGTGTTACCGTAAGGCGGTGGAGTATTCGCCCGACAACGCGGAGGCGCAGTCGCGTCTCGGTCACGCTTATTTCGCGGACGGAAAGCTTGATCAGGCTATGTACTGCTTTGAGCAGGCGCTCCGCTATGATCCCAATAATGGTTATTCGTATTTCAGTATCGCCAAGATACAGCTTATACGCGGGCAGGACAGCACGGCGTTTGAAACGCTGCAAAAGCTTGTTAAAATTAACGAAAATCATCCGCTCTGTCATGCCGAGCTTGCCGATTATTACGCAATGCAGAACAACAGGGAAATGGCGGAGGAAGAGTGTAAAAAGGCGCAGCTGTGCGGTATCAAGGATCCCGACGAGCTGAACAAGCGTATAAACGCTATGCTCAGCTTTCATGAGACGGAGTTTTCGGGCGGAGATCTGCCGACGATGTATTACAGGAAGATTGAAAAGTCCGAGGTCAAATCGGAAGTTCACCGCGGAGGGCGGAATACAGTCGGGAATTCGGGAGATATGAAATGACCAAGGTATATTTTGTGCGTCACGCGCAGTCCGACAATACCGTACGCGACAGCCGCAGCCGTCCTCTTACGGATGAGGGAAAGAACGACACGCGTTCGGTCGCGGAGCTTCTAAAAAGCAGAAACGTCGGATTTATCGCGTCTAGTCCGTACATAAGAGCGATAGACACGGTGGGTTTATATTCACTGTGGACGGGTCTGAACGTTAATATTTACGAGGATTTGCGTGAACGTAACGCGGGCGGCTGGCACGGCGACCGCTTTTTCGATTTTATCGAAAGGCAGTGGGCGGATTTTGATTATCATATAGAGGACGGCGAAAGCCTGCGCGAGGTTCAAGAACGCAATATTCAAGTGCTGATAAAGCTGCTTTCGGAGCACGAGGGTGAAAATATCGCCGTTGCAACGCACGGCACGGCGCTCTCGACCATGCTGAATTATTACTATCCGCGGTTTGATTTTGAGTGCTTTAAAAAGATCGTGAACTTTATGCCGTTTGTGATACGGCTGGATTTTGAGGGAGATATGCCCGTTGATTATCAGATAGAATTGATAATTCATAAAGAATACAGGAACTGAAAGGTAATCCAAAATGTTAGAAATGTCTAACGGCGAGTTCGAATTTAATGCGGATGACCGCATAGTCGAGCCGTCATTTAACGAAACGGACAGCGAAACGGATTTGACGCTCCGTCCGAGAACCCTTGCCGAATACATAGGTCAGGACAAGGTCAAGGAGAATATGGCGGTGTATATCGAGGCGGCGAAAAAACGCGGAGAGTGTCTGGATCATGTGCTGCTGTACGGTCCTCCGGGACTTGGCAAGACCACACTGTCGTGCATTATCGCGGCGGAAATGGGCGTGAATATCCGTATTACATCGGGACCCGCTATCGAAAAGGCGGGCGATCTTGCGGCGCTGTTGACGAATTTACAGGCGAACGACGTGCTGTTTATCGACGAGATACACCGCCTTTCCCGTCAGGTCGAGGAGGTACTGTACCCCGCAATGGAGGACTACGCGCTTGATATCGTTATGGGCAACGGTCCCGCGGCGCGCTCTATCAGAATCGACCTGCCGAAATTCACACTTATCGGTGCTACTACGCGTTCGGGACAGCTTTCCGCGCCGCTCCGCGACCGTTTCGGCGTGGTTCAGCGGCTGGAGCTGTACACTCACGAGCAATTGTGCGATATCGTTCAGCGTTCGGCGGTGATACTGGGAATACCGTGTATGAAGGACGGCGCTATGGAGATAGCAAGGCGCTCGCGCGGCACTCCGCGTATCGCGAACCGTCTGCTTAAACGAGTGCGCGACTTCGCAGAGGTCCTCGGAAACGGCAGGATAACGCGCGAGATAGCGGATGTTGCCTTACAGAAGCTGGAAATAGACGAGCTCGGGCTTGACAGCCTTGACAGACGTATGCTCGAGATGATGATAAAGGGCTACAACGGCGGTCCCGTCGGGCTTTCGACGCTTGCTTCGGCGCTGAATGAGGAAGCGGTCACGCTCGAGGACGTGTGCGAACCGTATCTTATGCAGCTCGGATTTGTCGCGAAAACTCCGCGCGGACGCGTCGCAACGTCGCTTGCTTACCGCCACCTCGGCATTTTGCAGGACGGTCAGCAGACGTTGGAGGATATATGATAAAGGTCATTAAAAATAATATAGGCGTGATATTGGCAGTCGTTTTTTTCGCGGCATTTTACGGCGTCGTGATGATAGCCCGAGCTTTAAATCTGGACGGTGCTCAATGGTACTTTTTCAGCAGCGCTCAGCGGCTTGTATTCGGCGTTGTGGAGCTGATAATATTTGTAAAGCTCTTTCATAAGGGAAAATGGACGAACGTTATCAATTTTAAGGGTTTCAAGGCGGCTTTTTTCGCGGGTCTTGGGCTTATTGTGCTGACGCTTTTCGGCGCGTTTTATATGATGATCGGCGCGGTGGAGTTTATTGACACCACATTCGCGATAGTGTTCTCGCGATTGTTCTGCCAGCAGATAACCACGGGCTTTTTTGAGGAGCTTACGTTCCGCGGCTTCTTGTTGGAGGGCTACTTCAACGGAGAGCGCACTTGGAAACGGCGGCTTTGTTACGCGCTGCTGTCGTTCCTGCTGTTCGGTCTTGTTCACGTTATCGACTGCGGCAGTTTTGATGAGGCTCTGTACCGCTTTTTGCAGACGGGAGCTATGGGCTTCGCGTTTTCGGCGGTATATTTGCATTCGCACAACATCTTAATGCCTATGCTGCTGCATTTTCTCTATGACGTTCCCGCGAACGCTACCGGATTTGTCGAAAAATGGAATGAGGACAGTGCCGTATTTGTTTTTATTGACAACTATTTGCAGTGGATAGTTATGGGGATAGCGTTCGCATGGGCGGTTTGGTTTGTGGTGCGAAAGGATAAAGATTTTTAGCGCGTTGGGGAAGTGTGACTTTTGAGCAATATTATCAGTCTGGATTCCGATACGATAAGTATTAGCAACGGATTGACGGCTGTTTTCATTGATGTTCTGATCCTTGCGGGATCGCGGCTTGCGGAGACCGATGACGAAAAACGGCTGATAGTCTGGCTCGCTGAAAAGGATCAGAGCAAGGTCGGCATGGGAACGGTGGGCTTTGACATTCGCGAAATGCCGTGGAACATAGAACGCTTTGAAGAAAGCCGCCGATTTATGCTGAAAACCGTCGAGCTTGCGTGCAACAAAACCGATTGGGATAATCTTGATTACATCCCGAATGAAGAACTGCTTTTTCCTATGCTGAATAAATTTTCGTATATGCTCTCAAAGCTCACTGCAAAGGACGTTGACCAGAACGCTTTAGCGGGGTGGATGGCGGACGCGGATTTGGACGACCCCGTAAAAAACGGTTTCCCGCAATGTGAAAAGCACAGTGCTCTGCTTAGCTGCTTCGGCTGTCATTTGTGTAATAATTGAGTTCGCTTTGCAAAATCAGAGGTTTGGATATGATCACAAAACTTAAATACGGGAATACAAATACCTACTTTATTAGCGGACTGCTGATCGATACCGATTACGCGGGAACGCTTCCTGCTTTTTACAAAGAAATAAAGAGGAACAATATTTCTGCCACGGACATAAAATACGTTCTCGCCACGCACTATCATCCCGATCATATGGGACTTATCGGCGAATTGACGGAGCTTGGAGTTAAATTGCTGCTGACAGAACATCAGCTCGGATACGTTCATTTTTCGGACGAGATATTTCGGCGTGAACCGCGCTTGAATTACAAGCCGATAGATGAAAGCAAAGCGCTTGTGATAGCCTGTGAGGAAAGCAGGGACATTCTGCGCGATACGGGAATACAAGGCGAAATAATCCCGACAAAAAGTCATAGCAGTGACGGTATCGCCGTTATATTTGACGACGGTAACTGCTTTGTGGGTGATCTGGAGCCGTTTGAATTTATCGGCGCATATGAAAATAATACGGCGCTGCGGGAGGATTGGGAATTGATATTAAGCTACGCTCCCGCTGTGATACATTACGGTCACGCCAACAAAAAAATTATGAGGTAACATTATGAGATTCAAATACTGCCCCGATTGCGGGGAAAGGCTGATAATTAAACCTATTGGCGACGAGGGGGACGTTCCGTTCTGCGAAAAATGCGGTTGTCCGTGGTTCGATATGTTTTCAAGCGCGGTGATCGTGCTTGTAGTCAACGAATACGGCGAGGCGGCTTTGCTTCGGCAGAACTATATGTCGACGGAATACCGCGTTCTTGTTTCGGGTTTCATCAAGCCCGGCGAGAGCGCGGAGGAGACGGCGCGCCGCGAGGTAGCCGAGGAGATAGGAATAGAGTTTGATAACTGCCGTCTTATCGGAACGTACTGGTTCGCCAAAAAGGGAATGATGATGATCGGCTTTATCGCCCGCGCGGAAAAGGCGGATCTTACGATTTCGGGTGAGGTCGACAGCGCAGAGTGGGTTCCTGTTGAGAATGCGATAAATATGGTTCACGGTAAGGGCAGCGTTTCGTATGAGTTGTTGGACGAATATCTTAAACGGAGTGTTTCAGAACGTTTTATCGAGGAGGTCAGGTCAATAAAGTGGTTCAAAAACAGCGGCAAGCCGTGCGATAAATATTTGTTGGTACGTTCGATATACGACGCCTACGACAATTGGAACGCGAATTATTTAAGCGTATGGGAGCCGCAGATATGCTTTTTGGAGAAGCTGGCGGAGAAGATGATCGGTGACGACGCGGCAGACGATATCTTTGAGACCGTTTCAATGGCGCTTGACAAAGATATATGGAACGAATGGCAGTCATTCAGAGCGCGCGGCGGATTGGAGGAAGAAAACGCTCTTGACGAGGAGATAGCCGATATGGTAAAGCGCGATCTGTGCTGGGCGGCAGTCGAAAAAGCGCTGAACATAACAGGCTTTTTCACCGCGCTGCTTGAAATCTATCAAGACGGATATTTACCGTGCGGCTGGGAGGGCGACTTTCCGAACGGCAGAGCGGCTGTTATCTGAATTTATCTGAAAGGCATTGGCTAAGAAGGAGCGCGACGATGGCGACGAGGACGGATACGAGACCGTGGATACCGAATATTACAATATCGAGCCGTCGCTCGGCGATCTATTGATAAAATTTGTGGAAAATAATAAGGAAGAAATATTCAGAGGTTTTTTTATGAGAATTTCCGATAACTGGATCGACTATGAGCTTATAGATACCGCCGACGGCGAGCGGCTGGAGCGTTGGGGTGATGTAACTTTGATACGTCCCGACCCGCAGATAATCTGGAAAAACGAGGGGGAGTCTCCGAAATGGGCTTCTGCACACGCGCGGTATATTCGTTCCTCGTCGGGCGGCGGCTCTTGGGATTACCGCCGCAAGCTCCCCGAAAGCTGGCATATAAGCTACGGCAGCTTGCGCTTTATGGTGAAGCCCACGGGCTTCAAGCATACCGGGCTGTTCCCCGAGCAGGCGGTCAATTGGGATTACTGCGGCGACATTATCCGCGCGGTCGGGAGACCCGTCAACGTCCTTAATCTGTTTGCGTATACGGGCGGCGCAACTTTGGCATGCGCCGCGGCGGGCGCCTCTGTTTGCCACTGCGATGCGGTAAAGGGTATGGTGGACTGGGCGCGGACGAACGCCAAGCTCTCGGGGCTTGATGACAAGCCGATACGCTGGATAGTCGACGACGCGAATAAATTTATCCGACGCGAGATACGCCGCGGAACAAAATACGACGGAGTTATCCTAGACCCTCCAAGCTACGGTCGCGGGACTAACGGCGAGATGTGGAAGTTGGAGGACAGCATTTACGGTTTAATGGAGGACATTACGTCGCTGCTGTCGGATAAGCCGCTGTTCGTGCTGCTGAATTCGTATACCACGGGGCTGTCCGCCTCGGTTATGAGCTATCTGCTGCAAATGACGGTCGGCAAACGCTTTCCTATTGAGGTGATGTCCGAGGAGATAGGTTTGCCCGTTAAGCAGACGGGTCTGTCGCTTCCCTGCGGAAGTACGGCTGTCGTTAAGTTTTTGTAAGGAGGTCGGTATATGGAAAAGTTAAATGAGGTCACGAAAAAAATATTGACGGAGCGCTTTGGCAAGGATAACGTTATCGCTTTGGCTACCGTCGACGGCGGCGTTCCGTACGTTCGGTATGTAAACGCATACTATGAAAACGGGGCGTTTTATATAATTACTCACAAATATTCGGGGAAGATGAGGCAGTTGGAGAAAAATCCCGTTGCCGCGATTTCGGGGGACTGGTTCAGCGCGCACGGCAGAGGCATAGACCTTGGATATTTCGGTAAGTCTGAAAATGCCGTTATCGCGAAAAAGCTGAGAGAAGCCTTTGCCGAATGGATAGATAACGGTCACAATGACTTCAGCGATGAAAACACGCGTATTTTATGCGTTGAACTGACGGACGGATTTTTGCTTTCACACGGGTCGCGCTATGAAATAGATTTTACCGAATAATGGCACAGAGGTTTTAGGTAAATTACTAAAGATATACTTGATTTATGTTGTACAGAGATATTGTGATGTTAAGCAAAAGTGCTTGACATCATTTTTTTATCAAATTTTCACTTGACTTATATATGTGGTTTGGTGTATAATATAAAATGTATGGCTATATCCAAATAAAGATAGGACAAAAGAGGTTTGAGAACTTGGACATTATAAAAACGGAAAATCTATGCTACGATTATATCCTCCGAGATGACGATGGCAAGATAATCGAGCAGTCATCTGCGCTGAGAAACGTCTCGCTGAGCGTTCCCGAGGGGCAGTTTCTGGCTGTGCTCGGGCATAACGGCTGCGGTAAGTCGACGCTTGCGAAGCACTTTAATGCGATACTCACGCCGACCTCGGGAAAGGTGACGGTCGACGGTATTGACACCGCCGACGAGGACAGGCTGTTCGACATACGACAGACGGTCGGAATGGTGTTTCAGAATCCCGATAATCAACTTGTCGCGACTATCGTCGAGGAGGACGTGGCGTTTGCGCCCGAAAATCTCGGAGTGCCGCCCGAGGAGATACGCGTGCGGGTCGACGACGCGTTGAAGCAGGTGGATATGTACGAATTCCGCGAGCACGCGCCGCATCAGCTTTCGGGTGGGCAGAAGCAGCGAATCGCCATTGCGGGAATTATCGCCATGCAGCCGCGCTGTATTGTCATGGACGAGCCTACCGCGATGCTCGACCCCAAGGGCAGACGAGAGGTCATGAAAACGATCAAGCGGCTCAACAGAGAGCACGGTATCACCGTTATCCTGATAACGCACTATATGGACGAGGCTGCGCAGGCAGACCGCGTAGTCGTTATGGACAAGGGCTCGGTGCTTATGGACGACGTTCCTCGGAAGATATTCGCTCGCGCGGACGAGCTGAGAGCCGTAGGGCTTGACGTGCCGCAGGTGACGGAGCTGTGCGAAATGTTGAGGAAAAACGGCGTAAGTATTTCCGAGGAAATTATTTTCGAGGACGAATGCGCCGAGGCTATTGAAATGCTGCCGCTCAGAAGCAAGACCGCCGATATGACCAAGACCGTTGCCGCAAAGCTTATCGGCAGCGGAGAGGAAGCGGCGCGGCTGGAAAACCTCACCTATAAATACAGTATAGGCACGCCGTTTGAGAAAACCGCGGTCGATGACGTGAGTCTTACCGTAAAGAAGGCGGAGTTCGTCGGCATTATCGGGCATACGGGCAGCGGAAAATCCACGCTGATACAACACTTTAACGGTTTGGTAAAGCCTACCTCGGGGCTTGTTTTCATTGACGGCAAGGACATCTGGAGCAAGGACGTTAATATACGCGATATCCGTTTTAAGGTCGGTATCGTGTTTCAGTACTCGGAGCATCAGCTTTTCGAGGAAACGGTCTCCAAGGATATCGCCTACGGTCCGAAAAATATGGGCTTGACGGGCGATGAGCTTGACGCGCGAGTCAAGTCGGCTGCCGAGAGCATGGGAATATCCCATTTGCTGGAAAAGTCCCCGTTCGAGCTCTCGGGCGGTCAACAGCGTAGAGTTGCGCTCGCGGGCGTGATGGCTATGGATCCCGAGGTGCTGATACTCGACGAACCCGCGGCGGGTCTTGACCCTAAGGGCAGGGATAAGATATTGTCGCTGATAAGGCGCTGGCACGAGCATTCGGGCAAAACGGTGCTGTTAGTATCACACTCAATGGAGGATATCGTTAAATTCGCGACCAAAGTGCTCGTTATGAACAAGGGCAAGGTGTTCTGCTACGATGAGACGGACAAGGTATTCGAGCGCACCGACGAGTTGGTCTCAATAGGTCTCGATGTGCCGCAGATAACACGCTTGTCGCACAGGCTTCGCGAAAAGGGCATTGACATAGGAAACGATATATATACAACGGACAGGGCGGCGCAGAGACTGCTGTCCCTGATAAAAGGACAGGACAAATGATAAAGGATATTACGATAGGGCAGTACTTCCCGGGAACGTCCGTTATTCACAAAATGGACAGCCGTGTAAAGCTGCTTCTGGATATATTGTATTTGGTGATACTGTTTAGCTCGCAGACCTTTACGGGACTGCTGGTCGGCATTTTGTTTATGGTGATCTGCTATTTGCTTTCGCGTATTAAACTGATAATGATACTTAAAAGTATCAAGCCGATTTTGCCGCTTATGCTGTTTACGGGTGTGCTTAATATCTTGTTTATAACGGGCGAGGAGCCGCTGTTTAAGTGGTGGATTATTTCGATATATCCCGAGGGCATACGGACGACGCTGTTCATACTTTTGCGCATACCCGCGTTGATTATAGGTATGTCGCTGTTGACGTATACGACTTCTCCGATAATGCTTACGGATGCTATTGAACGGTTGCTGTCGCCGCTTAAAAAGGTGAGATTTCCCGTTCACGAGCTGTCGATGATGATGACGATAGCACTTCGCTTTATCCCGACGCTGGTTGAGGAGACGGATAAGATAATGTCCGCGCAGAAGGCGCGCGGTGCGGAGCTTGACACGGGCGGACTTATGAAGAAAGCGAAGTCGCTCGTGCCTGTGCTGATACCTCTATTCGTTTCCGCGTTTAAGCGTGCGAACGAGCTTGCTACGGCAATGGAGTGCCGCTGCTATCACGGCGGCGAGGGAAGAACGCGTTTGCGTCAGCTCAAGACAGCGCCGAGGGATTATGTTGCCATCGCTATAATGCTCGCGCTGTTTGCGGGAATAATCGTGCTGAACTGTATTCACGTTATACCGTAACGGAGGTAAAATGCGTAATTTAAAGGTTTTTATCGCGTATAACGGCGCGGATTATCACGGCTTTCAGCGTCAGGACAACGCCGTAACCGTTCAGGAGGTCGTCGAAAAGGCGATAGGCAGGCTGCTGAAAACCGAGCCGCCGACGATATACGGCTGCTCGCGTACCGATACGGGTGTTCACGCAAGGCGGTTCTGCTTTAATGTGCATATCGACAGTAGTATACCTTGCGACGGCTTTATAAAGGGAATGAACACGCTTTTGCCCGACAATATCGCGGTATTGTCCTGTGAGGACGCTGATGAGGAATTTCACGCGAGATACTGCACAAAAGCCAAGGAATATGTGTATTTGATAAACAACAAGCCCACACGCGACGTATTTTTGCAGAAGCTGGCGTATCATTATCCGTATCCGTTGGATGTCGGAAAAATGAACGACGCTGCGGCGCTCCTTATCGGGGAGCACGACTTCTCGGCGTTCTGCCGTGCGGAAGGAAAGACGAGGGTCAAGACCACGGTCAGGACGATCTATTCGCTTGACGTTTCGCTCAGTGGCGGAGTTTGCGAGATCAGAATACGCGGAAACGGCTTTCTGTACAATATGGTGAGGATAGTCGCGGGTACGCTTATCTACGCGAGCGAGGGCAGGCTTAATCTTGACGATATCCGCACGGCGCTCGAAACGGGAAACCGAGCATACGCGGGAAAGACGCTCCCTCCCGAAGGACTATACCTCAGCGAGGTATCCTACGACGAGGCTCAGACAGACGAGGACTACCGTGAGATACTCCTCAAGAATCTTCCCAAGCTGCGTGTTACAGCGGCGGGCAGGGAGCGCGTAAAGCGGAATATGTATCTTAAAACGGATATGATCGTCGATTGGTGCAGGAGAAAGCTTAACCGCGAGGAGACGGTTGTTACCAAAAAAGGGAAAAACTACTATGCGGTAGCGGCGGGGTGTACTATCACAATTAACGCCAACAGCTACACGATAATTACCGCTCATCCGCACAGATAACGCATAATAAAGCCCTTTACACGGGACTTGACGAAACGGGGATGAATGTGGTATAATATAAAGATAAACCGCTGACATTGAACCGACGGTATTTCGTATATATACAGAAAAGTGAATGTTGTATCGGGGATAGGAGTATCATCTTGCCAATGGACGAACGAAACGATATGAATAAATTCCGCAAGAAGCGAAAACGAAGCAGGCTTGCGGTGCGGGGAGTTATATTTCTTGTAGTTATGGTGGTCGTTATACTGATCGCCGCTAATTGGAAAACATTGATCGCTCCTTTTAAAGATGTGGTGCTTAATCCCGGCGAGGGAGGGTTTCCCGTTTTGCTGCCGGGAAGTACGGGATATGTAATGGGCGAGCTGGGGGAAAATTTCTACCTGCTGACAGATACGTATCTGTACACCTACAATGCGGTCGGTGCGGAGCTGTCAAGCTTTCAGCACGGTTTTCAGAATCCCGCGGCAAACTCAAATGACCGCAGAACGCTCGTATTTGACAAGAACGGGCTTGATCTCAAGGTATTTTCGAGAACGTCCGAGCTTTTTTCCAAGACAATGGACGACAGCATCGTATTCGCGAAGATAGGCACGATGGAGCGCAGCGCGGTGGTCACCACCTCGTCGAGATATTCCAACTATTTGTACATATTCAATGGGGAGGGCAGGCAGATATTCCGCTGGGCGTCTCCCGATGAAAAGATAATGCAGGTGTGTTTCGGTCCCAATGACAACAGCTTTTTCGTGACCGTTGTCGGAGAAAGCGGCGGCGATCTCAGAACGAGCGTGGTGAAATTCGACATTGATAACGCGGAGAGCGAGAGCTGGCGAACGTCGCTAAGCAGCGATATCTCGTTTTCACTGGAGCACTGTGACGACGGAGTTTATGTTGTGACAAGCGGCGGTGCGTATCTTCTTGATGAGCAGACGGGCGAAATAAGCGCCGAGACAGAGTTTTCAAGGCAGGTCGTAGGCGTTGCCGATACGGACGGTACACGCGTTATTATGTTCCACGACGCGGGCTCGAACGGCGAGATCGCAGTCGCTTACGGAAAAGGGCTTGAGGTCGCAGCTGCTATCACGCCAGATGCGGTAACGGCGTTTGACGTTTGCAAGGGAAATCTGTATATTCTCAGCGGAAGCAAGCTCTTGGTCTATAATTCAATGCTGGAGGCTGTAAAGTCAAAGGATCTGGACGACGTGTATTCTGATGTAAAAATAATAAACAACTGTGCCTATCTGCTGGGTTATAATAAAGTGCAGAGAGTAGAATTCTGAGGGGAGTAATATGGGACAAGAATTTGCAATAGTATTTGACGTGGCTGTCGTGGCTGTCGTGGCGGGATTTTTCTTTGCGGGCTGGAAGAATGGCTTCGCAAAAGTGATTCTCGGAATGGTGGCTGTGATTGCGGCGTTCGCGTGTGCTATGATATTCAGTAAGCCTATTGCCGAAGCGGTTTACGGAAATTTTATAGAAAAGCCGCTTACGGATCAGATAGACAGCGCGATAGACGAGGGTCTGCGTTCTATGAAGCTGGGTGGCATACCCGATATTGATTTTACCAAGGTTGAGATATCGGGAAAGTCCGTTACGGAGATAACTCCCGATTACGCGGGCACGGGCAAGGCGGTTTTCGATCTGTCCGATGTGGACTTCTCGAAAACGGGTCTGAATATCGACGATCTAAAGGCTGTCGGGCTGAACGAGGAAATTGATATTACCTCCGTGAACGCAAAGACTGCCGATTTCACAATGGACGATATCGAGAAATACGGTCTCGGAAAGCTTGTGACGGCACAGGCAGTCGCGGTTCAGCTTGTACAGCGCGAGGATTTTAAGGGATTTAACGACGTCGCCGAGCTGTTGAGTAAATATATTCCGATCATAAGCGGCGTTACAGCCTCCGACACTATGGGAGTGAACGCGGCGCGGACGCTGGCGCTTACGATGATCGATACCAAGGACAGTATAAGAGGAGCAATAGTTGACGGTATAATCGAACCGAATTGCCTGATAATAATCCGTACTGTCGCGTTTATATTGATTTTCTCGATCGTCACGATAGTGCTCGGCATTGTCGCTAACCTCACAAAGGTGATCAACAAGATGCCCGTAATAGGTAAGGCGAACGCTCTCGCGGGTGCGCTTGCGGGATTGTGCGAGGGAATAGTCGCGGTGTTCGTGATCTGTCTGGTGACGCGGTTTATCGTGTCTCTGTGCGGAGGAAACGCTATACTGTTCAATCAAACGGCGATAGATTCCACGTTCATCTTCAAGCGGGTCTATGATGTTAATTTTTTGAATTTTCTGACATAATTTTATATAGAAAGTAAGGGTGATATTATGATGATGTGTTCAAGATGCAAGAAGCGTCCCGCGGTGATGTTTATCTCCACCATGAGCGGCAGCGAGCGCAAGAGTGAGGGGCTGTGCCTTAACTGTGCGAAGGAGCTCGGTTTGCCGCAGGTTAACGAATATTTACAGCAGATGGGCATATCCGAGGAGGATTTTGACAGCGCTGTTGATTCACTGTTCGGCGAGGACGGTATCGTTGATAACGATATGCTTAAGCAGTTTGGTATCGGCAAAGATGATGATGACGACAGCGACGACGATGATGAGATCGTATTTGAGAGCTCCAAGGACAGCAAGGACGAGGATAGTCTTTTTGAACGCGGCGGCGCAGGTACTATGCCGAATTTCCTGAAAAATCTGTTCGGCTCCGATAAAGATGATACCACACAGGAGAAGAAGCCGCGCAAAAAGCCCGAAAAGCCCGATAAAAAGCGCAAGTGTCTTGAGACGTACTGCACCAATCTCACCCGACGCGCCAAGGAGGGCAAGATAGACACTATCGTCGGTCGCGAAAAGGAGATATATCGAGTATTGCAGATACTTTCCCGCCGTACCAAGAACAATCCCTGTCTGATAGGCGAGCCCGGTGTCGGAAAGACCGCGATCGCGGAGGGTATCGCGCTGAAGCTCGCGAGCGGCGACGTGCCGTTCAGACTTCAGGGAAAGGAGCTGTATCTGCTTGATCTTACCGCGCTTGTTGCGGGTACTCAGTTCCGCGGACAGTTCGAGAGCCGCGTGAAGTCGCTTATCGACGAGGTGAAGAACGCGGGCAATGTTATGCTGTTTGTTGACGAGGTGCATAATCTTGTCGGCACGGGCGGTGACTCCGAGGGCTCAATGAATGCCGCGAACATTTTTAAGCCTGCGCTTTCACGCGGCGAACTGCAGGTCATCGGCGCGACGACCTTTGCCGAGTACCGCAAGCATATCGAAAAGGACAGCGCGTTGGAGCGCCGTTTTCAGCCCGTTACAGTAAACGAGCCGACGATAGATGAGACGGTAACTCTTCTCGGCGGCATAAAGCAGTATTACGAGGAACATCATAGGGTTCACGTATCCGATGAGATCGTGAAAATGTGCGCGGTTCTGTCCGAGCGCTATATAAATGACCGTTTTTTGCCCGATAAGGCAATCGACCTGCTTGACGAGGCGTGCGCGTGCGCGTCGCTCGGCAGCCCGGAAATTACAGAATATGAGAAGATGAAAATGGAGCTTGCAGCTCAGAAACGTGAGGAGAGCGAGCTTGCCGAGGATTCCAATATCGATTACGCGCGGCTCGCGGAGCTTAAAACCACTATCGCGCAGAACGAGAAGAAGATAGACGGGTTAAAGGAAGACGCCGAAAACGTTTATGTCAGCATGGAAGACTTGTCCAAGGTTATCGAGCTGTGGACGGGAATTCCCGCTAACAAGATACAGGAGACCGAATTCAAGCGAATGGCGGAGCTCGAGGATAATCTTAAAGCTAAGATAATCGGTCAGGACGAGGCGTGCGAGCTTGTTGCCAAGGCGATAAAGCGCAGCCGCATACAGCTTTCAGACCGTCGCAGACCCGCGTCGTTTATTTTCGTAGGTCCCACGGGTGTGGGCAAGACCGAGCTTGTAAAGGTGCTTGCAAAGGAAATGTTCGATACGGTCGACCCGCTTATTCGTCTGGATATGTCGGAGTATATGGAGAAGCACAGCGTGTCGAAAATAATCGGTTCGCCTCCCGGATATGTCGGATACGACGAGGCTGGACAACTCACCGAGCGCGTCCGCAGAAAGCCGTATTCTGTTATTCTGTTTGACGAGATCGAAAAGGCGCACCCCGACGTAATGAATATTCTGCTGCAAATTCTTGACGAGGGCAAGATCACCGATTCACACGGGCGTAACGTAAGCTTTGAGAATACGATAATCGCTATGACCTCAAATGCGGGTTCGACCGGCGGTATGAACGGAATCGGCTTCTCAAAAACTCAGGAGGATATGAGTCGCGAGCGTGTTATGAAGGGCTTGCGCGACTTCCTCAGACCCGAGTTTATGGCGCGTGTTGACGAGATAGTTGCGTTCGCGCCGCTTACAGAGGAGAGCTATGCCAAGATCGCCAAGCTCAACCTTGAAGATCTCCGTGCGCCCCTTGACGAAAAGGGTCTTGTGCTCAATATTTCCGAGGAGACTTATGCTGCGATAGCTAAAAAAGCGTATGGCGGCAAGTTCGGCGGACGAGATATCCGCCGCGTGATACGCTCCGATATTGAGGACAAGATTGCCGAGCTGCTCATCGACAACAGCGAGAAAACGCTCGCCAAGGTGGATATCACCGCTAAGGACGGCGAGATCGTTGTGACCGTGGAATGAGCACGGTTTTGATAACAGGTGGTACGGGCGCTATCGGCTCGGCACTTGCGGAGGAGTTCGCGAAAACTGACGATGTGATCTTCACGTATAATTCTCGTGCTGAAGAAGCGCGGGAGCTTTCCTTGCGGCTTCATTGCGCGGCTGCTCGGATGAATATCGCCGACAAATCGTCCGTCAATACGGCGGTTGAGGGCATTCTGCGTGGATTCGGGCATATCGACGTTCTTGTGAACAATGCGGGGATATCGCTGATAAAGCCTTTTCTCGATACCTCTTATGAGGACTGGCGGCGTATGATAGACATTGATCTTACTGGTGTTTTCAATGTCACCCGTGCGGTCGCGCCGTCAATGGTGAATCGAAAAAGCGGCGCGGTCGTAAATGTTTCCTCGGTCTGGGGAGTGTGCGGCGCGTCCTGCGAGGTCGCGTATTCGGCGGCAAAGGCGGGCGTAATCGGCTTTACAAAGGCGCTCGCTAAGGAATTGGGAATGTCGGGGATAACCGTGAACGCTGTCGCTCCCGGGGTGATCGACAGCCCTATGAACAGCGCACATCTTACCGAGGAAGAGCTTGCCGAGCTTGCCGAGGAAACACCGTTGAACCGTCTCGGAAAACCGTCCGAGGTCGCTAAGGCAGTGCGTTCGCTTGCAGAGAACCGCTTTATTACGGGGCAGGTACTGGGAGTTGACGGAGGTTTTGGAGGCTGATATGTACAAAGCAGTCATTTTTGACTACGATTTTACGCTCGGAGACAGCGCTTGCGGTATTAAATTAAGCTGCAATTATGCGCTTGAAAAGCTTGGGTTTATGGAAAAAACGGATAATGAGATACGGCGTACTATCGGCATGTCGCTTAAGGACGTATTCCGCACACTGACGGGAAGTTACGACGAAGATGCGGCGGAGCGTTTTGCGGCGCTGTTCCGTGAGAGCGCGGACAAGGTAATGACCGACAGCGCGGTAATGTACGAGGATGCGCTCCCGACCCTTTCGGAGCTTCGGCGGCTTGGATTCAAGACAGGTATAGTAACCTCAAAGTTTCACTACCGCATTGATGAGATACTGCGTAAATTTAATGCAGAGAGCCTTATAGATGTGATAGTCGGCGGCGATGATGTAACGCGCGAAAAGCCCGATCCCGAGGGTTTGGTGAAAGCTGTCGAAGCGCTTGGGACGCACAAACGGGAGGTGTTGTATGTCGGCGACTGTTTTGTCGACGCAAAAGCGGCGCAGTCGGCGGGAGTGGATTTTGCGGCCGTTCTTACCGGCACTACGACCGATTTTTCGGAGTATAACAACGTTTTTATCGGAAATAATTTGCGCGAAGTGCTTGACTTTGTGATAAAAATATAAATTTATTACAGCATTTTGTGCAAAGTGCTGTATTTTCCTTGTAAAACTTTGTCAAAAAAATTTTAGATAATATGTTGAATTTTTTTTGAAAATATAGTATAATAATTTTGATTTCGGAAATAATTCTCGATTTTTTTCGAGTGAAAAAGGAGTAGTTATAGATGAACATTGCTTTTAGTTTGCTGTCGGAAAGCGGCGGCGCTATCAACAGGCTTCAGAGCTTGGGAAGCGCTAAGGATCAGCTTGGCGATCCCGATTATTGGGGTTCTGTCGGAATTCTCACCATCACGGGAATTCTGGTCGTTTTCCTTATCCTCGCGATATTGATCTTCTTCTTCTGGCTGATGGGTATGATCTTCAAGGCTGTCGACAAGAGCAAGGCGGAGAAGAAAGCCGCCGCTGACGAAGCCGAGAAGGCTAAGCTCGCCGCAGAGCCTGTTGCACAAGAAACCGTCGACGAAGAGGAGGAGCCTGTTGACGACGGTGAAGAGATTGTTGCAGTTATCAGCGCGGCTATTGCGGCGTATGCCGAGGCGGAGGGCACTGCTTACACTATCAAGAGCATAAGCAGGCATAAGAATGCCCATGCGCGCTCCGCGTGGTCTATGGCGGGACTTAGCGATAATATGCGTCAATTCTGAGAAAGGAAAACCGTATCATGGAAATATTTAAAAGTACGATAACCGGACTTATTGACACATCCGGTTTTACGGGATTGAGCGATATCAGATGCATAATTATGATCCTCCTTTCGTTCGTCCTTTTTTATCTCGCGATCGTCAAGCAGTATGAACCGCTGCTTATGCTGCCTATAGCGTTCGGTATGTTGCTCACCAACCTGCCGCTTACGGGGCTTTATCACCCTGAGCTGTGGGATCCCGCGACCAACCCCTATTTCGCGCCGACTTACGTTGACGCGGGATTGGGCGGTCAGATATATATGTCGATATTTATGCCGGAGACCTCGCTTGATTACGGCAGGGTACTGCACGAGGGCGGCCTGTTAGATATGCTGTATCTGGGTGTTAAGCTTCAGATATATCCGCCGCTTATCTTCCTCGGCATTGGCTCTATGACCGATTTCGGTCCGCTGATTGCTAACCCAAAGAGCTTTTTGCTCGGCGCAGCTGCTCAAGGCGGTATTTTCTTTACGTTCCTCGGAGCGTGTCTGCTGAACTTCTTCGATCTGTCGGGGATCGGCTTCGACGGTTTCACGCTTAAAGAAGCGGCGTCCATTGCGATTATTGGCGGCGCGGACGGTCCTACGGCGATCTACCTTACGTCTAAGCTGGCGCCGCAGCTGTTGGGCTCGATTGCGGTCGCGGCGTATTCGTACATGGCGCTGGTTCCCGTTATTCAGCCGCCTATTATGAAGGCACTTACAACCGAAAAGGAACGCGCTGTAAAGATGGGGCAGCTCCGTGAGGTATCCAGGATTGAGAAGGTTGTATTCCCGATTGCCGTTACCGTTATAGTTTCGCTGATCGTTCCGTCGGCTGCTCCGTTGGTCGGTATCCTTATGTTCGGTAACCTCATGAAGGAGTCGGGTGTTTGCGACAGACTTGTCAAGACCGCTCAGAACGAGCTGATGAACATTATTACGATATTCTTGGGTATTACGGTCGGCGCGACCGCTGTTGCGGATAACTTCCTCAGCTGGAAAACGATTTTCATTATCGTGCTTGGTCTGATCGCGTTCTGCGTCGGCACGGCATGCGGCGTCCTGCTCGGCAAGCTGATGTATATCATCTCCGGAAAGAAGATAAATCCGCTTATCGGCTCCGCGGGCGTTTCCGCCGTTCCTATGGCGGCGCGCGTGTCGCAGAAGGTCGGCGCGCAGACCAATCCCTCCAACTTCCTGCTTATGCACGCAATGGGTCCGAACGTCGCGGGCGTTATAGGCTCCGCAGTCGCGGCGGGCGTATTGCTGTCCGTTTTGGGGTAAGATATGCCGAGAACAATAACAGTAAAAGGTATCGGGACTGCCTCCGTAAAGCCCGACTTTATCGCCGTAACGATGAATATCGTTTCTAAGGATAAAGAATACGTCAAGTCCGTTGAAAACGCGAATAAGCGCATTGAAATGCTGCAAAATGCGGTCGTTTCCTCTGGGTTCGCGAAAGAGGACTTAAAAACGCTCGCGTTCAACGTGAGCACCAATTACGAGGGTGAGACCGACGAGCACGGCAGATACCGCAACGTTTTTGCGGGATATGTTTGCCGCTACACGCTCAAGCTGTCGTTCGATATGGACGCGAAACGGCTTGCGCAGACGCTCACTGCGATATCGGAAAGCGGAGCGAACGCGGAGTTTTCGATAAAGTTTACCGTGAAATATCCCGAGAGAGTGAGCGCGGAGCTGCTTGTGTCCGCAACGGAAAACGCCCGTCAAAAGGCAGAGGTTCTTTGCGCGGCTTCGGGCGCGAAGCTAGGAATGCTCATAAAGATCAATTACGACTGGACTGATGTCAACGTTTTCTCGCCGAGCGTCTATAAAATGGAGATGGAGCGCGGAGTTGCCGTGGCGGGTGCGGTTCCCGAGTTTGAGCCGGAAAATATCGAGTCGAACGATTCGGCTGTGTTTATCTGGGAAATTATCTGACTAAACTGCAAATAAGGCTTGCTGATACGGCAAGCCTTATGTTTTAAATTTGCGGAGGAGTAATGAAACATAAACTCACAAAATACGAGCTGCTAGGCTCGTTGGCGTTTCCCGCGGGAATAATGGTCTGGGCGGCGTACAAGTATATAAGCGGCTCGTTCGCGCTGGGCGACTTCGCGATACATTTCATGCACAGGTGGAGCTTTATCATAGCGTTTGCGGCGTGCGGACTGCTGCCGCTGCTTCTGACGCTTATAATGCGTATCGATACCTCGGAGCAGTTCCTGCCGCGGTTGGTGATATCCTTATGTACGCTCGCGGCAGTGAGCATTGCGAGGGAGTTCCTCGATTTCGGGGTAATGATGATAGCGGAGGGTATACTGCTACTGATGTCGCTGGTGTTTTCGGGACTGTTCTTTCATATTGCCCGACCCGTAAAGCTGTCGGGGTGGATAGTGATATTTCTCGGAAACCCCTGCCTTGTTCACTTTATATGCTATGCAATGCAAATGAGCGATCTTAAAGAGATGATACAGCAGCTTAATATAACGTTTAATTGACGAAAAGCCGAGGCGTGATACCTCGGCTTTTGCTGTTATAGAAGAATTCGTTCGTCGCAGTATTCGCATACCAGAATATCTCCGCGGTTGATGAAGCTATGGGGGAGGTATTCCTCGGTACGGGTAACGCATTTGGGATTGGTGCAGGCGATGTCCTTATGTATCTCTCCGACGAGCAGGGGCTTGATCTTCGGCTCGCGGGTCATGGTGTATAGAATAAGCGCCATTCTGACGTACATTCCGTTGTTTGCTTGTCGGAAATACGCCGCGCGGGGGTCGTCGTCGACGGCTACCTCTATCTCGTTGACGCGGGGCAGGGGGTGCATTACTATCATATCCTTACGAGCGTACTGCATTTTCGCCTTGGTGAGACAGTATACGTCCTTCTGGCGCTCGTATTCGCTGTCGTCGGCGAAGCGCTCGCGTTGGATACGTGTCATATACAGCATATCGAGGTCCTTGATCGCCTCGTCGATCGTGTTCACTTCGGTGAACTCCGAGCCGCGCGCTCTGATAACGTCCTTGATATAGCTCGGCAGCGCCAGATCGGGCGTGGAGATAAGCACGAATTTGTTGTTCGGATAGCAGGAAAGCGCCTTGACGAGCGAATGTACCGTTCTTCCGTATTTCAGATCTCCGCACAATCCCACGGTAAGGTTGTCCAGACGTCCGAGCTCGCATTTCAGCGTGAGCAGATCGGTGAGGGTCTGGGTGGGGTGGAGGTGACCGCCGTCGCCAGCGTTGATGACGTGACAGTCCGCGACAAGCGCCGCCGCCTTTGCCGAGCCCTCCTGCGTGTGGCGCATAACAAGGATATCGGAGTAGGTGCTGACTATCTTGATCGTGTCCTTGAGGTTCTCACCCTTGGCGACGGAGGAGTTGCCGGGGTTGTCAAAGCCGATGATGTTGCCGCCCAAGCGTATCATTGCTGCCTGAAAGCTCATCTGCGTGCGGGTCGACGGCTCGTAGAACAGCGTCGCCATTATTTTGCCCCTGCACTTTTCGGAGTACTCCTCGGGGTTTGCCTTGATCTTTTCGGCCAGACCGATTATCTCGTTCCACTGCGGAACGGTGTAGTCGTCCATATCCACCAGATTGTTAAAATTGTTCAAAAAAATCACCTCTGTTACAACAATTATAACAGAAATGCTTCACAATTACAAGATATTTGACAAAAAAATTCTCCCGATCATCCATGTGCTTACCAGAACTTCCGTTTATCATCGGTAAGTCCGCATAGATAATCGAGAGACACGTCAAATTGTATTGCGACCTTTATCAGCAAGTGTATCGGCATCAGCGCTCGTCCCGCCTCGTATCGCTGATATGCCTGCTGGTTGGTAAGACCGAGGATTTCCGCCATATCCGACTGCCGCAGATCGCCGTCCTCGCGAAGATCCCGCATTCGTTCATAGTAATTTTTCACAAAAAAACTTCCTTTCTTTTAATATTTTGTACAAATTATATCACACTACACATTTGTAGTATTGACAAAACTACCGTTGTGTAGTATAATAGCATTAGAAAAACTACATAAGTGTAGTAATACACAAATATATACAGAATGAGCAAAAGAAAGAAAAGCCGAAAGGCACAAAGCGGGATATAGCCACGACGTGGTTATATATAAAACCCGCACGAAATTCCTTGTGCGGGTAAAAATTTTTTTACAGGAGGTCTTTATTATGATAAAGAAACTTCAGGCTCTGAGAGCCAAAAAGGGCTTCACGCTCGTTGAGCTGATCGTCGTTATCGCGATCATCGGCGTTCTCGCCGCTATCCTTATCCCCACGCTTTCCGGCGTAATCGAGAGCTCTCGTAAGAGAAGCGCGGAGAGCACCTGTCAATCTATCCAGAATTTGGCTAAGACGTTTGCGGCAACGGTAATGTCCAAGAAAGGCGAGATGTGCACTGCATCCAGCACCGTTGATATGGATGAGGGAACTCTTTCCGGTTCTGTTACAGGAATGAAAATGGAGGATTACATTAAAAGGCAGATTCCCGAGCTTAACGCAACTAGTGGAACTACAAAACGCGAGGCAATAATTACTCTTAAGGACGGTCAGGTTTCTAAGGTGGAATACACCGAGGGTTCGTTCAAGTCTGTATGGGATGCGTCTACGGGCGGTCTTGGTGAGACCACAAAGGTCTCAGCTCCGTCTGCAACTAAAGTTCAAGTTAAATAAGTTGGAATAACGAAAGGGTGCATTTAAATGCAAAAGAAGAACCATTTCCGCCGCCTAAAGACAAAACTACATACGCTGAAAGACGGCGCGCTTGAATGTATCCGCGAGTACCCCGTCATCAAAAAAGAAAACTCCAACAGGCTTGTGGACATCGTCGCGATCGTCTGCATGCTCGGGGTGAGCGCCGTAACCATTCTGTTTTCGGTCATCGGCTGACGGCGGCAAAACAAAAATTAAGAGAGCCTTTCGGGGCTCTCTTTTATTTATTCTCCGCGCAGCCGCGGCATATACCTTTAAAATTGAGCGCGGTCTCGGTGACGAGATGTCCGTGCCGCTCGAAAACGCGGTTCTCTATACCCTCGGGCAGAACGTCCTCGATATCGAACACTTTCCCGCACTGTCCGCAAATCAGGTGACAATGACTGTCGGTGCGCGCGTCAAAGCGCTCGGGGGAGTTATCTATATGTATCTTCCTTAACATTCCCGTTTCGGACAGCAGATTGAGGTTTCGGTATACCGTGCCCATGCTGAGAGCGGGGTGTTCTTTTTTCAGCGCCGTGTAGACCTCGTCCGCCGTCGGGTGGACGGGGTTTTCTTTTACCTGATTGTATATAAGCTCGCGCTGCCGCGAAAATTTTCTGACTGCCGTACCCGTCATTTTTAAGACCGCCTTATCGATAATTGTTACTGATATTATATCATAAACGCGCCGTGTTGTCAATGGAAATTTTATCATTTAAAAATGTCCAAACTATCATACTTGCCCCCAAACAAGCATACAATACAATTGATAAAAAACTTACATACGCCGCTAAAGGAGGATCACTATGGAAGAAATTACCAAGGTACATATCGATGAGACCGTCTTCGACGGTCAGTCGGAGCAGGGCGTTGAACTCGATTATATCCTGCCGGATTACTGCCCCGATATTTTCAAGATACTGTCCTGCGCGTTAACGCCGAAGATCGTTTCGTACAGCGTTTCCGCGGACGGCAAGCTCAATCTTGACGGAGTAGTGTACATAAAGGTGCTCTATCTTGCCGAGAACAGCACCGACGTACATTGTGTGGATCAGCGCTACACCTACTCGAAAACCGTCGACATGAGCCGCAAGGGCATTACCGCCGAGCCGATAGTATCTTTGCAGATGAAAACCGATTACTGCAATTGCCGCGCGGTCAGTCCGCGCAGGATAGACGTTCGCGGGGCGGTGAGCTGCCGTATCAAGGCGGCGGCGAGCGTTGAGTACTCGCTGCCCGATATCCCCGCGGGATTACAGGTGCGCACCCGCGAGATCACCTGCTGCGGCGAGACGCTCTGCGCCGACAAGCAGATGATAGTCCGCGAGGAGATAGAAACGGGCGCTGCCGGTATCGCTTTTATCCTGCAATGCGATACCGTGCCGAAGATAACCGATCTGCGCGTTATCGCCGACAAGGCTGTGCTGAAAGGCACTGTTACGGTCAACGCCTTGTACGGGATATTTAACCCCGAGACAAACGGCTGCTCGGGAACGGAGAAAATGTCCGCGGATATACCCGTCAGCGCTATCCTCGACATAAACGGCATTACCGACACGCACAGAACGTTCCCTGAGATCGGCGTGATGAACTGTGAGCTTATCCCCAAGCCCGACAGCGGGATCATTTCCTGCGAGCTTTTGGTGGATTGCCGCGTTCGCGCACAGCTTGAGGAGACCGCGCGTATCGCCACCGACGTTTACTCGACCGACTACGAGACCGAATTTACGGCAAATCAGCTCAAGCTTGCCACAGAGCCGCGGGTCGTCGCGCAAAATCTGTCAGTCCGCACCGAGCTTTCCACCGATAAGGAAGAGATACGCTCCGTCTGGGACGTTTCGAGCGAGTTGAAAAATCCCGTCTGCCGTCCGAGGTCGGACAGCGAGCTGGTTCTTACGGGTCAGCTGTATTGCAGGGCGTTCGGCTCGAACGTCGACGGCGTACCGTTCTTCTGCGAGAAGCAGGAGGCTGTCGAGCAGGTCATTCCCGCGGCGAACGTCACGCAGGACACCATTGTCGATTTCAACGTCATGGTCACCGACACGGGATTTTCGATAAAGCCGGACGGATGTCTGGAGCTTACGACAACGCTTGAATTCACGGCGAGCCTTCACAATACCAAGCCCGTCGAGGCGATAAACACCGTTACGGTTCGCGAGGATAAGCCCAAGGACAAATCGGACGAATTCGCGCTCAGGATATGCTACACGGACGATTCCTCCGACTGCTGGAGCATTGCCAAGCGCTACAACACCACCGTAAAGGCGCTTATGGAGGAAAACGAGATCGAGGACTGCGACGCGCCGCTTTCGGGCATGATCCTCATTCCAACAGTATAAAGGAGCGTGACAAGAAATATGAATCATTCAATTTATTCAGACATCGCAAGACGTACCGACGGCAATATCTACCTCGGGGTAGTAGGTCCCGTGCGTTCGGGGAAGTCGACGTTTATCAGCCGTTTTATGAACAGTCTCGTTATCCCGAACATTCCCGACGAATTTCGGCGCGAGCGCGCTAACGACGAGCTGCCGCAGTCCTCGGCGGGCAAGACGATAATGACCACCGAGCCGAAGTTCGTGCCCGAAGAGGCGGTTGGTATCGAGCTTGAGGACGGCGTAAAGATGAATGTGCGGCTTATCGACTGCGTGGGCTATATAGTCCCCAGCGCTATCGGCTATATAGAGAACGAGGCTCCGCGAATGGTTATGACGCCGTGGTTCGAGGAGGAGATACCGTTCAATATGGCGGCGGAGGTCGGAACCCGTAAGGTCATCACCGATCATTCCACTATCGGTATCGTAGTGACGACCGACGGCAGCATTACCGATATCCCGCGCGAGGAGTACGAGGAAGCAGAGGAGCGCATTATCTCGGAGCTTAACGAGATAAACAAGCCGTTTGTGGTGCTGCTTAACTGCGGCGACCCCAAGAGCGCCGAGAGCCGTGCACTTGCCGAGGAGCTTTGCGGAAAGTACGGAACGGACGTTATCCCCGTAAACTGCGTCGATCTCGACGAGGATGGAATTCGGGAGATACTCGGTGCGGTGCTGCTTAAGTTCCCCGTGCGCGAAGTCAAGATACGTATGCCGCGCTGGATCACCGCGCTTGATAAGGAGCACTGGCTGAAGAAGGACGTGTTCGGCTGTATCAAGGCAGCCGCCGCGGATATCGTCGGGATCAACGACGTAAAGACCGCCGCCGACACTATCTCCGAGTGCGAGTACGTTAAACGCGCAGCAGCCGAGGAGCTTGATTTGGGTACGGGCTCGGGTATAATCGACATTATGCTGCAAAACGAGCTGTTCTACAAGATACTTGGCGAGGCTACGGGGTTGGAGCTGAACGGCGAAAACGACCTTATGCCGTGTATGATAGAGCTTGCGGGTATCAAGCGCAAATACGAGCGTGTAAGGAACGCTCTCGAGGAGGTCGAGGCGACGGGGTACGGTATCGTACTGCCGCAGATGGACGAACTCACGCTCGAGGAGCCCGAGATAATCAAGCAGGGCGGCAAGTATGGCGTGCGCCTGAAAGCCTCCGCGCCCTCGATCCATATGATGAGCGCAAACATCACTACCGAGATAAACCCGATAGTCGGCAGCGAGAAGCAGTCCGAAGAACTGATAAACTATTTGCTCAATGACTTTGAGGAGAACCCCACCAAGATATGGGAGAGCAATATTTTCGGGAAATCGCTGTCCGATCTTGTCAACGAGGGCTTGCATAACAAGCTGAACCGAATGCCCGTCGACGCGCGGCTGAAGCTTCAGGAGACCATTCAGCGCATTATCAACGACGGCTGCGGCGGTCTTATCTGTATTATCCTCTGACGCTTGTCTTGATGTTCTTTGTGATCCTCCTTCAATATTGCGGCTCGGGAGCTTTCCGAGCCGCGTTTTTTACGCATATTTCGGCGTTTATATACAAAATATAGTGGTAAATTTCAAAATAATATTGAAATTTATTAACAGATATGGTATAATATACAATGTATAGTTATGTATGATGAGTATCGCGCATATTTGCTTTTCCTTGTGAGATAATATTAAAAAAATCGCAAGGGAGAACAAAACGTTTATGAGTGATGAAAACAACGCTCCTTTTTCCGAGGAGCAGAATCAGCAGATCGTAGATACGGGTATTGTCGCGGCGAATAACGCGCTTCACAATATTCACTGCTTGTCTATAATCGGGCAGGTCGAGGGGCATTACATCCTGCCGCCGCAGAACAAGACCACCAAGTATGAGCACATCATTCCCGCGCTTATCGCTATCGAGGAGGACAGTACAATCGAGGGCTTGCTTATCGTGCTGAATACCGTCGGCGGCGATGTGGAGGCGGGTCTGGCTATCGCGGAGCTTATCGCGGGTATGTCGAAGCCCACTGTGTCTATCGTTGTGGGCGGCGGACATTCGATAGGCGTGCCGCTCGCGGTATCGGCGAAGCAGAGCTATATCGTGCCGTCGGCAACCATGACGATACACCCCGTGCGAATGAACGGTATGATGCTTGGCGTTCCGCAGACCATGCACTATTTCGAGAAGATGCAGGAGCGTATAACGAGATTTGTCACCTCAAACAGCAAAATGCGCCCCGAACGCTTCAAAGAACTTATGATGGAACGCGACGAGCTTGTTCTCGACGTGGGCACGGTGCTTGAGGGCAAGGCGGCGGTCAAGGAGGGGCTGATAGACCATCTCGGCTCGCTGTCCGACGCGGTGAAGTGTCTGTATAAGCTGATAGAAAAGGAAAAGAAGTCACCGAAGGAAAAGTCGTCTGTGCGGAAAACCGCCGCAAAGAGAACCGCTCAGCCGACAAAGAACACCGCTCCCGCCAAGGCAGAAGCTGCCCCTAGGCGCGGAAGAAAGCCCAAATCCGCCGCCGCGGTCGTAAGCGAGGTCAACAGCAGGCTCTCGCGTGGCGACATGAGATTGGGAGATTGGAGTGGTGAAAGATGATGCACACAATAGTTGACCTAAACGAGGTCTTGGCAGAGCCAGAGCGTCAGAACACCGAGGAAAAGCTTAACGATCCCGCGAAGAGTGTAATGGCGTTTGATGCAATGCGGACAATGCTTTTTAACGGAAACTGAATTCAACCTCGGCGGCTATCCGCCGGGGGTACATATAAAGGGGAATATTATGGACTACATAAATGTAATAATTCAAGCAATAATACAGGGTTTGACGGAGTTTTTGCCTGTGTCCAGCTCGGGACATCTCTCGGTGGTTCAGCATATCACGGGCTATTCAGGGGAAACGGCGCTGATACTTTCGATAGTGCTTCACCTCGGAACGCTTGTGGCGGTGTTCACGGCGTTCTGGCGGACGATATTTGGAATGATAAAGGAATTTTTCCTTATGTTTGCGGATATCTTCACGGGGAAGTTCTCGTGGCGTGATATGAATTCCGACCGCAGAATGGTGTTTATGGTGATAATCGCCACGCTGATATTGGTACCCGTGTACTTTGTCAAGGACTTTTTCACGGCGAGGCAGGGAGACGGCGACATCATCTTCGAGGGTATCGCGTTCCTGTTTACGGCGGTGCTGCTGTTCCTTTCGGATAAGTGCAATAACGGTACGAAAACGGGCGAGCAGATGAAGGTCAAGGATGCGGTAACGGTGGGATTGTTCCAATGTGTGGCGCTGTTTCCGGGAGTTTCGCGCTCCGGTTCGACAACGGCGGCGGGATTGTTCTGCGGTCTGGAGAAGAACACCGCGGTCACATTTGCGTTTATTCTCGGAATACCCGCTATACTCGGCGGCAGCGTCCTCGAGATCGGCGACGCACTGAAGTCCGATATGCAGCTCGACTGGGTTGCGCTCGGTATCGGTTTCGGTGTCGCGGCAGTTGTGGGATTTCTGGCGATAAAGCTCGTGAAGTGGCTGCTCGATCGCGACCGCTTCAAGATATTCGGCGTGTATACGCTCCTTGTCGGAATACTGTGTATTCTCGGCGGTATCTGGGAGCACGCTTCGGGAGCGACTATCGCTTCAATATTCGGAAAATAAGAATAAGTTTTCAGGGAAAATATTACATAAAGGAAGATAAAAATGGCAGAGAGAAAAACAACCTCCCGCGGCACGGCAAAAAGCACGGGAAGTACGGGGAGAACAAAATCATCTTCGGCGGCGAAGTCGCGCTCAAAAAAAGCCGCGGAGCAGGAGGCGCAGCGTATCCGCGAGGAGGCGCTGCGCAGAAGTCTGCGCCGTCGTCATATAAGCTCGGTAATATTGTTGGCGCTGGGCGTTGTTTTAACGCTGTTGACGATTATTCCCGGGAGCATGGGGTGGAAAGCGCTGTTTGACGTTATGCACGGGCTTTTCGGGTTCGCGTCATATGCGGTCGGTCCGCTTATGATATACGCGGCGTTCGCGATCTCTGCGGGAAAACCGAACAATACGATTGCGTTCACGATTTTCAGGGTAACACTGTTTATCATTATGCTGTGCGCCGCCGTGGAGATACTTTCCGTCGGCGAGATACGCGGCGAAAGCTTCGGCGAAGTATTTGCAAATCTCTATAAAAACGGCGTGGAATTCAGCGGAGGCGGTGTTTTCGCGATAATTCTGGGCGTTCCGCTGCTGCTTCTGGGAAGATTGGGAGCGACTATTATCGTTATCATCGCCGTGCTGGTATGCGTGCTGCTTATCGTGAATATCCCGCTGCCCGAACTGTTTTCGCGGATAAGGGGCTTTTTCCGCAATGTCGGCGAAAATGTAGCTGAAAAGAACGAACGCCGCCGCGAGGAGGCTGCGATCGCCAACGAGGAATACCGTCGCGTCCAACAGGAAAAGCTCCTGCAGCGCCAACATGAGGAGCAGCTACGCCGTGAACAGCGTCAGCGTGCAGAATTTGCCGAGAGGGAGGATGAGCGCGAGAGAAAGCTCGCCGATATGCGTGACGTTGTAAACAGTGTGGGAAAGCCGTCGGATGAGCCGTCAAGAATACAGCAGCCCTTTGAGATGCCCGAGCCTATGGAGGCACCCAAAAAGGAGAAGTCAATTAAGCTTCCCAAACAGGAGCAGACCGAGGATCTTATTGAGGAGCAAAAGCAGGACAGCCGCGATTATCAGCAGGCGCTGAAAAAGTATATGGAGAAGCGCCACCCGATCATGCGAGATCCCGAGCCGCCCGCTCCCGATAAATTTGAGGACAATGACGCGGATTTGGTACCAATTATCGACGCGCTGGACAAGCTCAACGCCGAAAAGGGTCCCGCGCGTGTTTCAAGGATAGTTGACGCGCCCAAGACCGATGTTACCGATTCGGACAAGCTCGCTGTGGAAACCGTGGATAATTCCGACGATATTTCCGACGTCGACGAGGCTGAGCTTCCATTCGACCTTGAAGATATAATCAACGAAAACCGTCAATTACAGGGTGACTCGGGCTTTGTAGAGCCGCCCGCGCCGAAAGCGGAGCAGCGTACCGAAATACCGCCGCTCGGCAACGAGCCGTTTAAAAGCGGCGACAGGCAGATCACGCTTTCAGAGGTGTATACGCTGCCGCCGATGAATTTGCTCAATCCCGTTAAAAAGCCCGTTCAGCAGGCGGATATTGACGTGGAGATACGCCGCAACGCCGACAAGCTGGTTGAAACGCTGAAAAGCTTTGGCGTACAGACTACATATCTCGGAGCTAGCCGCGGTCCGTCCGTAACTCGTTACGAATTACAGCCCGCGCCGGGTGTGAAGATAAGCAAAATATCCAATCTTGCGGACGACGTGGCGCTGAACCTTGCGGTGAGCGGCGTACGAATCGCGCCCGTTCCCGATAAGCCCGCGGTCGGTATCGAGATACCAAATAAGGTAAAGGACACTGTTTTTTTTCGCGAGCTTGTGGATACTGCCGAATTCAAAAAATCGTTTGACAAAAAGCTCGAGACAGTTCTCGGAAAGGATATCAGCGGACATTCCGTTACCTGTAATATCACGAAAATGCCTCATCTGCTTATCGCGGGAACTACGGGCTCGGGTAAGTCGGTGTGCGTGAATTCACTGATAATGAGCATATTGATGAAGTCCACTCCCGACGACGTGCGGCTGATAATGGTCGACCCAAAGCAGGTCGAATTTATGATGTACAACGGTATTCCGCATTTGCTGATACCCGTTGTCACTGAGCCGAAAAAGGCGGCAGGAGCGCTTGCGTGGGCTGTTACCGAAATGGAAAGGCGATATACGCTGTTCTCTGAAAATAACGTGCGGAATATTGACGGATATAACGATATTGCCCAAAATGACGACGAACTGGAACATATGCCGCATATCGTAATCTTTATAGACGAGCTTGCCGACCTTATGATGGCTTCGCCGAAGGACGTCGAGGACAGTATCGTCCGTCTTGCGCAGAAGGCCAGAGCGGCGGGTATGCACCTTGTTATCGCGACACAGAAGCCTACCGTTCAGGTCGTTACGGGACTTATCAAGGGTAACATTCCGAGCCGTATAGCGTTGCTGGTTTCGTCGAATATTGACAGTCGTGTTATTTTGGACGCGAGCGGTGCGGAAAAACTGCTCGGAAACGGCGATATGCTGTATATGCCCGTCGGAGTTCAGAAGCCGATTCGCTTGCAGGGCTGCTACGTTTCGGACGACGAGGTGGAGCGCGTTGCAGAGTTCATCACGCAGACGTTCCGCGCGGAGTACGACGAGGGCATAATGGCCGAGATCGAGCGTCAGGCGGAGATAGTAAGCTCGAATGACAAGAATTCAGTTCCCGAAGCTGATGACGACGGAGGCGACCGAGACGATAAGCTCGAGGACGCGATAGAATTCGTTGTTACGGCTGGGCAGGCGAGTACGTCCGCGCTTCAGCGCCACCTGAAGCTGGGATACGGCAGAGCCGCGCGTATTATCGACACTATGGAGAAAATGGGTGTTGTTGGACCGTATGAGGGGTCAAAGCCGCGGCAGGTACTTATGACCAAACAGGAGTGGTATGAGAGAAAGCTGCGAAGCTAAAAGTTAAAGGAAATTGTTGGAATGACAGAGATTTTATACAAAAACACTGAAATGATGAATAGGCTTGACGAATTCCTGCTCGATATACAGAAGCCCGCGCGGTATATCGGCGGAGAAGTCGGCTCGGTGATCAAGGATAAGAGCAAGGTGGACGTGAGGTTCGCGTTCTGTTTTCCCGATACTTACGAGATCGGAATGTCTCACCTCGGAATGAAGATACTGTACGGCTTGAAGAATGCCGTGCCGAATTATTGGTGCGAGCGAGTGTTTATGCCGCTCCCCGATATGGAGGAGCAGATGCGCAGACGCGGAATACCGCTGTACGCGCTCGAAAGCCTTGACCCGATACGCGAATTTGACTTTATAGGCTTTACGATACAGTACGAGCTGTGCTACACGACGATACTTGAAATGCTCGACCTTGCGGGACTTCCCGTGCTTTCCGAGGAGCGCAAGGAGCTTACTCCGCTGGTCGTTGCGGGCGGACCCTGCGTCTGCAATGCCGAGCCGCTTTGTGATTTTATTGATCTTTTCATTATCGGCGACGGCGAGGAGGTCAACCTTGAGCTTATGCGTCTTATGGAGCAGTGCAAAAAGGAAAATGCTTCAAAGCGGGAGTTCCTTGAACGTGCTGCGCAGATCGAGGGCATTTACGTTCCCAGCCTGTACGACGTTGTATATAACGATGACGGTACTGTCAAGTCGATAACGGCAAAAGCTCCCGCGCCAAAAACCGTTATCAAGCGTATTGTTCATGACCTTAATAAGGCGTATTTTCCCGATAACTTTGTTGTGCCGTTCTGTGATATCGTGCATAACAGGGCGGTCGTGGAGGTCTTGCGCGGATGTATACGCGGCTGTCGGTTCTGTCAGGCGGGATTTATTTACCGTCCGTTCCGTGAAAAGCAGAAGTCCGCTATTCTCAATCAGACACGCTGTCTATGCGAGAATACGGGTTACGACGAGGTTTCGCTGTCGTCGCTTTCCACAAGCGACTACAAGGACATTGAGGGTTTACTTTCCTGTCTTACGGACTATACCTCGAAGAACGGCATTAACCTTTCGCTGCCGTCGCTGCGCGTTGACAGGTTCAGCGAGGAGGTATTGAAAGAGATAACCGATGTGCGAAAGAGCGGATTGACGTTCGCGCCCGAGGCGGGCTCTCAGAGACTGCGCGACGTTATCAACAAGAACGTTACCGAAGAGAATGTTCTCGACAGCGTGAAGATCGCGTTCGAGGGCGGTTACAGCACTATCAAGCTGTATTTTATGCTTGGGCTTCCTACCGAGACAGAAGAGGATATCGAGGGCATTTACGACCTTGCCGAGGCAGTTGTTGAGCAATTCTACGCCAATCCGAACCGCAAGAAGGGAAAAGCGCCGTCGGTGTCTGTCTCGGTAAGCACGTTTATCCCCAAGCCGTTTACGCCGTTTGAATTCGAGCCGCAGGCAAGTGAGGAGGAGATACGTTCCAAACAGAAGCACCTTATGAAATACGCGAACAACAAAAAGATTTCCATTTCGCGGTCGAAATACGACGTTTCGTTGCTGGAGGCGGTTCTGGCGCGTGCGGACAGGCGCGTCGGCAGGGCGGTATATCTGGCGTGGAAAAAGGGCTGTAAGCTGGACGGTTGGGAGGAATATTTTGATATGAACAAATGGCGCGAGGCGTTCGCGGAATGCGGTCTTGAGATGAGCTTTTACGCCAACCGTCGCCGCGATTACGACGAGGTCGCGCCGTGGTCACATATCAATATGCTCGTCAGCCGTGAGTTCTTTATCAACGAAAACAAAAAGGCTCACGAGGGCAAAACAACGCCAAACTGCCGCGAGCAGTGCTCCAATTGCGGAGTAATCAAGAATATCGGAGGTGATATCTGCCGTGCCATCCGTTAATACGCGCGTGTTTTTCAGCAAGACCGACCGCGCGAAATACATCTCGCACCTTGACCTTAACAGAGTAATGCAGGGCGCTATAAAGCGCGCTAAGCTCCCAGTTTGGTACACCGAGGGGTATAATCCGCACATGTATGTGCAGTTTATGCTGCCGCTGTCGTTAGGGCAGGAGGGTGTGCGCGAGGCAATGGATTTTCGTTTGCTGGAGGAGGTATCGCATAGCGAGGTCACGGAGCGTCTTAACAAAGCGCTGCCGCTTGATATACGCGCTGTGGAGACAACCGTGCCCGTGTTCAAAAATACCGATATCACGACTGCCGAATATGAGATAACCGCTGATATTGATAATGATAAATTTCTCAAATTCGCGGAAAGTGAGAAAATAATTGTAGAAAAGAAGACCAAAAAGGGGATGTACGAAATAGACCTGAAGCCTCTGATATCGGAGCTGACGGTAGGGGAGAGTATAACGCTCAGACTGCCTGCGGGCAACGATTTCAATATAAATCCCGCGCTGCTTCTTGACGCGTACTGCGACGCTTCCGGAGAGGAAATACGGCGTATCCGTATAGTCCGCACCAAGATCCTTTGCGCTGACGGCAGCGAGTTCAGATAAAGTGTGATATTTTTGTGTAAGTACTTGCATTTTCGGTAAAAAAAGGTTATAATTATAGTATTATAAAATAATAAGGCGGGGTACTGCAATATGAAAAAACCAAAAAAAACAGATCGTGAAAAGATACCCGCCTCGGTATTACTCACCAGTATAATTACGTCTGTTGTTATTCTCGCAATATGCGCCGTAGTATTCTTTATTTCGTTCAATAATGCGGTAAGCGCGGGGATATCCCAATAAGCAGAGGTGTGCTATGGCAATTGAGTGCATTGTGATCACGGGAATTTTTTTCCTGTTTGTGATCGTTTTTTTCAGATCTAAACGCAAGGAATGGGCTATCGCCACGCTCCCGCTGACGTTGGTTCCGCTTACGGATGTCGTGCTGGAGCTTGTCTTGGCGCGTATATTCAAGATCGAGGTCACGGCGTTCGGAGGCATACTGGCGTTGGTTATTGCGGTGGCGGCTTCGGCGGCGTGGGTCGGCGCCGCGGCGGGGTCGCTGAAGCATAAGCGCACCAAAGCCACGTATATCGGCATTTCCAATGCGTTCAATATAGCGCTTGCGGCTATTCTCATCAATGATATTCTCGCAGATGCCGTGAATATTCAGTGGTTTTTCACATGATGATTGTTTTTCGGTTCGATATTCGTGTGGAATGTCAATGATCCCATATGTTTTTTAACGGCTTATCGGATTTTTGATTAGCCGTTTTTTTATGCGCGACTTTTCTTATAGAAATTGTATGTATTGTATTCGGGCGCCATTTAAGGAGAGGAGTTATTCGGTTGTGTATATAATCTTTTAAAATTTTGAGGATTTTGAGAAAACTCCCTTGACAAAAACTTGGAAATACTATATAATAGAAGTATATTGTATTATCGGTACAATATGTAGTAAAGTTAAGGAGCACCTAACAATGGCAATGATCACAATGATAAATAAGCGTGACGGCAGACAGGTTCCGTTCAATATTGAAAAGATCGCGGGGGCTATTTATAAGGCGGCGCAGTCGGTCGGCGGCAACGATTACAGCGAGGCTATGCAGCTTGCCGACGAGGTTTGCCAGAAGCTGTCGGAGACAATAATCGGGCGAAATCCTTCGGTCGAGGAGGTTCAGGACGTGGTGGAGCGCGTTTTGATAGAGGGCGGTCACGCCAAGACGGCAAAGGCGTATATTCTTTACCGTGCCGACCGCACAAGACGCCGTGAGATGGACTCCACGCTTATGAAGATATACGAGAACCTGACGTTTTCGTCCGCTGCGGACTGCGATATCAAGCGCGAGAACGCAAATATTGACGGCGATACTGCTATGGGTACGATGCTGAAATACGGCAGCGAGGGCGCAAAGCAGTTCAATGAAATGTATGTGCTCGACGAGGCACACTCCAATGCACATATAAACGGCGATATCCATATACACGATCTTGATTTTTTGACGCTTACCACTACCTGCTGTCAGATCGATCTGCTTAAGCTGTTTCACGGCGGCTTTTCTACGGGTCACGGCTTTCTGCGTGAGCCGAATGATATTTCAAGCTATGCGGCGCTTGCCTGCATTGCCATTCAGTCAAACCAGAACGATCAGCACGGCGGACAGTCTGTTCCGAATTTCGATTATGCAATGGCGGAGGGCGTTAAGAAAACGTTCAGGAGAATGTATATCACCAACCTCGCAAAGGCTGTGCTGTACACGTTCGGAAAGGACTACAACGAGATACGCGATAAGCTGAAGCAGACCGAAGAGAAGATCGAAACGGAATTTGGCTTGTATCCGAGACTGCAGGATAATTATGATTACAAGGCAAAGGAGTGGGAGATACTCGCTCCCGAGTTCGGCGATAAGTTCACGGAGCTTCAGGACGACGCCGAGCAGCTTGCGGAGGCGGAAACAGACCGCGCGACCTATCAGGCGATGGAGGCTCTTATCCATAATCTCAATACTATGAATTCCCGTGCGGGTGCTCAAAATCCGTTCTCCTCGATAAACTATGGCACGGATACCTCGCCCGAGGGCAGAATGGTAACGCGAAACGTTATGCTTGCGACCGAGAGCGGTCTCGGAAACGGTGAGACCCCTATCTTTCCGATACACATCTTCAAGGTAAAAGAGGGCGTAAATTACAACGAGGGCGAGCCGAATTACGATCTCTTCAAGCTTGCTATGCGCGTTTCTGCTAAGAGAATGTTTCCGAATTTCAGCTTTATCGACGCGCCGTTCAATCTGCAATTTTACAAGGAGGGCGATTACAACACCGAGATCGCCTATATGGGATGCCGCACACGCGTTATCGGCAACAATTACGACAAGTCGCGTGAGATAGTCACGGGCAGGGGAAACCTCAGCTTTACCACTATTAACCTCCCCAGACTTGGCATCGAGGCAAACCGCGATATCAATAGGTTTTACAAAACGCTTGACGATACTATGGAGATGGTGTTCGAGCAGCTTTTGCAGCGCTTTAAGATACAATGTCAGAAGCGTGTTAAGAATTATCCGTTCCTTATGGGGCAGGGCGTGTGGATAGATTCCGAAAAGCTTTCCGAGAACGACAATATAGGCGAGATATTGAAGCACGGCACGTTGTCCGTAGGATTTATCGGGCTAGCGGAATGTCTTATTTCGCTTATCGGTGTACATCACGGCGAAAGCGAGGATGCGCAGAAACTCGGTTTTGAGATAATCACGCATATGCGTGAAAAGGTCGACGCTCAGGTAAAAAAGACGGGGCTTAATTTCAGCCTTCTTGCGACCCCCGCCGAGGGGCTTTCGGGAAGATTTATCGCTATCGACAAGAAGCGCTACGGCGAGATCAAGGGGATAACCGACAAGGATTATTACACAAATTCGTTCCATGTTCCCGTTTATTATCCGATAAGCGCGTTCAGGAAGATACGTATTGAGGCTCCGTATCACGCGCTGACGAACGGCGGGCATATCAGCTATGTGGAGCTTGACGGAGACCCGCTGAAAAATCTTGACGCGTTCGAGCAAGTGGTGCGTTATATGAAGGAGCAGGGGATAGGCTACGGCGCTATCAATCACCCGATCGACCGCGACCCTTGCTGCGGATTTACGGGTATTATCGACGACGAGTGTCCTATGTGTCACCGCCGCGCGGACGAGGTTCAGATCGACCGAATCGAGCGCCCAAGAAGATTTACCAAAAAGTGATAAATACAGCCGCTGTATGGCGGCTGTTTCCGCGTGTTTTTGGAGGATATTATGGATATACGTATTTCGGGGACGGTTTCGGAGTCTATCGTTGACGGTCCCGGGTTCAGATATACGATTTTTGTGCAGGGCTGCCCGCACAACTGCCCGGGCTGTCATAATCCGCAGACGCATGATTTTGATGGGGGGAGGATAGTCGATACGGACGAGCTGTTTCGTGAGTGCGTCGACGACCCGCTCAACAAGGGCGTGACGTTTTCGGGCGGCGAGCCGTTTTCTCAGGCTAAGGAGCTTTACGAGCTTGGTAAACGCTTCAAGGAGCGAGGATACAATCTTTGGTGTTATACCGGCTGGACTATGAATGAGCTATGGAAAATGGCGGAGAGCGAGTATTATGTCGGAAAGCTGATGTCGATAATCGACGTGTTGGTCGACGGGCGTTTTATTGAAGAACGCAAAACGTTGTCGCTGCCGTTTCGCGGGAGCGAAAATCAGCGTCTTATCGACATGAAAATGACAATGGAGGAGAATATGGTCATCGAATATATTTTGTAAAGTTGTAATAAATTTGTAATAATTTTTTTGTTGATTTATTTATAAATATATGATACAATATATTAGTAAGATATTTTAAGGGAGCGATCGACATAAATATACCGAAAAAAATTACCGCGGTGATTGCGGCGGCGTTTATGCTGCTTACTGTGTCGGGCTGCCGCAAGGACGACGGCTGTGACTATACGTTTAAATACAACATTACCTCAAATCCCGTAACTCTTGATCCGCAGATCGCGGATGACAGGAATTCCGATATCGTTATTGAGAATGTGTTTATGGGCTTGCTGACGCTGAACAAGGATGGCTCTGTAAAAGAGGGCGCAGCGTCGGATTTTACTGTATCGGACGATGGATTGACGTACAGCTTTAAGCTGAAACAGGATATATACTGGATAGATAACGATGAATTCGAGGAGAAATGCACAGCAAAGGATTTTGTATACGGCTTTACGCGGCTGTTTATGCCCGAGACAAATGCGCCGCGTGCAAGGGATTATTACTGTATAAAGAATTCAGAACTGATGAACACAGGCAAGATCACGGATAGTTCAATGCTTGGCGTAAAGGCAAAGGGCGATTACGAGCTTGAGATAACGCTCGATTATCCTAATTCGCGTTTTCTGACAATGCTTACCGAGCCGCCCGCAATGCCATGCAGCGAGAAATTTTTTTTACAGTCGCAGGGAAAGTACGGGCTGTCGGATGAATGTACTCCTTCAAACGGTTCGTTTTATGTGCGAAGATGGCTGTACGACCCGCATGCCGACAAGGACTCGAACAGCATCACTCTTGGCAGAAATTACAAAAATGCCGAGTCGCGTGAGGTTTGTCCCGTCGCAGTGACATTGTATATTCGTGACAAGGAGCTTTTTATCGATGATTTTCTCGGCAGCGACGTAAACTGTATTTCCGTTTCCGACAGTGAAAAGATGCTGATCGATGGCGATGTTGTCGGCGAGAAATTCGGAACCGTTACTTGCGGGATAGCGTTTAACAGAAATTCGGAGCTGTTTTCAAACAGCGATTTCTGTATGGCGCTTGCGCTGCTTACCGACCGTGAGGCGATATTGTCCGCCGTTCCCGAATTTGAGGCGGCGGAGGGGCTGGTACCCGCTCAGGTGTCTATGCTTGACAAGAGCTATCGCGAGATCGTTGGCGGCTGTAAGCTTCCCGAATATGATGTTGCTGTCGCGCGCAAATATTTCCTGAAGGCACAGTCGCAACTTGATACGAGCCTGTTTACGGGCGCTAGGATTATAGTCCCGGACAGCGCGGCCGAGACTGCCGTGTCGTATGTTATGCAGGAATGGCAGCGTGAATTCGGATTTTACTGCGTTGTTGAGCAGCTAGACAACGAGGAGTACATTGCGAGGCTCGACAGCGGAGATTACGATATCGCGGTGATCGAGCTTTCGGGGAAATACAACAGCCCGTCCGCGTATTTGGAGCAATTTAGTACGGAAAGTCCCGAAAACAGCGTACACTTCTCCGACAGCGGATTTGAGTCGCTACTTAAGCAGGCAGAGGAAACCGCCGAGCTTTACGACAGCGCGGAGAAATACTTCAATGCCGAACAAGTTCTTATTGATAAGGCGGCGTTTATTCCGCTGTACTGCAAAAATGAGTATTTTTTCACTGTTGAGGGCGCTGTCGATATCGTGTACGAGCCTTTTTCAAAAACAGTGGACTTCACACGAGCGAAGATATTTGATTAAATTTGATCGCCTGTCCGTTATGTCGAACAGGCGTTTTTTTGTATTCATGTAATAAAAAACAAGCGTTGTCGAATATACTTGGAATATGCGGAAAGAAATATTTTTCAATCGGCTGTCCCGAAGAAATAAGGACGGCTTAAGTTTATTTTGACATGAAATTCTCGTCCGTTTCATATGCGTCGCGGTATAGGATGCGCTTTATTTCCGCAAAGCGCGTTTCTGAGAGCGGAGACGGTCTTGACATTATCATCAGCCGCACGGGCTTTTCACCCTTGTGATAGGGCGGCTGATAGTATTCGTATTCATTGAGATGAAAGCCGAGACGTTTGTAAAAGCCTATTCTATGAACGGCAGCGTCGCTTGTTTCGGGAGGTTCGACCTCGAGAATTATCGGGCACTTAACAATTCCGCAGAGTTTTTCCATAAGCTCCGATCCGAGACCTTGACCGCGCAGTTCTTTGGCAATAGCAAAATGCTCTAAATAGACGAAGCCGTTAAGCTGCCAATAATTCATAAATCCCTCGATATTTTCGTTTTCTTCTTGTATAAGAGAACGGAAATAAGGCTTTTGAAACTCGTCGAAATGCTCGTCAAAACCGCGGCGTTCATTCTTCGGGAATGAATATTCGATTATTTTAAACAGTCGCTCGAAGCTCTCGCGTGGCATGGGATTTTCGGTACTGTAAATAGTTATTTTATTCATAAACAACTCCTTTATTTTGTATGGAGGTAATCTTATGGGGGTATTGCTTTTAAAGCTGGCATTGGATAATCTGCTCTTTTTCGGATTGCATTTTGACAGGAAGAATATGTTTCCGAAACAGCTCTCCGCAAAGGAAGAAGCAGAATGCATACGTCAAATTGCGCAGGGTGATATGAATGCCCGCGATAGGCTCATTGTACATAATATGCGGCTTGTCGCGTATATTGTCAAGAAGAACTATCCTGACGCCAAGGATCCAGACGATCTTGTTTCCATCGGTACGATCGGGCTTATCCGCGCCGCAGAGACGTTCGATTACCTGAAGGGTAATCAGTTCAGTACTTACGCGTCAAAGTGCATTGATAATGCTATTGCACACTTGCGGAAACTCTTGTTTGCTCCGCAAATAATCCGTGAAGGAGTTATGTTTTACCGTCTGCACGCTTGATAAAAATATGCGCGTTTTTACCGTCCCATTCTATTCGGTCGATTACCTGCCGCATATAATCGCGCTTTTCGACTGTCGACAGAGTATCGAAGCAATCCTTGAAACGCTTGAGCGATTTGAGGATATTGTCGAGCTGCCGGTGGCGTTCAAGATTTTCGTCGCCGAGAAAGCTAAGCTCGGCGATCTCGTTTTGCAGCGCTTTGATCTCGCCGTCAAGACGTTCGACCTCTTTGGTGGTGTAGGAGAACATTGCGGAGCTGTCCTCGGATTTTGCAAGCGCGTCCATCAGGTTTGATATCATTTTCTGTTTGGCGTCGATCTGCTTTTGCAGTTCGGTCAGCTTTGCGGAATTATCCTCGGCGGTTTGGCTTGACTTTTTCATCAGTTGATCGAGTTGTCTGCCTACCGTGGACTTGGGCTGATTGAACTTTAATATCTCGTCGCATATCAGCTTATCGAGAACGTTTCCGTTTACGTTCTTCATTGTGCATTTGGACTTTCTGGAGCGTTCCTTAAACTCGCACATATAGCTGAACGTCTGAGAGCCGTCGGGATTGCGTCGCTTGTTGGAATTGACGCGGGGGCGCATTATGTTGCCGCAGTCGGCGCATCGGACAAGCCCCGAAAAAATGCTCACCTCGCTGCGAACGGGGCGGTAAAACGTTTTGTGAGCGTTTTCGCCTATAAGCGACTGCGCTTTCAGCCAGACTTCGGACGTGATAATTCCCGTATGCTTTCCGAGGGCGATTATCCACTCGTCGGGAGTTGTGCGGTGCTGCTGCTTTCCGCTTTGCGCCGTGCGGCGGAACGGCATAAGTCCGCGCTTTCCGTCGGTTTCGGTCACATCAAAGCATACGCTGCTGCCTAGCTCCGTGAAATAGTTTATAACCTGTTGATCGGCGATACAATAAACGGGGTTCTTCAATATATCCTTGACTGCGCGGAGACGAAATTCGCAGCCCTCGCGCGTTTTTATATCGTGATGAATTAGCCACGTTGCCACTTTTGTCATTGACTGAAACTCCAGAAATTTTTCGTAGATCAGCTTGACGGTCTTGATCTCCGCGGGGATTTGCTTTAACTTATATGCGGAACGTTTTTTGCCCTCGCTGTCGGTTATTTCGGTTTTCTCGCCGATATATCCGAGCGGCGTGACTCCGCCGAGCCAGCGACCCGTGCGCGCTAACAATATCAGATTATCGCGTATTCTTTCGGCAATTGTTTCGCGTTCAAGCTGGGCGAAAACCGCTGCTATATTCATCATTGCTCTGCCCATTGAGGTGGAGGTATCAAACTGCTCCTTAATGCAGATGAACGCGGTGTGCATTCCGTTAAGCTCCTCAATAAGGCTTGCAAAGTCGCCTACGTTGCGGCTTATTCGGTCAAGACGGTACACGACAATGCAATCGAATGGGGATCTACGGGCGTTCCGCATCATTTCGCGGTACTGCGGGCGGTCGAGGTTCTTAGCCGAAAAGCCCTCGTCCTCGTATACGAATATTTCTTCGTCGCGCGCCTCGGGAAAGTGGGCGGATATGTATTCGCGGCAGAGCTGTATCTGGTTGCCTATGCTCTCGCCTTTGCCCGTGAACTTGGATTTTCTTGAATATATCGCGATTTTCATTGGAGGCTCCTTTCGGCTTGATAATTGAATTATAGCACTTTTTCGGGGAGATGTCAAGTGTGATAGAATTTTGATTTTGCGATTTAAATTAATAAATAATATAGAAACAAATATGGAGTACCCTAAAAGCGGTACTCCATATTCATTATAGCTTGTACGTTTTAAATCGAAGAGGGTTCTTTATGGGAACATTGTCTACGGTAAAGTTGCCAATCAGGATTGATTCGTATTTGTTCAAATCTTGAACACAATCGTTTAGTTCTGGGTGTTTTTTTGAAAGATGAGCCGGAATATCGGCATCTTCAAAGAAGCAGAATGACGAGCACTGCTTTAGAGCATCATTCATATTTGCGCCGTTTTTTGAATTCAGATATTGAGTTGACAATAACGCCGATATTCCATACTTGCTTCCTTTACGTAACAGTTCCCTTATTGGCGTTTTTTCATCCCATGAGAACTCGGAAACCTCGTCTAAAACCAAAAGTGTGAATACCTTTTCGTCGGCTTTCTGAAGAAATTTATGGTCGTTTAGAAAACTATTTAGAATATCATTAACCGATATGCTTGCCCCATTAGATACGGTTACTTTTGTTATCTGCCCTTGGCGATCTATTTCTTTCCACGCTATTGGCATAGTCAAATCATTAATTACATATTCTTTGGCGTTGGGACCCAAATCAACTATTGATTTGCTGTTCCCAATCATTACAACACTCATATGTTTCATGACTGCTTGCGTAGACAATACATTACAGAAATTCGTTTTACCGCTTCTTGATTTACCGCTAATGTACATCATGTTATTTTCAGTTTCATCAATGGCAAAATTGATTGATCTGTCAAAATCTATTAAACCTATTGGAATACTGTATTCAGGCGTTTCATATTCAGTGCATCGGGGGATAAAATCTCCCTGTTTAAATATACTGTTGATGTCTAGCGTGTAACCTCTGACTGATTTCCCTCTTATATTCACTACGTTCATAGTAGTTCCTTTTGATGTGGTAAGCAGTTCATTATCATTCAGAATTTCTGAAAACTTGTTGACGTTAGAAAATCCGAATTGTTCTGCAATATGCGTTAATGTAGTGCTGCTAAGATAAATAGATTTGTCGCTGTAATACAAGAAATTATCATCCAGACTTTCGGCGGTCTTTTTGTTAACTCTTTTGAAGTTCAAGTCAGAGGTAAGGATGTATTTGAGTTTGTCAATGTCAACATCTTGTTTGGTATCCTCGGATGTCAGATACTCGAAATAATGATCACAAATTAACGGTATATTGCTTACTTGAAAGTCGGAAAGAATAATATGAACCAGCGAAAGCAAAAGTGAATATAGATTCTGTACCTTGAACATTATATTTGTGCCACTATTGGAAAACAACTGAAGATATAATCCCATGTACTTGTTGATTTGTTCGAAAAGGTTGTTCTTGCTGAAAAGCTGACGATAAAATAGATCAATAGTTATTCTGATATCGCTATTAGATAAACAATTGTATCTAATTGTCACAAAGTGTTTAGTACCGTTGATTTTAGCTAAATTATCCTTGTTTTCCGCCAATATCAAGGGGAAACTATTCAAATCCTTAGCCTTAGCTATATTCTCCAGAGCATATTTGTTCTGTGACACTTTATCTGAAAGAACTATTAAAGGAATAGTGTTGGTGCAAGATTTAAAAGCCTTAAGGGACTTGCCGGAGTCATCAAAGATTTCATTATCTGTTGTGCCAAAGAAGTTTTTAAGATCATTTTCTGCTTTATAAATGTCAGAACTGATTAAAATTACATTTGCTATATCCGATATTTCCTCCTGCTTCAATACAGTGAATATTTTGCCTATGATGCCGCATAAGATAAGTGTCAGATCTTCAAATACATCCTTTTCAGATTTTTCAAACCTTTCCGTCAAAGAATTTATAGCTTTGGTAATTTCAGACACACAAGGGTCTTGCCTATTAATTTCAGTGGAGTGCCATACACCGTTTTCTTTATAGAAACCACTGCGTTCTTTGGTTGTAATATTACTGTTGTTGACGTGCCGAGCAATATCCACACACCACATTTTAAAGCACTTATTATTCAAAAAGCATACTCCACACGATGCGAGAGTTTCTTTAACAGATTTACTTTGCTGGAAAATATCTTTAATCGGAAATCTTTGAACGGTAGTCGTGCTTTTTGATGTGATTCGAATTTCACATAAATTTTCTTTTTTTAATTCGCTGATTTGCTCAATTAAATTATTGAATTGAGCGCAGCCGGAAGATAATGGCTTACGTTTATAATTTATGCTATTGTTCATATTTCTAGCAACCTTTTGTTGATAAAAATCTGTAACTTCCTCAGTTCCTTTAACGTTGTTTTGAATACTATTTTCGCATATATACATTGCCGGTTCCAGATCATTATATTCAATCCGAAAATTAGAAGTATCCGATGTATTGTTTTGAGAAAAAACCGTTTTAATCGGCACAGGAGCGGGAGTGCTAACAGGTAAAGGGGACTGAACAATATTGTTGGTTTGGTATGGTTGATTGCCTACCAAAGCATATTGTTGATTATAGGTGTCATGACTGTTATTTGAACATGATTTGAGAGTAGTGGTTTCAGGTAAGCTTTCCGAAACAAATTCCGAGAGCAATTCATATCCCTTCGGCATAATTGTATCCTTGAGGGTTTCGTCTCCATCTAAAAATGGCTTAGAATTAGAATAATTGTCCATAATTAACTCCTTTATAATAAAGATTTATTAACAAAGGTTTGGATAATGTATTGTACATTTTATCCAATTGCCTTTTTGTTAATATATTTATATTGTATCACTCGTTTCCTAATATGTCAATAGATTTTTGAAAAAATTACATATTTTTTTAAAAAAATATGTAATTTTAAAAAAAATCCAAATATTTATAAAATCTGCATATATCTTTTTAAAATGTGTAATTTTTATGCAGATTAAGTGGCGTTTGCTTTTCGTTATTTGATTCATTTTAAATAATAAATAATATTGTAACATACTAAGTAAACAAGGATAACAACAATGTAATACATTTTAGTTATCCTGTCAGGACTATAATGATTTACTTATATTAAGTTTATAAAATAAATATATAATTCTTAGTATTGTATGTAAATATTATAGATATAGTATATAGGGAGGATGTCACTATGAGTGATAAAAAACCAAAAACAATTAGAATGACTGATGAATGTTTTAATATAGTTAGCCGCAAAGCAAAAGAACGCAATCTTCCGTTGGGCGATTTTATCTTAGAATCCGTCTCTGCTGAACAGAACGTTGTATCTCCCGAGATAATGTGCAGAATGCTGACAATTAGAGAACTGGCAGTAATTCCTATGGAACAATGGAATGATGAGATCAAAAAACTGTATAATGATTGTGCGGAGGGTTTATGTGCATTGTTAAAATGGTAAGCGATCCTTACAAGAATTTCTCCAGCATATTTAACCTTGTTAATTATGCTTTGACCGACAAGCGAACAAAACAGCCTGTCAGATATTTTGGAGGGTTTAATGTTGATATTTCAAGGGCAGACGAGCAGATGGTTCTTGTGAAAGAATGCTACAATAAAACGTCCCGGAGGATGATGCGGCACTTTATTGTTAGCTTTGAGGATGATATATCGCCTTATGACGCATATATTCTCGGATATCGGATAGCCGCTTACTATGCGGGTAGATATCAGATAGTGTTTGGGGTTCATGAGGATACGGATAATCCGCATATTCATTTTGTGTTTAATACCGTCAGCTTTGTTGACGGGCATAAGTACAGCGAGGATATCTGCGATCTTACAAGGCTCAAAGCCTATGTGAATAAGGTTTACAAAACCTATTTTAATGAATGATGATTGGTCATGCTCTTTTGTAATTATGTACAAACTGGATTACATATTATTACTATAATACACCAAAGGAGCTGATCTATATGCCGCGCAAGACACAGGAGATAAACGTAATAATTCATATGCCGGAGGATAAGGAATCACTGGACGCGCTTCAAGAGAAAACAAATGCGTTGTTCTGCCATATCGTCGGGAAGAAATTTCGGAATGCCGACCTTACCTCCGAGGAACGTAAGTATATTGTAAGCAGGATCGTTGAGGATTTGAAACAACAAGCTACATAATTATCCGAAAGTTTAATACTTAAACGGGTGCGGTCATAAACGACCGTACCCGTTATTTTTTTCCTTTGAATAGGTTGACAAGAATTTTTCCAAGGACATTATACTGCTCGGATGATTTATCTATGGATTTTCCGATGTTCATTTCCCGAAAGGTATCTGATAGGGACTGCACTATTTCTATTTGTTCATCGGTTAGCCCCATTGTGGAAATACTGCGCTGCTTCTCCATTCCCGCTAGGTAGTCCATTGAAACGTTAAAGATCGCGGCGAATGTTCGCATTGTCTCAAACGGAACAGGTTGGTAATTATTCTCATATCTAGATATTATGCCCTTATCGCGGTTTATTTTTCGTCCAAGCTCCTGCTGCGTCATATTCGCTTTTTCGCGCAGCTCTTTTATTATCAAACCACAGTCGTATGCCTCTTTCATATGCTTCACCTCAGAAAAGTTGTTGATATTTCATATATTATCAAAAAATGGTTGCAATTTTTAAGACTTTATGATATAATATATGCAAATACAGTAACTTTTTCCGTGTGAAGTTGTAAGTTTATATACAAGCGAAGCGTCTGGCCTATATATTGTTAGATGCGTTTACATGCCAGACGATATATAGGTAATACGTCTCGGCTTGTTTCATATGTTCGTTTGTACTGTGCGGCTTTGACATAGGCTTTGTAAGCTGCCGGCATACCAAAAAAAGAAATGTTTGTGATATAATAAATTGTAAATTTTTGTCGCTTTTTTCCTCGGATAGACACTATGTGTCATTCTGGCTTTGTATAATGGTACTTGTAAGTTATGTGGCGGGAGGACATCGTGGAGGACTTGAAAAATGAAAAGGCCGCACGGATCTTGGGAATATATGATATGCTGATTAACGGTGGTGCGGTCAAAAAAGCCGAAATGGCGCAGGTCTATAAGGTTAATGAGCGCAGCATACAGAGGGATATTGACGATATCAGAAGTTTTCTTGACGACAAGGCGATTGAAAGCGGAATTTCCTGTTCTGTAGTATATGACCGGATCAAAAAATGCTATAGCTTTGAACACGAATATAAAGCTGCTTTGACAGACGGGCAGGTATTGGCTATCTGCAAAGTGTTGCTTAGTAGCCGTGCATTTCCGAAAGATGAAATGAAATATATACTGTATACGCTTATTGACTGCTGCACTATGGCTTCGGAACACAAGCCGCTTAAGAATTTGATCGGCAACGAGATGTTTCATTATGTTGAGCTTAGGAATGTAACGGACTTGGCGGATTCATTATGGTGTATCGGACAGGCTATATTGGCTTGTCAATATATTGAGATAGATTATCTGAGAACCAATGACAAAAAAGTTGTAAAGAGAAGGCTTATGCCTTTGGCGATTATGTTTTCGGAATACTATTTTTATTTGACGGCTTTTATTGACGAAAAGGACACTAAAAAGAATTTTACAGTGCCGAACGATCCATTTCCGACTATCTATCGGGTGGACAGGATCAAAAAGCTGAACATACTTAATGAGAAGTTTCATATCCCGTACAGGGATAGGTTTGAGGAAGGCGAGTTCCGTAAACGCATACAGTTTATGCGCGGCGGGGTGCTGCGTAAGATCAGATTTGAGTATAGCGGAACGGACGTTGACGCGGTGCTTGACAGACTGTCAACCGCAAAAGTCGTTTCCGAGAAAGACGGTGTTTTTACGATTTATGCCGAGGTGTTCGGAGACGGTATTGATATGTGGCTGAAAAGTCAAGATCCTTATATAAGCAATGTTCAATATTCCTAATTCGGAATAAATATTGCTGTTTCGGCTGACTGTTACATTTTGACGCACTTTAACGTGCGTAGTGTTATATAGACACGAAATTCCGGGTGATCTATATTATTCCTCGTGAAGAGCGAGACCAGTCGTCAGTATATGCAGTTATGCCGTAAATTTAATTGTGTTAACTTGCTGACGAGACGAAAGGAGTTCTCTATGAACATTAACTTCGGTTATGGTATGGCTAAGAAAAATATCGTAAAGGTCGGCGATTACAAATTTAGTAACATGCCGATATACGATCCTAATCTGTCTAAAAAGACAGGTATTGTTGATACTAAGGTTGTATCGGATATGCTGCCTAATCTCAATATAGCGGAGCAGCTCATGGACATAGACGCTTCCGGACTTTGCGTGATGGTTGCTTACATCATATGCGGATTACGGCAGCTCGGGGGCAAGGTCACTTTTGGCGAAGAATGTGTTGACAGATACGAATATCAATTTGCTACAAAGCTGGTCGAAAAACTCGACGCATCCGAGTTGAATGTTTTGATTTCGCATATTGCAGCAGGATTAAATCGGATCGGCGGAAAGGTTTCTTTTGACGAGTGATATTCGGAAGAATGGTTGATCGGTTATCCGACTAATTTCAGTTTTTTAATTTGTGAGGAAAAACGATGTTTAATTATCTGTACGTTGACGAACGAAAAGTCTATCCTACTTTGGTGGTATCTACGATGAGCAGTGGAAAATCTACGTTGATAAACGCACTGGCCGGAAAAGAACTTCTGCCAAGCAAAAACAGTGCCTGCACCGCTAAAGCTGCGGCTATTCTGGATAACGATATGCAGGACGAATTTGTTATTCATGCCGTAAGCTCTAGCGGAGAGTACACTCTGATAGAGCATGCGACGCAAAAAATGGTTGAGAAATTCAACGATACCAACGAGGTGTCGGAAATAATCATTGAGGGGGATATCAAAGGGATAAAAAACAGTAAAAAGGCAATGCTTTTGATCGACACTCCCGGCATCAATAACTGTATGGATTCCTCCCATAGTGATATTACCGAAAAAATTCTACAGGAATATGACGAGGGGTTGATACTCTATATAATAAACGCGCAGCAGATCGGTACGTATGACGATGAACTGTTTTTGAAGAGAATCGCTGCTAAATTGAGAAAATGTCCCATGTTTAGCATAATATTCGTTATAAATAAAATGGATACGATCGATCCACAAAGAGAACCGCTTGACGGAATTATAAAAAATTGTTGGCAGTACATGGAGGAAAAGGGAATCGAAAATCCTCTGATCATACCGGTATCATCACGCGCGGCGTTGTTGCTTAAAAAGGTTATCAGTGGCAATGAATTGACGGAGAAGGACGAATCCGATTTTGCGTTATACTATAAACGCTTCAAGAATGACAGCTTTTCATTGACAAATTATATTCGTGATCCGGAACTTGGAAATATGAATGAAACTTTTGAAGTGGACGGCAAAAAATACACCAAAGCCGCACTTTACGCTGCACTTCAAAATACCGGGTTTCCGAGTTTGGAATCCGCAATTGACAGTGCGCTTGTAAGCTCTCTAAAAATGAAGGCTCCAAAAATCAGCTTTAATCAGATGCAACAGGGCATCAAGCTAGAAGATGATGAAGGGTTTTACAGAATGACCTTTTCAAAAAACGACAATCGTCGATACAATTAACAAAGAACGGAGGACAAATAAAATGACAAATGTTACCATTGCCTATAACCCATATACGGTTGTGACAGACATTAAAATCAACGGGGAGACGATAAAACAGCAATCACCTCTTTATTACGCCGCTGATAAGCGCCTTCAGGAGTGGATAGAGCCGCGCAGTAACCGTTGGGGCGGTATTTTCAGGATGCTCAGAGAGTATATCGGTGAATCTGACATTGAGGTTGATTTTGTCGGCACAACGGCTGATTATCGTGATATGGAATATGCAAAGAAAAATTTTGGCGACAAAGAATTCAATTCGATAAAACTTATCCACGTGAATGCCGAAAGATCTAAAGACGCAGATCCGTATGAAAAACTCAAGCAGCTAAATAAGCTGTACAAGGAACTGCAGGATGGACCGGTCAAGGAGATATTGACCGATGATATACGGGAGAATTTTGAAGCCGCAATGAATTCGGATTTTAAGATCGTTATTGTCGCTCCTATGAGCAGCGGAAAGTCTACGCTTATCAATTCGATACTCTGTCGCGATTTGCTTCCCGCCGTAAATCAGGCGACGACTGCTGTTATCACCGAAATAAAAGATAATGATAAAATGGACGATTTTTATGTAAGCGCAGAGGATAAATACGGTAATACGATAGCCGAAAGCAAACTCGCTACTAAAGACGTTATAACCGAGCTGAATTATAAGAAAGATCCCTGCGACCCCGAGGGCAAGGAAGCGCTTATAAACAAAATGTTTATCGAGGGTCCGATTCCGAATCTTAAATCTGATGTAATAAACACCGTGTTTGTTGATACGCCCGGAGGAAATAATGCTCAGAATTCCGAACATGAGGAGATGATGGACGATGCTATCAACGACGAAAACAAAAGCATGATTTTGTATGTATTTAACGGAACTCAACTTTCAACAAATGACAGCAATATCATCCTGCACAAAATCTCTAATGCAATGAAAAACAGTTCCAACGGCAAGCAATCTCGTGATCGTTTCTTATTTGTGGCCAACAGAATGGACGATTTTGACACTGATAAAGAACCATATGAGGATGTTATCGAAAAAACAATCATTCCTATGCTACAGAGAAATGGAATTGATGATCCTAATTTATTTTTGACATCTGCGCAAACTGCTAAACTTATTCGCATGGAAAAGCGCGGAGACACGCTAACAGAAAAGGAAGAAGAAGGTTTGGGAGCACTTATAAATCGTTTTAATCGGTGCAAAACAAGATGTTTGCCAAAATACGGTTCGTTAAACGCAAAAGCAAAGGACGAATTTATTCGTAATGCAGAATTTGCCTCGGCTAAAGCTAATGACGAGAACCTTTCCGCTAAAGAAGTCAAAAAATACAAATACGAGGCCGCAGAAATAAACAGCGGCATTCCCGCGTTGGAGTACGCTATCGGCGAATATCTGGAGAAGTATGCTATATGTATTAAGATAAAGACCGTTCATGATACGTTTATGAAGAAGGTAGAAGAACGCAAGATGATCGCTGATTTCGAGGAAAACCTGGCAAAATCCAAGGATGAGTTTGAAAACGTCAAGCAAGAACTCGCCGTAAAGCGCGAAAAATACGATAACAGCAAAGAAATGCAGAAGTTTAAGGCAAAGGTCGATAAAATAAAACTTGATTTTTCTCCAATCGAAAAGTTACAGGCAGAAATCCTTTCGACGCTTGAGAAAATTGTGACAGGCGTAAAGGAGGAGATTCCAAAAGAGGAGGCGGATTATCATCTCCGTTCATTCCAAACGTTGGTAACGACTATGGGAGATAACGCGAAGATGAAGTTGGAAACTGAATTCAATAAAGGTGTAAGGAAATCCTGCATTGAAATCATTGAGGAATATTCCGAACATATAAAGCAGCTTGATGACAAAGGCTACTTTACGATTGGCAGCATGGATATGAAGAAAACCGTAGATTTCTCGGGATTTGAGCTGAAAAAGGTGGAGGATCTTTTAAACGACAGCCGATTCAATGAGACCAGGGAGATCAAGGTAGGCACAAAACGGGTCAAGCAAAGCGGCGTTGGCGGTTTCTTTAAGCGCCTTTTTACATTCGGACGGTGCGGATACGAGGATGTGGCGGTTTATGAAGACAAAGATTATATCAAATTCCAGCAATTTGCTGAAGTACAGATGGGTCCTATAAGACAGAATTTCATAAAAGATATCGATATGGCAATGGATGAAACAAAAAAACTGGTCGATTATCTTAAGGATATTACGATGGAGAAGCTCAAAGACCTTGATAAAAGGGTAGAAAAGCTTATGAGTGAGATTGAAGAGAAGCTCAGAAGCCAGGAAGAGCTTGGAAATAGTGTTGCGGCAAATGCTGAAAAGACCCGGTGGATCAAAGATTTTATCAGCAAGGTTGACGCGTTACTGGATATAGGAGGTTGATTATGTCATTTACACCAAACAGTGTTTTGCAGAGAGCGCTTCAGATCGGGGATATGTATGAGATCGCCGGTGCGCTGATAGGTTATATTGATGGCGATCCCCAATTTTGGACCGGCGACTTTGATAGGGCGCTTGACTATGTGCTTTCAAACGGAGTGAGTGAATCACAGCTTTTTAAAGCGTTTGATCCGTCGTTCAGATTTGAGAGCAATCCTGCAAATTGGGTTGACGATTACTATTCTTACGCTCGTTTGTATTTGCAAAAGAACTTTTGCAGAGAGCGGTTAGACCATGTTAAGGCGGTCGCAAGGAAAAAATACGGTTCTAAACCCGCGCCGAAGCCTACCCTCGTTTCGCAGAGCAGAACAACGGTTCAGCAGAGTCAAATATCAAAAAAAGCCAATGCCCGACAAGAACGTCGGGCACAAGGTCAAAGCAATCATACGAATGCCAATTCGGCAGCAATAGCGATGGGTATTGTCGTTGCCCTTATTATAGTAATCGCGATCGTCGTGATTGTAAATATTTAACTGCAGTGGAGTTTATTGTAAAGAAAGATGCAGTAAAGTTGCCTTGCTGTGCTGCACATTACAAGAGAAAATACGATCGTTATCCATCAGAATTTCAAGAGTGAAAAAGGAAGTGACGTTATGAATGAACTTGATATACGCAAAAAAACGAAGCTTGATAATGCGTTTATGCTTGCGGATAATATCGTAACCAAAAATTATCTTTCGCTACTTGACAGCTTTTCTCCGGTAGCGCCTCCCGAAGAGCTTATCAAAAGCGATGTTTGTAAGTATGCAAGTTTGTTCAACATTAAAAGGATCGTATATGATCGCGATGAGAATACTCTGCAAAAGCTCGTGAACACCTATGCGTCCTCTGTTGGTTATGGAAGCGGTCTTGTGATGATAATCAACAGCGAAAGAAAAGAGACCGAGTTGTACCTCGGAACAATAGGCGCGAATGAGACAAGCGAGGCGCGCGCCTCGGCTAAGGCTCTTTGCCGGAATTTCACGGGCAATTTTCCGGGAAGTTTGCAGGATACCGAAAACCCTTTGTTGGATAACGGCTCGTTACAGGCACTTCTTAATAAGATAACGGGTTATAAATACGCAGGCGCGTCCTGCGTTTCGGGCGTAGGATCAATGCGCTCGGACGATGATGCGGACAACAAAAGTTATTGCCAAGGAATAGAAAAATTTATTGACGCCATGCGAGACACGGATTTTACGGCTATATTCATTGCGGATCTGATCGGCAGTGATGAGCTGAACGATATAAAAGCCGAGTATGAGATGTTGTACAGCAATTTGTCGCCGTTTTTGAAAACAGAGCTTACTTACAGCGAAAGCTCCGCCGAAGGTGTTTCCCAAACGTTGTCCGAATCGTTCAGTGATACGATCACAAAAAGCAAGTCCAGCGCACTGTCGGTCGGAACCAGTAAAAGCAAATCGCATACGGAAGGAAGAGCCACAAGCAATACCAATACCGTAGGTTACAGTCATACCTCGGGCAAAAACGCAGGAGTCAACGTTAAGGGCGTGAATTCGGGAAAGTTCAGTTCAAATACATTTAACTTTTCTCACAGCAAAACGCGTACTGAGAGTTTTTCTGATACTGTAACATTTGGGAAAACAAAAACAAAAACCGAATCTATTGGCGAATCGCACGCCGAGGGAAGAATGCACGGAACCTCGAATGGAACGTCACATACCGATACTGTCGGAAGAAGCATGCAGATCAGCTATGAGAATAAGACCGTCAAACAGATGCTTGACAAGATTGACGAACAGCTAGAGCGCATTAAGGAAAGTGAAAATTACGGAGTTTTTGCCGGAGCTGCGTACTTTCTGTCTTCAACACCTGTCTATGCCAAAATGGCGGCAAGCACGTATAAGAGCTTGATAAACGGCAACGGTACCCATATTGAGAATACTGATATCAATTCATGGATGAATGCATCGCAGGTTGATATCATTAAGTCCTATCTTGCAAAACTTCGCCATCCGGTTTTTATGTTAGACAATGAAAACATTATTTCTCCCGCATCAATAATAAGCGGCAAAGACCTTGCTGTACAAATGGGGTTACCGCGAAAATCGCTTCCGGGAATATCTGTGTTAGAAACGGCAGCTTTCGGGAGAAATATTGATCTTGAAAACACAAAGAAGAGCCGTTCGGTGACCCTTGGAAATCTGTATCATATGGGAAGAGATGAAAATGGTTGTGGAAAGCCTATTCCAGTAAGGCTTAGTGTTGACAGTCTTACTATGCATACCTTTATAACCGGCTCAACAGGATCGGGAAAATCTAACGCCGTGTATTCGCTTATCCAAAGCATTTTAGACCTGAACGATAACGGTGCCGGCACCGGCACGGAGATAACGTTTATGGTGATAGAACCGGCAAAGGGCGAATATAAGGACAAATTCGGGCATAAAAGGAATGTGCGTGTTCTTGGTACAAACAGCAGAATATCCGAACTGCTGAGAATAAATCCGTTCAGTTTTCCCGATGATGTTCACGTCTTGGAACATATCGACAGATTGATTGAGATATTCAACGTATGCTGGCCGATGTACGCGGCGATGCCCGCAGTCCTTAAGGATGCAGTAGAGCGTTCTTACATCTGTGCGGGATGGGATATGAACCGTTCCGAATGTAAATATACATTGGGCGGCAAGCCTATTTATCCGACCTTTTCAGATGTTTTGTTGCAAATCAACGCGGTAATGGATGACTCCCAATATTCAACTGATAGTAAGGGGGACTATAAAGGATCGTTATGCACAAGGATAAAGTCGCTCACCAACGGATTGTATAGGCAGATCTTTACTTCCGATGAAATACCATCTGACGCTCTTTTTGATAGGAATGTAATAGTCGACTTAAGCAGGACGGGCTCATCGGAAACCAAATCACTTATTATGGGTCTGTTGATTATGAAGATGCAGGAGTATCGAATGTCGAGCAGAACCGAAAACAATTCCGCGCTAAGGCACTTGACCGTGTTAGAGGAAGCACATAATTTGCTGAAAAGGACGTCGTCTGAGCAAAGTGCTGAGGGGTCAAATCTTTTGGGAAAGTCCGTGGAAATGCTCGCTAATTCTATAGCCGAGATGAGGACCTACGGAGAAGGTTTTGTAATTGCTGATCAGGCTCCGGGATTGCTTGATATGGCAACCATACGTAATACGAACACAAAAATCATTCTGCGTTTGCCGGATATATCCGACAGGAAACTTGTCGGAAAATCGGCGTCCCTAAGCGATAATCAGATACTCGAACTTTCAAAGCTGAAAACGGGTATTGCTGCGGTTTATCAAAACGATTGGACGGAGCCTGTGTTGTGTCATGTGTCCAAATGTTTAGATGACGGAACGTGTTACGAATATCAAGCTGAGATCGAAAAAGATACCCGGGAATATCTTGCCGTGCTGATCGACTATCTTATGTTGTCATGCGACTTGAAAAAAGAGGTCAGCGGCGACAAAGCAAACCAAATTTTCGATGCGCTGAACGAACTTCCGTTATCCGCGTCGGTCAAGACTGACGTCTTGAAATTTATGATAGCAGACGATTCTCAAACGCATAGAAAGCTTCGCGAGAGCGTTGTATACAAAATGTTCAATTCGTCGGAGGCTTTATCGCTTGCGAGGATCGAGGGCGACAATATTTACTTGTGGTACACTGCTTTAAGTGACGCGTTGTTTCCCAAGATAGATGCGTTAGATCAAATTCAACAGGATCGCATAATTGCGATAATTGCGTTAAAACAGGCGGAGGAATTTAAAACCAGCGAAAACATTGAATTGTTTAACGGTCTGATGGACTTTTTGGACAGGAGGCAAAGAATTTTATGACTGAAATTACAGAAAAGATAGAATCCGTTGAAAAGCGTTCTAACGGAGAATTGCGGGAGATACCGTTTGAGAGCATGGAAAAATACAACAAGCTTTTCGATGGGGGTGTCACACAAGAAGAGAAATCCAATTTATCTGAGAAAGTCGCTAAAAAAAATGAGCCTGTAAATGGAGGTAGTTATAGGGAGGTCAAATTAAATAGCGGTGAAAGATATGAGGTTCACCACATGCCAGCTGATTGTGTTTCGCATTTAGATCGTGATGATGGACCTGCAATCAAAATGGATAAAGCTGACCACAGACAAACTGCAAGTTGTGGTAGTTCACGTGAGGCCAGGGAGTACCGCGAACATCAAAAGAATTTGATCAATAGCGACAATTTTATAGGCGCGATTCAGATGGATATTGATGACATACACTCAAAATTTGGAAATAAATATGATAAGGAAATTTCTCAGATGTATGATTATGTTTGCAAGTTAAAGGAAGGGGGTAGAATTTAGTGAAAAAAATATCTGTCGTACCGCTTGAAAGTGTAAATGACGTTGACTTTGGAACAGAGCGAGAAATCGTTCGAAATTCTTTTGGGAAATTTAAAGAGTTTAAAAAAAGTCCACTCAGCAAAAATACTAGCGATGCCTTTGAAGGTTTACATATATTTTATGATTGTAATAATCGATTTGAAGCAATTGAATTTTTTGAGGTAGAAGTATTCGTTGGTAATGTGAGATTTTTGCCTAGTAAAATATCAGATGTTGCCAAAGTAGTTCTTGATCTTGTAAGTGATGAATCAGAATATTGGGTCAGTAGGGAACAGTCAATAGGAATTTACGCTCCCAACAAAAAAATTGAGAGCATACTGTTTGGCATTGCAGATTACTATAATTAAAAAATAATTTATTTTAAATTCTGCGGGTTTTTGAGATATTTTTTAGCGTTTGCTATCTCCCCAAAATTCAGTTATATATTATAACGATGAATGCTATATAAGCATTTCCGTTTATTAACGGCACATAGAAAACTCCCCGAGGTCTCGCGACTTCGGGGGAATTTTTGTACCCAAATTACAAGGAGGAAAAAACTATGAGCAAGGAAAAAGAAAAGGTATATCACTGTTCCCGATGCGGCGTGGAAATTCGTAGCGAGGACGTTACGGTATTCGACGGCGAAGAACTCTGCCCGAGCTGCCTTGAACGCGAAACCGTATTATGCGAGCATTGCGGTGATCGAATTTGGCGCGATGATAACGCGGGAAATTCGTACATAACGCTTTGCCAAGACTGTTATGACAATCATTACACTAACTGCGAACGCTGCGGCTGCATTATCCTTGAGGATTACGCGAACTATGTCGACGACGATCCGTATTGCGATGACTGCTACGACAGGCTCAAAGGAGATCACCCGATACACGATTATAGCTACAAACCCGACCCGATATTTTACGGCAGCGGCAAACGCTTCTTCGGCGTGGAACTGGAGATCGACGAAGGTGGAAAAGATAATGACAACGCAGAAGCGTTACTGGATATCGCCAATTTGTATGATGAAAAAATCTATATCAAATGCGACGGCAGCCTTGACGACGGCATGGAGATCGTCACCCACCCCATGACCCTAGACTACCACAAAAACCAAATGCCGTGGCAGGATATCATGTACGAGGCAATCGTGCTAGGCTATAAAAGCCATAAATCCGGAACGTGCGGCTTGCATGTTCATGTCAACAGAGAAACATTCGGAGAGATCCGTGAGGCGCAGGAAGATGCGATCTCACGGGTTTTGTATTTTGTAGAGCACCATTGGAACGAGCTGCTAAAATTCAGCCGCCGAACCGAAGCGCAGATGAGCCAATGGGCGGCACGGTATGGCTATAAAAACAGCCCGAAAGAAATTCTCGATCACGCCAAAAAGGAAGAGAAAGGACGCTACACTTGCGTGAACATTACGAATTGGAACACGGTCGAGTTCCAAATGTTCCGCGGCACTTTGAAATACAACACGCTTATCGCGACACTTGAATTGGTGAACAGGATATGCAATCTCGCGGTTCACAGCGATGATAATCGACTTGCAAAAATAAGTTGGTCGGACTTCGTGATATCGCTTAACGAGAGCGATTGCGCGGAGTTGATTACCTATTTAAAGGAGCGGAGATTGTACGTCAATGCTCCCGTTCAAAGAGAGGAAGACGAATAATGTGCGCGATTTTCGGACTGATCGACTACAAAAAAGTTTTCACGGCGACACAGCGCGAATGTTTTATGAACGTTCTCGCAACAGAATGTGAACTTCGCGGAACAGATGCAACAGGGTTCGCATTTAATTCGGGCGGCAAACTGAGAATTTATAAGCGACCCGTTGCCGCTCATGAGATTTCATTAAAACTTGGCGAGGACGCTAATGTCATTCTCGGACACACCAGAATGGCTACACAGGGCGATTGCAAAAAGAATTACAATAACCACCCGTTTTACGGAAAGGTTCGCGGAACGAAATTCACGCTCGCTCACAACGGCATTGTCTACAACGACGCCAAGTTACAGCACGACATGAAATTACCCGTTTCAAAAATCGAAACGGACAGCTATGTAGCGGTTCAGTTGCTCGAAAAGTCGGGAGAGCTAAGCGAAAAATCTCTTGCCAAAATGGCAGAGAAAATCAACGGTCCGTTTGTGTTTACGGTGCTTGATGACCGAAATAATTCGTACTTCGTGAAAGGCGACAATCCGCTTGCTTTGTACCATTTTGAGGACGGGTTTTATGCCTATGCGAGCACAGATCAGATACTAGAGGACACATTAAATCTACTCGGATTGAACACGTTACCGTTTGCCGAGATCGATAGCGACTGTGGAGATATTCTGAAAATTGACAGTGAGGGAAAGCTAGCTCGCTATAAATTTACGCCGTTGATTGACAGGCGTTATTGCTGCTACGCGCCTGTGCGAAGTAGTTTTAGCCGTTTCGGAATGGGGTTTGATATTCCCGAAGAGTATGTTGATTTAATGCTTGATTACGGCTACACATTGGAAGATATTGAAGATTTATGCGGAATCCCTGAGGCAATCGAAATAACCGTCTCCGAGATTTTGTGTGAATACGGATATTGCGAAGAATAGGAGGATTTTATGACGAAAAAGCAGATCGCGGAATTGATCATTCTGGCGCTTAGCGCGGCGCTGATGATCACGGAAAAGGTTATTAACGCGGAAAGTTTGCCCGAGGTTGACATCTCGGACAAGAATTGAAAGGAGATTTTTCTATGCCTGCAAATGTTGAAACTATGTTTTACACAAGGGTTGCGCCTTGGCACGGACTTGGTGTTCGTGTAGAAAATGCTGTCAGTTCCGATGAGGCTTTAAGGCTGTCGGGGCTTGATTGGAACGTTATCCAACGTTCAATTATGACCGATGAATTCACGCCCATCCCCGGTTACAAGGCGAACGTTCGGGATACCGATGATAAGGTTCTCGGAGTGGTTACCGACCGTTACAAGGTCGTGCAGAATTCGGAAGCGTTCGCGTTCACGGACGCGCTTTTGGGCGAGGGCGTAAAGTATGAGACGGCAGGGTCATTACAGGACGGTCGTAAGATTTGGTTACTCGCTAAGTTACCCGAAAAGTACATAATCGAGGGTGAGCAGATCGAGCCGTATCTTGTATTCAGCAGCTCCCACGACGGCAGCGGCGCAATAAAGGTTGCAATGACTCCGATTCGCGTGGTGTGCCAGAATACGCTGAATTTGGCATTGAGTTCGGCGAAAAGAATTTGGTCTACGGTTCATGTCGGAGATCTTTCGGCAAAAATGGACGAGGCTCACAGCACCTTACAATTAGCCGGAAAGTACATGAATAATCTCGGCGCGGAATTCGCAAAGCTCTCAAAGATAAAACTCACGGACAACAAGGTTTTGGAATACATTGCTATGCTGCTGCCAATGGACGACGAGCCGACGGACATACACCGCAAGAATATCGAACGAATCCGCGAGGATTTGAAAACGCGTTATTTCAAAGCTCCCGATCTGACCCACGTCGGGAGGAACGCTTATCGGTTTATGTGCGCGGTCTCGGACTTTGCAACTCACGCAAAACCGCTTCGTGAAACGTCGAATTACCGCGAGGGCGTTTTCGCGAAAACCATTGACGGAAATCCGTTGATTGACAAGGCGTATGAAATGATGCTTGAAGCAGTATAAACTAATGGGGCGAGGCGTTCAACCCAAGCCCCTATTATAATAAGGAAGAAGGTAAAACTATGTCAGCAAAAGTTGTTGTTTCAACCGAAAATCTCCCTTATGAGGACTGGTTGGAATATCGCAAAACGGGAATTGGCGGTTCGGATGCGTCGGTGGTATGTGGTATAAATCGCTATAAAACGCCGATTGAGTTGTGGCTTGAAAAAACAAACCAACTTGTGCCGCAAGAGGCAGGGGAATCCGCATACTGGGGCAGCACGTTAGAACCGATTGTCCGCGAGGAATTTACGCGGCGTACAGGCGCAAAGGTGCAGTGCGTAAAGCAGCTACTGCAGAGCGAGGAACACCCGTTTATGTTGGCAAATTTGGACGGCGTATGCGCTGTTCCCGAATTTGGTGACTGCGTATTTGAAGCCAAAACCGCGAGTGCCTTTAAGGCAAACGAGTGGGAGGACGCAATTCCCGACGAGTATATGCTTCAGATTCAGCATTACATGGCGGTAACGGGATTTAAAGCCACTTATATCGCCGTTCTGATTGGCGGTAACACATTCCGTTGGAAATTGGTCGAACGTGACGAGGAACTTATTGCAATGCTGATCGAGCTTGAATCGCGGTTCTGGGAATATGTGAAAAACGGAACTACGCCGCCTGTTGACGGAAGTGAAGCGTGTGCAAAATATCTTTCGGAAAAGTATTCCGAGAGCGTTGCAAAGCCTACCGTTGAACTCCCTTTTGAAGCTGAAAAGCTGCTCAAGGATTACAGCGCTGCCTGTGAGAAATTAAGCGCGATCACCAAAGAAAAGCAGCTCGCCGAAAACAAGCTGAAACAGCTTCTGGGAGAGCACGAGATCGGCACATTCGGCGGTAATATCGTATCTTGGAAAAGTGTTTCACAGGAGCGCCTTGACACAAAAACCTTGAAATCCGAGCACCCTACATTGTACAAGAAATACGCAAATACAACGACATACCGCCGCTTCTCCGTGAAGTCGGCGGAATAATTTTGGAGGACAATTATGGACAATCTGAAACTCAAAGACCGCTTGAACGCAAAAGTTCAGACAATTGTCGAAAGGAAAGAAAATATGAGCGAAATAGCAACCGTAAACAGCTATGCAGCCCTTACAAACAACGCACTTGATATTATTCGTGACAACTTGAAAAAGCAGCCGCTGTCGTTCCAACTGTTTGATATCGTGAAATCGCCTTCGGGCGGTTCTACGGTATTCAGCGTTCCGGGACTGTCGGGTGACGAAGCGGCTAAGGAGCTGACGGGAATAATTCTCGATTACTCAACACCCAGAGCTTATTGGAAAACATCAGATCCGGTCGAGGGTACACCGCCCGATTGCTTCAGTGAGGACAGCATAGTCTCCCACGAGGGTATAGCGTGCGCGACTTGCCCGTTTAACGACTACGGCTCTAAAGACGGCGACACTAACGCAAAGGCTTGCAAGGAATCTGTGACGCTGTTTTTACTGCGACCCGATAATATTATGCCGATAATCGTGAGGATTCCCGTGTCAAGCAAGCTGAGGTTTCAGCGCTATATGACGCGGCTCGTCGGCAGAATGATCCCGTTATCATCGGTGGTTACTCGGATAACCTTGGAGAAAACCACTAATCGGACAGGGCAGCCGTATTCACTGTTCAACTTTGAGGCAATCAAGGAGCTTGAACCTAATGAAGCAGACGCAGCAAAGGCATTTGCAAAGCAATTTTCAGAACTTATGAACACACCCGAAATCGAGGGTGAAATTCAAAAAGTCGGCTGACGAAAGGAGAATTTTAATGGATATTACTGATAAAAAAGCCGAAGCGATTGCCCGAATGAAGCAAATGGGTATTTTTATTGACATAACCAAGCGGTTTACCGAGAACGGAACAATATTCCAAAGCGAGTCGTCGGGAACATACTCTGCTCTTGATAACCGACAGCTTGAACGCGTCCGGAAATTTGAACGTGAACATAACGCACTTGTCTATTTCGTGATTTGCAGCGGAGGTATGGAGAACTATCTCTATGTGAGCAATCACCTCAACGAATGGGAGCGCGATCGCATGGATATTGATAAAAAACAGATGTTGGCGTTTGTTAATAATCTTAGCGACCTCGACTGCTCCGAGTTTGGGTATATGGGATTTGAGGTTACGTCTGCTGCCATGCCGATCCGCGTTTGGTAACGGAGGTCGTATGAAGAATTACATTTTCGGTTACGCGCGTGTTTCTACCGAACAGCAATGCCTTGATCGGCAGTTGGATATGTTGGAAAAGTACGACGTGGATATGATCTTCAACGAGAAAATGACGGGCACAAAACGAAGCCGCCCCGAATTGGAGAAGCTGCTCGAACGTTTGACCGAGGGCGATACCGTTGTAATCGAATCCCTATCGCGGCTCGGCAGGAGCACCAAAGATTTGATTTGGCTTATGGAAACGTTCAATTCCAAGGGAGTTAATCTGGTATCGTTGAAGGAATCCATTGACACAACGACCAGCACCGGGAAATTGCTCTTTACACTGATGTCTGCATTAGCGCAGTTTGAGCGCGACGTTATTGCCGACAGAACTCGTGAGGGGTTAGCGTCCGCTCGCGCCAGAGGGCGCAAGGGCGGCAGACCGCCAACCGATAAGGAAAAAATCCGCAAGGCGGTCAAGCTCTATAAAAGCGGCGAATACACCGCTAAAGAGATTTACGAACTCACGGGTATACGAAAGACCACACTCTACAAAAATCTCCGTAAAACGTAGCTTTTCCGAACGTTGATTACCGAACGGGTTTGCGAACGAAAATCCCCTTGAAAACACATGATTTTCAAGGGGATTATTTGTGTTCGCTTAACGGTCGTTTTTTGAACGCGGATTTTATTTTTTAGCATTGGAAAGCACCTGAGGCTACTTTTAAGGAATTGCGTTTATGCATGAAAAACGCTGTAAAATAATTACCAAAAATTCAACATTAAACTAAAATAAACCTATACGGGAGGACTTACTTATGTTTAACGAATACAGTGATATAATAACGATCGACGAGCTTTGCGAGATGTTGCGCATTGGCAAAAACAAGGCTTATGAGCTGCTGAGGAACGGGGATATAAAGGCGTTCCGGTGTGGGCGGCTTTGGATAATCTCTAAGGCGGCGGTGGAAGAATATGTAAAGTCTTATAGGAAATAATTAGGGTTATAAATAAAAATTGGAGCTTGATTTCCTCAAGCTCCTTAATATTATCTAAGATTATTGTAACCGTTGGCTATGCTCCTTGTAGGTCGCCTCGTCGATACCTGTATACATCAATGCCTTTTCCAGGGAAAGTCCATCTTTAAGCATATTTTTGATAGTTTCGATTTTACCCTCAATTTTACCCTCGATTTTACCTTCAATCAGCCCTTCCTCTTTCCTGCGGCTAGCATAATCTTCAACAGCTTTACACATACTATCAACCTCTTCATTCACAACTTTATGGTGCTTGACTGCTTGTGACAGCGCTCCGAACTCTGTATTATCCGCGCTGCTGTCTGCCATATATTGCAGCAGCTTTGACAGATCAGTACTGTCATCGACCGCAGTATTAAAGTACAAACGGTGAATTCCGTCATTACATTTTGTGTATGTTCCGTCTATGTACAGCGACAAGCTGTAATTGTTTTTGCCAAGCTTAAACGTATTGAATTCCGATATGAAAATCATATACAAATCGGGCAGCTTGCTATACTTAATTCCCTCCAGATACGTCCAATCAACCGCTGTCTGATTGTATCTCATTCTGCGCTCGTGATTACTTTCATCCTCTTTCTGAACTTCAACATTGTACAAGTTGTGTTCGCTATCCTCTACAAGTGCGTCCAACACCACCGAGTGGCTCTCAATGTTCCTGATCGATACTGGGTCTTATGCTCGATAATACTTACGGTTTTACCCATAAGTGCCGACAGAAGATACTCACAAGCCGCCTTATCCCGCATAACAACCGAGAAGAACGTGTCATCCATAAGATTAAACTGCGATACCAATGCTCTCTTTTGCTCATATGTTCCGATCAAGTCCTCGTGCCTGATTACCAACACATCATCTCCTTTATTGTATTATATCACGGTTGGGCGGATTTGTCAAGCCAAAAGATTTAAGATATTATGACGCTAAGTTCATTTATAAAGTAAAATTGAACATTAAACCTCGTTAGCTAATAATCCTTGCAGAGCTATTCCGATAATCTGCTGCAAATAGTCATATAGGAAATCCGTCAAGAGGGGGTTAATAACAGAAAAGACTTGTTATACAATGGTGTATACTGTTTACTACTTAGGTGGTTTCATAAGATTACTTTCTTCGATGTTGTTCATGCGCGATTGTCATTTGAACTTTTTGGAGCTTTTTGCGTAATATGATTTATATCCTCATATAATATATCTTTGATATAGAAAATCAAAATATTATTCAAAAATTGAATTTTTTTAAAAAAAGTACTTGACAAATTTGCAAAAGTGCGATATAATTTAACTGCAATTGAAAATAGTTGCAGAAAGAGAGGGCGTAATTAAGATGTTATCAAAAAAAATAAATGTTCAAAAGAGCTTTCGTATTGAAGCGAATATGGAGAGGGATTTGGAACTGCTTTCCCAAAAGCTAAACCGTCCTCAGAATGAGTTAGTTAATGCTGCGCTTAATCAACTTATGTTGGACAATATGGAATGGTTTGCAGAGGACTTTCTTATAGATCTTTGCGCGGATTTTTTTGAGAAAAAGGTCTCTGAGCTAAGCATAGAAATAATGGGACTTAGACTCCGTTTGCAGGATAATGGTAAAAATATAGTTTTTGATTACAAAATTGAACTGTCAAATTTTACGGAAAATTGTAGTTCGGGTTGTTTGGGTAATACAGATATTGGTTACGGTATTGTAGAAAAAATATTAAAAGATATCGCAGTAATAATAGGTCATGAATCCCGGGAAATACAGGAGTATCTTCATAATCGTTTCAATTATATTTATGCCCGTGAAAGTGTTATTCAAAAATTTGATCGTCGTGATTTTATTATGAGAAGCGTAGGGATATCTCCATCCGATCCGGAATATAAACAATTTATACCTCAAAACAATGATACAAACTGCGAAACTATGGCATCAAAGAAGGGAGAATAAAATGAAATATTGTATTTGGAATAATGAACTTGTAAATATAAGTGATTATCTTATTCTTGTGGAAAGTGAGGAAGAGATTAGAGCCGCAAGTAAGAATGGTGAACTAAAATGTGTTAACCCGAATTGCAAGTGTAGGACTTTGGAATATTGTCACGGACAAATTCGTAATCAATATTTAAGGCATATTGATAATAAGGATAATGTGGAATGTTGCTATGAACAGTTCGAGAAAAGTGATACGATTGTAATTAAAAAAATAAGAGATTCGATTTATGAATTGTTCAGGAACAGAAATTGCAGTATAAGACAGTTTGTCAAATTCCCCAACGGAAAATGCTTCGCTCATCTCTTGTTGGAGAGCGGCAATCAGAAAATTGTATTACAAATTGCAGATAAAAGCTTGTCGCTCAGAAAGCGTAAACGCATTGAAGTAGAGAGTGAAAATAGCGGATTCATTTTAAGGTGGATAGTGATTGGAAATACAAATTGTGCTCAAGATGATATTGAGAATTATCAAATCGCCAGAAGTATTCTCAATAAATCGTCAGAACAAGATCTTTTGATTGTAGATTCAGATGCTAAAATAATTTCGCAAACTCGCATAAATAGAGATTATGATCATAATCAGCAAGAATATAATTTCCGACTTAATGCACCGATTGAACAACTGGTGCTGAAGGACAGAAGTTTTTGTATTGATAATTTCGATGATCAATATAACGAATGGTTAAGTGAACAACGGGCACGGCAAGAAAAGGAAAAACAAAGCTTATGTTCGATAAATAGAGTCGGCTTTCGTGCTGGAAATTCAATGAGTTACGAGTTGGCAAATCAACAAAAACATACACATTTTCAAAGTACTTCATATATTCAAAATAATTATCAAAATGAGAATAAATTTCCTGTAAAAAGATATAAGCACAAAGCCCCTACATCAAAAGATGTTAATGAATATATGGTTGGTAAACGCATTGGTCACTCGAAAATGGGGGAGGGAATTATTGCTGAGGTTGGAAAGATACCAAATTCGGTAGAGCATTTTATAAGAATTGATTTTGGATTGAATGGCATAAAAGATTATAAGCTTGAACAACTTATAAGAGCTCAAACCATTTCTTTTCTTTGATGTGGTGTTTGATACAATATCACGTTTGCACTAATGAGCTAAAAATTAAGTGCTAGAGCGTTTATCCGTCTATTTATATGATTATCTTTCTGTAAATTTTCTTTGAAAAAAGAGTCGGCTGCAATCGGTCTTTTTCGCAGCATAAATATTGACTTTCCGCATTGTTTGTGCTATAATTTATATAAGGCGAGGTGTTGATTGTGGGAATTTATCTTAATCCCGATAATATGGGGTTTAGGCAAGCTATAAACTCCGAAATATATGTAGATAAGACGGGTCTTATCGAGCTTACTAATAATGTCCTCTATACGGAGCAGAAGTATGTTTGTGTAAACCGTCCGCGGCGGTTCGGGAAGTCTATGGCGGCAAATATGCTCTCGGCTTATTACGGTCGCGGCGAGGATTCGCAGGAGATGTTTTCGGGGCTTAAAATCGCCGAGACGGAGAGCTTTGAAAAGCACCTGAATAAGTATAACGTCATTCGGCTTAATATGGCGGAATTTTCGCGCTGTGCAAATATGACTGAAAAGATAGACCAGATTGAAAGAATATTGCTGCGTGAAATAAAACGGGAATACAAAGACATTGATTTTTTAGACATAACACAATTGGTGTTGACGCTAAAGGATATTTACGTTGAAACAAAGACTCCGTTTGTTTTTATAATAGACGAGTGGGACTGCATTTTTCGTGAGCAGCAGAACGATACCGAAGCGCAAAGACTTTACCTTGATTTTCTGCGCAATCTGCTCAAAGACCAGACATATGTCGCGCTTGCGTATATGACGGGGATACTGCCTATAAAGAAGTACGGCGTACATTCGGCGCTGAATATGTTCACGGAGATCTCGATGACCAATCCCAGAGAATATTCTGAATTCACGGGTTTCACTGAGGAAGAGGTAAAAGCGCTTTGTAATAACTACAATATGCCCTATTACGAGATGAAGCGCTGGTATGACGGCTATGACTTGAAGGGCGTTGCTGTTTATAATCCGCGTTCGGTGGTTATGTCGCTGACGGGACGGGATTTTGATAATTACTGGACTGCTACCGAGACTTTTGAAGCGCTGAAAATTTATATAGAGCTGAATATAGAGGGGCTTCGCGACGATATTGTGAAGCTGCTTTCCGGTGAGGAGATCCGCATTGATACAACGACATTTACAAACGATATGGTATCTTTTCACTCAAAAGATGATGTGCTGACATTGCTTGTTCATCTGGGTTATCTGACCTATAATTTCTATGAAAAGACGGTCAGAATACCGAATTATGAGATATCTCAACAATTCGCGTCGACTATCAAAATTATGGACTGGGGCGAGGTCGCGAAGTCGCTCAAGGTATCCGACGAGCTGCTAAAGGCAACATTGGCGTGCAAGTCCGACAAGGTAGCCGCGCTCATTCAGCAGAGCCATATGGAGGATACGTCGATACTCAAATACAACGATGAAAATTCCTTGGCTTGCGTTATCTCGCTGGCATATTACTCGGCTCGCGAGAAATACGAGATGTGGTGTGAGCTTCCGACAGGGGAGGGGTTCGCCGACCTGGTTTTCATGCCGAGAAAGAACATCGATCTGCCTGCGTTGGTCGTTGAACTGAAAAAGGATAAGTCCGCAGATACAGCTATCGAGCAGATTAAGCGCCGTCAATATACCGACAAAATCAAGGACTACACGGGAGATGTGCTGTTGGTCGGGATAAGTTACGATTCTAAAGAAAAAACACATAGCTGTGTTATTGAGAAAATCGTCAAATAATATGTGACTTTAAAACCGAGTCTGTTCGTGAATTTGAACAGGCTCGGTTGATTTATTGACTGTAATACCGCTGGTTTTTGCTTTTGGGCTTGTCGGGAATTGTAAGTTTGAGTTTTCCGCTCTCGACAAGCGGGTGAACTATCTGCGACATCAGATAGTTTATAGACAATCTGCCCTTGAAATGCTCTTCAAGCTCCGCGCGCGTCCTCGGCGTTTGGCAGAACGTGAGCAAATCTGCTTCGTTTCCGCTTGGGGGCGGCGTTATCTCCGTGCCGTTATAAAGCGTTACTCTGAACACCCCGCGCTCGTTCTCGAATTTCGGTTCGGGCAACCCCACGTTTTTCATTGCGCTGTAAACGGTCGGTATGCCGCTGTATCGGTTTTCGGTAACGTCAATGACTTCAATGGCGTTCGCGAGAAACGGATTGCGCGTGTCTGCCGCTACTTTTCCCAACCTGTCAAGGGTCATTCTCCCGTAAAGTCCGCCCGGGTTTTCTATCTCAATTCGGTCAGAGAACATCTTAACCGTTATCGGCGTGAAATCCGTATGATTGCTGTAATCGCGGTGAACGAGAGCGTTCAGTATCAGCTCTCTTACGGCGATAACGGGATATTCCGTTCTGTCGGCGCGTTTGCCCGTTTGAGGGTCAATGCAGGTCGCGGTTTTCATATTCTTGCGGACGAATTTCAGCGTTTCATCTAGCATATTGACTACGTTTCCGTCAATACGCGCGTTGTCTATAAAGCGTTCACCTACGGCATTATCCGCACCCATTTCCGTGCCTTGTATTGATACGGCGGTAACGCAAAGCTGCGGGAAAAAGCCTTGCGGGTACGGAGAAAACAGCATTACTCCTGTAAGCGTAGGCTTTTTATCTATTGCAAAGCCTTGCAGAGAGTTTATTTTATCGTTTGTGAGGTCGGCGAGGTTGGGCTTTTTCTTACGCATTGCGATAAGGTATTCCGTATGCGCGTCCGTGTCGATATCGGAAAGCTCCGCGCGTTCCGCAATCCTTAGCTCGTCCTGTATCTTCTTTCTGAAAGCCTCGTAGCTGTAAACCTCGTATTCGGTCATATGCCTGTTGCCTTTGGTTGGCGGCGTCCGTGCCGCCAACTGTGTTGCAACGGCAGCGGCGTCCTGCCGCCGCCTGTCGCCGTCGCCAACCCGCACATAAGAGCCTTTCAGCCGCCCCGCGCCCTTATAAAAGCATGGTTTAAGCTCGTTGTCAATCTCCTGTATCTCCGCGCTGACAACAGTTTTCCCATTGACGACCGCAACGGTGCATAGCGGTCGCAATTCGGGTTCCATTTGCACGGCTTGCTCCATTATCTTCTTTTGCAAATCGGCGGGGTCATACACTCCGCAGACCTCGAAGCCGTTTTGCTCGTCAACGCCAAAGACGATAACACCGCCTCCGTACTGATTGGAGAACGAGGATAGAGTGTCAAACAGCTTTGGACAGCCGTCGCGAGCCGCCTTTATTTCAAGATAATTGCTCTCGGTTCTGGTCTGCGAGATTTTGTTTACCATTTCAACTAATTCAAACTCAAGCATTTTCTCACCCCTCATAATTTAATTATACGCATTTTATAACACTTTGTCAATAGAAAATCCGTATAAATTTAAAAAAATCGTTATAAATCGCAAAAATCGTTGTAATTTGCCGAAGTTATGTTTTAAAAGTTCAATGCTTGCAGTTTCTCTGATTGTTCGGTTGTACTTATGTTACTCTTTAAAAGGACTTGACATTTATGGATATTTGCTTTATTATGATATAAAGCATGATTATATTGTGCGGCTGTAATAGCGGAATATAAAAACGGCAAGGAGTTAAACAGATGAGGGTGTGCATAGAGGACATTGCCGAAAGGCTGGAAATGGCAAGCGATGATTGGGATCAGTTCTTTAACGTTGAAACGGGAGAGATAGTGATTTTGTCAAATAATATGTATGATGAAGCGGATGAAGAGCTTGCCGAAAGGATAGAAAATTCCGATTTGTATGTCATTCTTCCCGGTCAGTATGAAATACATGAATGGCGTATCATGGAAAGCTTCACTATGGAGATAATTTCCGACAACCGCCGAGAGGAACTTTTAAGAGTGTTGCATAAACCTAAATCATATCGCCGATTTAAGGACGCAATAAACAGACTTGGTCTGGACAGTGCTTATTATGAATATCGTTTTCGGGTATTTTGTAAAATTGCCGTTGAATGGTGTGAGCATAGTAATATTCAATATTACACAAAAACAACGTGATATCGATTGAATTTAATTGACTTTTCAAGGGGTTTGTGATATAATGTATTTAGCAAAGCGAGGTGTTGATTGTGGGTATTTATCTTAATCCCGATAATATGGGGTTTCAGGAGTCGCTGAATTCAGAAATTTATGTTGATAAGACGGGGCTTATTGCACTTACCAACGATATAATTTGCACACGTCAGAAATATGTTTGCGTAAGCCGTCCGCGGCGTTTCGGAAAGTCTATGGCGGCGGATATGCTCACGGCTTATTACGGTCGCGGCGAGGATTCGCGGGAGATGTTTTCGGGGCTTAAAATCGCCGAGGCAGAGAGCTTTGAAAAGCACCTGAATAAATATAATGTCATTCGGCTTAATATGGCTGAGTTTTCGTCTGTTCGTAACATGAACGATAAGATCGGCGAAATTGAAAAGGTACTGCTGTTCGATATTAAAAAGGGATTTCGCGACATTGAATTATTTGACAATACACAGCTTATCCGCTCTCTAAAGGATGTTTACGCTGAAACAAAGATACCGTTTGTTTTCATAATAGACGAATGGGACTGCATATTTCGTGAGCAGCAGAACAACACCGAAGCACAGAAGATTTATCTTGATTTTCTGCGAAATCTTCTCAAAGACCAGACATATGTCGCGCTTGCGTATATGACGGGGATACTGCCTATAAAGAAGTACGGCGTACACTCGGCGCTTAATATGTTCACGGAGATATCTATGACAAATCCCGAAAAATACGCGGAGTTTACGGGATTTACCGAAAGCGAGGTCAAGGCGCTTTGCGAACGTTACAATATGTCGTTTGACGAAACACGGCGTTGGTATGACGGCTACGATCTGGCGGGTATTTCAATTTACAATCCGCGTTCGGTAGTTATGTCAATGCTTGGCGGACATTTTTATAATTACTGGACTTCAACGGAAACATTTGAGGCGCTTACCGTTTATATCAAGATGAACTTTGACGGGCTGCGCGACGATATTGTTAGGTTGGTATCGGGTGAAAGCTGCCGTATAGATACGACCACATTCACCAACGATATGGTAACTTTTAACTCCAAAGACGATGTAATGACGCTGCTCGTTCATCTGGGATATCTGACCTACGATATAGATAGCAAAACGGTTTCTGTGCCAAACTACGAGATATCCGAGCAGTTTGCGAGCACAATAAGACAGCTGGATTGGGGCGAGGTGGCAAAATCGCTCAAGGTTTCCGACGAGTTGCTAAAGGCAACGTTGGCGTGCAAGTCCGACAAGGTAGCCGCGCTCATTCAGCAAAGCCATATGGAGGACACTTCGATTCTCAAATACAACGACGAAAATTCCTTGGCTTGTGTTATCTCGTTGGCGTATTATTCGGCTCGCGAGAAATACGAGATGTGGCGCGAGCTGCCGACAGGAGAGGGATTTGCCGATCTGGTTTTCCTGCCGAGAAAGAATGTGGATCTTCCCGCGTTGGTCGTTGAGCTGAAAAAGGATAAGTCCGCAGATACCGCTATCGAGCAGATCAAGCGCCGTCAATATACCGACAAAATCAAGGACTACACGGGAGATGTGCTGTTGGTCGGGATAAGTTACAATTCTAAAGAAAAAACACATAGCTGTGTTATTGAGAAAATCGTCAAATAATGTGCCGCATTAAAACCGAGCCTGTTCATGAATTTGAACAGGCTCGGTTTATGGATATTCAAATTCAAAGCTTGCTCGGTCGCCTGTAAATTCACATATCGTTATTCCCTTGTATGAAAATCGGTAGTAAGCCGTGCAGGAAGCGCTTTCGTGGATAGTTCTGCTCATTTTTCCGTTGATTGGCGCGGACAGCGGGTGAGCGTTCTTTTTGACAAGTCTTGCGGTAAGCTCGTAGCCGTCTTGCATTACGGTTACGGTGTTTTTGCCTATATGCTTTAATTTCGCGCCAAGATAGGTCGCGATACGATACTCTTTTCCGTTCATCATAACAACGCCGATTATTCCCGTGAAGCAAATGCCGCATACGGGAATATCCGCGACAGACAGCATAAGCGAGCCGTTTTTGAAGTGGCATTGCGTCCAGACATAACGTTTCGGGAAAGACGCGCCGCAGTCGCCCTCGATATATCCCGCTCCGTTATAAAATTCATATCGCTTTCCGTTGAGCGTGAGCGTTCCGTCAACGCTGTGAGACATACTGTAAACACTGTGACGGCACTGCATAAACGGCACATACTTAAACGGTCCCATAATATCGTAGCGGATAGGTGTAAGTTCGCCGAAACGCAGGGAGCCTTGTGCTGTCAGCTCATTTGTTTTGACATCGAGCTTGACTCTCTTTTCGGAAAAAACATTTTTCCCGATTTTTACGATCAATGGTTCTTCGCGGTATTTTAGCTGTGAAAACAGCAGGTTAAACGCGTTTTTGTCGGTAATTATTTGCAGAAAGGCATTTTTTTCGCCGCAGCAATGAAACGACGGTATAAAAGCGATCGTTTGATTTTCTCCCGAGCATTTAAAATACCAACCTTTGAAATAGTTCTTTTTCGTCAATATTTTTTCCTCCGATATAGTAATTTGATTTTAGTATGACCTGTTGCCAAAGCGGATATACTGTTATAAAAGGAGAGGTGAATATGAGCAATCATTTGTTAAACGCGGTAAGTCCGTATTTGTTACAGCACGCAAATAATCCCGTCGATTGGTATCCGTGGTGCGTGGAAACCTTTGAAAAAGCCAAAATCGAGGATAAGCCCGTATTCCTGAGCATTGGATACAGCACTTGTCATTGGTGTCATGTTATGGCGCACGAGAGCTTTGAGAACCCCGAAACCGCCGGGATTCTCAACAAGCATTTCGTGTCGATAAAGGTTGACCGCGAGGAGCGTCCGGATATCGACAGCGTGTATATGTCGGTGTGTCAGGCTTTCACGGGGAGCGGCGGCTGGCCGATGAGCGTTTTTATGACGTGGGATAAAAAGCCGTTCTTCGCGGGAACGTATTTCCCTCCGCAGCAGCGTTACGGTATGCCCGGTTTTTCCGAGTTGCTGCATACTGTCGCTGCGCTTTGGGAAAATGACCGCGAGAAGCTTTTGCGGTCTGCCGACGAAATAATCGGACATTTGAGAAACGCGGAGCAAAGCCATGCAAACATGGCTGATGATTTGGTTGAAACGGCGGAGCAGTCGCTTTTGGACAGCTTTGATGAGAAAAATGGCGGATTCGGTTCAGCACCGAAATTCCCGATGCCGCATAATTTGTTGTTCCTTATGCTGTACGCAAAGCAAAGACAAAGCTCCGAGCCGCTTAAAGCGGTCGAGAAAACGCTTTCCCAAATGCGAAAAGGAGGAATTTTCGACCAGATCGGTTATGGTTTTTCGCGGTATTCGACGGATAAATACTTTCTTGCGCCGCATTTCGAAAAAATGTTGTACGACAACGCATTGCTGATAATTGCGTATTCGGCGGCTTACAATGTTTCAAAAAATCCTCTGTATTTTGATACCGCGGAAAAAACCGCCGAATATGTTCTGCGTGAAATGACCTCGCCGCAAGGCGGCTTTTACAGCGCTCAGGATGCCGACAGCGACGGCGTTGAGGGAAAGTACTATACGTTCACGCGCAAGGAAATAGTAAACGTTCTTGGGGAGGAGAAAGGAAACAGGTTCGCGGATATCTTTGACATTACGGAGAAAGGTAATTTCGACGGCGTGAATATACCCAATCTGCTGAAAAGCGGCGATATGATATCCGACTTCACCGAGGAAATACGGATACTGTACGACTATCGAAAAAAGCGCGCAAGTCTGCATATCGACGATAAGATATTGCTTTCTTGGAATTCCATGATGATCGCGGCGCTGGCAATTCTTTACCGCGTTTCGAATAATGAGAAGTATCTGAACGCGGCTTTAAAAGCGCAGAGATTTATCGAGGAGAATATGTGTGACGGCACGGAGCTATACGCTAGTTGGCGTAAGGGAATTCGTTCGAGCGAGTCTTTTCTGGACGATTATGCTTTTTATACCGCGGCTTTGATTGAACTGTACAATTCAACGTTGGATGAGAAATTTCTTGAAAAAGCCAAACAATTTTGTGACGAAGCCGTGAAACAGTTTTATGATAATGAAAACGGCGGTTTTTATCTCTCAAAATCGGATAATAAAGAGCTTTTCATGAACCCCAAGGAGACCTACGATGGCGCAATTCCGAGCGGAAATTCTATTATGGCTTATGATTTGGTGCGGCTGTATCAGCTGACGGAGAGCAAGAAATACGGTGAACTTGCGGAAAAGCAGCTTGCGTTCCTGTCGTCCGCGGTGGGGAATTATTCGTCGTGTATGTTTCTGATCGCGAAGATGATGTTTGATTGTCCGCCCGAGCATATCACCGTTGTTTTGAAAGAGGGGGATAAAATAGTAGATTTAAAAATGCGGCTGCCGTTTCTGGCTAATATACGCATAATTTCGGAAAGCGAAAGATTCCCGTTGTTAAACGCTAAAACGACCTATTATGTTTGTAAGGATAATTCCTGTCTACCGCCGACAAATGTATATGACTAATGAATAACATGGCACAAAAACCGTTGAGAAAATCAATATTGACTTTACGCGGTGACTGTGATATAATTGTATAAAACAGGCAAATAAATTAACGGGAGGAGCGCGTTAATGAACTGGGGTATTATGGCGACGGGAACGATTGCCGAAAAATTTGCAAGAACAATAAATACAATGAATCCCGAGGGCGAAAAAATAGCGGCTGCTGGTTCGCGTGACAAGGCGCGGGCGCAGGCGTTTGCGGACAAATACGGAATTGAAAAGGCATACGGTTCATATGAGGAACTTGCGGCAGATCCGAATGTTGACGCGGTCTATATCGCCACGCCGAATAATCTTCACTTTGAAAATACAATGCTGTGCCTTAACGCGGGAAAGCACGTTTTATGCGAGAAGCCCTTTACGACGTGTGCTGAGGACGCGGAAAGGCTTTATCACGAAGCGGACGAAAAGGGACTTTTCGTTATGGAGGGCTTCTGGACGCGTTTTCTTCCCTTGTATGACGAGCTTCTTAAAATCGTTCAAACGAAAAAATTCGGCGAGCTGCACCATGCCCGGTGCGATTACGGATTTATCGCGAACGGTGCGCGGCGTGAGCGTAAACTGTTGTCGGAGCTGGGTGGGGGAGCGCTGCTGGATATCGGCATTTATAATCTCGGTTTTTTGAGGTTGATAATGGGCGGCGACCCCGAAGCGTTTCAGTCGGAGGTGCGCCTTAACGAATACGGCACTGACGAGTTCAGCGTTATTCAGCTGCGCTATCCGAACGGACGAACCGCTCACAGCCTACAGACGATAGGCTTGCAGATTGAGCGCAGGGCGGCGCTGTATTTTGACGGAGCGACGATCTATCTTCCCGATTTTCAGGGAGCGTATTCAATGAACGTAATTCCCGTGGACGGCGAGCCTTACGAGGTCAAATCTCCTCCCGAAATAAACGGATTTGAATATGAGATCCGCGAGGTAACAAGGTCGGTCAAAGCGGTGAAGACCCACAGCGATATTTTTACCCCCGAGGACAGTATCGCGGTTCTTCGCTTGATGGACGATATACGCAGGAGCTGGGGTATGAGGTTTTCTTTTGAGAAATAATCAATGAAAAAATATAAATGAGCCGTTCTCGCAGAAAGTTGGCTCATTTTTAGACGCTTTTTGACCTTTTTATTATATAATTTCGCAAAACAAAAATGCGGATATCTGCAAAAAATTTACGAGGTCTTCTATAGTCATTGAAAGAAATTACTATTTGAACAAAATGATATCCAAAAGGGGAAACGTGCTGATTAAGGTTATAACGGGTATAAGGCGCTGCGGCAAATTCTTTTTACTGTTTGAATTGTATGGTAATTACCTCCGCTCTTCCGGTGTGCCGGTTGCAGGACAGCAACAAATACGACAAAGCCGATTATAGAACCGTTCCCAAACAACAACAGCCCCGTGCCGAGAGGAAATCGGCAAGGGGCTGTTATACTTTGAAGAATATAAGAAAAAATAGATATACACTTTTAATGCTAAATCGTTATTAAAGGATAATTTTTTGCAAAATAGCTAAAAATTTTACACATTTATATTGACAAATATGCAAATGTGTGATATAATTAAGTAAAGCACTAATATTGTGAAGCGATTATTCACGCTTGTGAGCCTTTCTTAAATTGCAAAAAAGCGCGCTTTAACGGTTCAAAATAAAAGCACTTTTTAATAATTTTTGGAGGGTTCTATATGAAATCTATTGGCAAGAAAATCTTTTACACCATCATTATTTTAACGGTTGTTTCGCTGATTGCTTTGGGCGGACTTGCGAGCGTGCTCAATTATACCTCGACGATGGACACGGTGGAAAGAAATTTCCGCGAGACCGCGACGCTTTCCGCAAAGCGCGTGCAATGGGAGCTTCAGGCGTATTCCAACATCGCGGGGGAGCTTGGTATGGTCAAAAGATTGTCCGATGAAAGCTCGACGCTTGAAAGCAAAAACGAGATACTTGACAATCATATTCAGAAATACGGTCTGCAAAGGTGCAATCTAATCGACCCAAACGGCGACGGCATTGACGGAAACAATTACGCCGACCGCGAATATTTCAAGAGGGCAATGAAGGGAGAGTCCTATATAACTTCTCCCCTTATTTCAAAGGTGACGGGAAAGCTCACGCTTATCGTTGCCGCTCCCTTGTGGAAAGGCGGTCTTGCGGGCACAGAGCCTGTTGGGTGCGTTTATATCGTTCCCGATGAGGAGTTCCTGAATGACATAGTAAGAGATATTCATGTCAGCGAGAACGGCTCGGCGTATATCATCGACAAAGACGGGTACACCATAGCGGATGTTGACAGCAAACTGGTTCTTGAACAGGAGAACATCAGCAAGGCGGCGCAGGACGCTTCCCTTAACGGAAGAGGATATGATACCTTGGCTTCCGTACATAAATTGATGATCGCGGGAGAGTCGGGCTTCAAATCGTACTCTCTCAACGGTAATAATAAACTGATGGCGTATGCTCCGATAAGCGCGACCGACGGTTGGTCGATCGCGGTGTACTGTCCTTCGACCGATTTTCTGTATGATACGCTACGAGGGATTGTAATCACTGTTGCTGTTGTGATAGTCGCTGCTGTCGTTGCCACGATCGTTTCCGTAAGTCTCGGAAAAGGCATTGGAAATTCCGTTCGTATCTGTACGGAAAGAATTGAGCTTCTTGCAAACGGCGATCTTCAAAGCAACATACCGGATATAAAGAGACAGGATGAAGCGGGCAGACTTGCCGCGGCAACCCATACAGTTGTCGACAGCCTTAACAGCATGATCGGCGATATAGGACGTGTGCTTGAGGCTATGGCTGACGGCGATCTCAGTGTGGACACCAATATTGGAAAAGAATACTATGTCGGAGATTTTGAGAAGCTGCTGGATTACGTAAAGAATATCAACAGCAAGCTCAGCGAGACGATCAGGCAGATAAACACCTCCGCGGATCAAGTAACGTCGGGTGCGGATCAAGTTTCCGCGGGCGCGCAGGCTCTGTCGCAGGGCTCGACTGAACAGGCGTCCGAGATCGAACAGCTGGCTTCCAGAATATCGGAGATCAATGACGACGTTCAGGCGAACTACCGGAACTGCGAAAGTGCGGAAAACCTTGCCAATGAATCCATAGGGTATATGAGCACGGTCATAACCGAAATGTCAAGTCTGAATGAGGCTATGACAAGCATCAACGAGACCTCGCAGCATATAGGAGACATAATCAAGACCATTGAGGACATCGCTTTCCAGACAAATATTCTCGCCCTCAACGCGGCTATTGAAGCGTCGAGAGCGGGTGAGGCGGGAAAGGGCTTTGCCGTAGTCGCGGACGAGGTCAGAAATCTCGCTTCCAAATCCGCCGAAGCCGCCAAAAACACCACGGCGCTTATTCAGAAGTCGATGGACGCGGTGGACAACGGTTCAAGAATTGCGAACAGCACCTCCGAGGCGTTGAGCGATGTAGCAAAAGGCGCTTCCAGCGTCGAGCAAGTTGTCAAGGAAATCGCGGCGGCGAGTGAAAAACAGTCTGAGATGATTGAGCGTATCAAGATAAGTATCGAACAGATCTCCACGGTAGTTCTGACAAACTCCGCGACAGCGGAACAGTCCGCTGCGGCTTCGGAGGAGCTTTCGGGTCAGGCGGCTATTTTGAGAGAGCTTATCTCGGTATTTAAAATCTAATTATAGATTCTCATAGTTTATAAAAAACTTGGGGGTGCGCCTTGGGCGTGCCCCCGATTTTTCTTATCAAAAGTCCCGTTGCTTGAGAGCGAAATTTTTTATAAAAAATTTAATACTAATATCTAATCGCTATATGACAATCATTTCTTTTCGTAAAGCTTAAACAGCTTTGCTAACGTATCTTTTTTCATATGCTTGATCTTGCCCAATTCGTAATTCATAACACGACGCCGTTCAACGCCGACAGCTTGGGCGGCTTGTTCAATCGTTAATCCCGCGCGCAGACGCATAACTCTTAACCGCTCTTCGATCGTGAGTTCGTCCGTATCTTCGGAGCAGAGCAGAGAATAGGACGGCTTTTTAGCGGAGATAATTCTCACACTTCCGACATAAAGCGAATTATTTGCCGTTTCCGTTAGTGTGTAATAGATAATCAAATTAAAATGTACTTTCGCAAAATCAAGCATCAACTTACCGAGGTATACATCAATGAGCCTATCGAGAGCGACAGCGAGGGCAACGCGCTCACAATTGCGGATATTTTCAGCAGCGGCGTGAATGTTGAGAACGACGTTGAACTGAAAATAAATTCCGAGAAGCTGTACAGGTTTATCGCTGAGGAACTTGACGAACGTGAGCGTGAGATAATCTGCAAGCGCTACGGAATTTCCGACGCAAACGGTAATGTATGTAAACCGCTTACACAACGTGAGATCGCAAAGCAGCTCGGGATATCGCGTTCGTACATCTCAAGAATTGAAAAACGCGCGTTGGAGAAGTTGCGTGCGCGTTTTGATGGAGAGTGATCATTCGATGTGACTGAGATTATTTGACCTTACGATAGTGCGCGTATTATCCAAAGTAAGCCATTCGTGAATACCTGTATCTCCGGTATAGAAGAAATAATCGATGTCGATCGGTATTCTCAAAAAAGCGCGGTAAAGCTGGTTTATTACTCCACCATGAGTTACGACCGCAATGGTTTCTTCTTCGCTGTTCTCCGATAACAGTTTGGAAAGCATATACTCCGCGCGATAACGGAACTGAAGCATGGATTCTTGTTCATAGACCGATTTATGGGCGGCAACCTTTATTTCGGGATATCTTTCATTTGCAATATCTCGTTTCAATCCCGCGATTAGTCCGTTATTGAACTCCATAAGCATTTCTTCTGGAAATAATGGAGCGTGTGTTTTATCGGCGAGATGCCGCGCTGTCTGGGCAGCACGTTTAAGTGTACTGTGGTAAATCTTGGAAATATGATAATGATCTTTTACATAGATGCTCATTTTATTTGCTTGGGTGTGTCCGCGTTCGGTTAATTCAAAATCCGCTCTGCCTTCGTGTACATTAAGTAGATCAGCCACGCTTTCTCCATGTCTTATGATAAGTAATCTCATTAGATGCTCCCTTCATTCAAATTTTTGTTCTGTGTGCATACCGTTAAGCTCCTCAATAGGGCTCGCATAGTCGCCGATGTTGCGGCTTATTCGGTCAAGTCGGTACATGACGGGCGGAAATATATTCGCGGCAGAACTGAATCTGGTTGCCTATGCTATCGCCTTTGCCCGTGAATTTTGATTTTCTTGAATATATCGCGATCTTCATTGGAGGCTCCTTTCAGCTTGATACTTGAATTATAGCACTTTTTCGGGGAGCTGTCAAGTGTACCTCAATTTCAATTCGGTAATTTAAATTGAGGCATATTGAAAACAATGCTTGGAGTATCATGAATACGATACTCCAAGCATTGTTATAGCGAACCTGTTTAGTGTCTTTACATATGCGTGAAAAGATGGTAAAATGTATTTAGACGGGCGGTGAAAAAGAATGAGGAAAGAATATCCCAGAGATATAGGTCGAGAACAGTTTGAGATAATACGCAAAGATATTGAATCATCCAAAAAGGAAATGCGTTCACAAAGGTATGACCTATATGATATATTTTGTGCTGTATTATATCTTTTGAAAGATGGGTGTACATAGAGAGCAATTCCACACGATTATCCAAATTAGCGGAACGTGCGCTATCACTATGATATATGTGCAAAACCGGACGAGGGCGGTATAAGTCTGCTTGAACGTGTTTTGCGCAAATTGGTTGAAATGGAAGGTATTTTTCAAGTCCTGCCTACTGTTTTTCGACAGACGAGCTGAAGCAAAACTATATAAATCTGTTTGATACCGACATAGCTTTCAACATCCGAAACATTGATGACTGCGGGTGATATGTCCAAACCTTTGGCAAGTTTCCGGCTCAATTTCACTTTTGGAGAGCATGAGCCGCTTTCATATTGTGCCATACAGATTTCGTAGCGCGCACCTGCTCATACATTTATATTGCGGCGCTTTTGTGCACGGTAAGTTCCACGATTTTATATTGGCCGTTTTTTAATATTGACATATTCAATGCTATCTGCTATAATAAAAGAGCGGGTAGAACCGTATCCGCGATATTTTGCCAAAAAGAGGTACGAAATATGACAGCGATAAAAAAATATGCTGCTTTGTTCGTGGCCTGTCTGATGCTTGCAGGCTGCGATTCGGGAAGCGGCTCGGACAGTAACGGCAGCGAAGCGGTCTACTCAGGGATCGTGACCGGAAATGGGAGCACTTCGGATAATCCCGTCAACCCCAATAGACCTATGCCGGTTATCGACATACGGACAAAGGATAGTGGTGCTGATGCATTGGACTTTGTTACAACGCCTGTCGCAAGACATGTTGCCCAAAGGATAGCAACATGGACGCCAAATTACAAGATGCCTCCCGAGCCTTATTACACGGACTGCTCGGTATCGGTGACCGACGCCGACGACAAGCTCCTTATTGACTCGGCTGACGCAAGCGTTAAGGTGAGGGGAAACTGGACCACCGCCTACAATAAAAAGCCGCTCAGGATAAAGTTTGATACAAAGCGCAGTATGCTCGGGCTTAATGACGGCGGCGAGTATAAAAACTGGCTGCTTCTTGCGGAATACAAGGATTTCTCTATGCTCCGAAACAGGACGGCCTTTCAACTCGCAGAGGAAATACTCGGAAAAGACGGCTACTACGCCGCCGATTCACAGCTCGTCGAGGTAACGATAAACGGTGAATACTGGGGCGTATACCTCCTTACCGAGCAGCAGCAGATTAACAGCGGCAGAGTTGAGGTGACAGAACCCGAAAAGGGCTATACGGGCACGGATATAGGGTATTTTATCGAATACGACGGGTATTATTACAATGAAGCCCCGCTTCAAAGCTTTAAGGTCGATTACCACGACGACGCGGAGCTCAGACCCTACGACGGGTACGGCGGCATTGGCAGGAGAGCTAAGCCCTCCGCAAACGGAAAGAACGACGTGGGAATTACGATAAAGAGCGATATCAATTCACAGGAGCAGCACGATCATATCGAGCGTTTTGTCAACAACGTCTATGACATAATGTACGAGGCTGCTTACAACGATAAGGCATTTGTTATGTCCGATGATCTTACGGTACTCATTGAAACATCCGATCTTACTCCCCGGGAAGCGGTAGACAAGGTCGTCGATCTGCGCTCGCTTGCGGACTCGTATATCTTAGCGGAGCTTACCTGTGACGCGGATATCTACTTGTCAAGCTTTTTTATGAGCACCGATTTTGGCAGGGGCGGCAGTGGGAAGTTGCGGTTTGAAGCGCCATGGGACTTCGACTCGTGCTTCGGCAACAAAGACCGCTGCGCCGACGGAAAAGGTTTCTATGCGGGAAATATCGTATTTGACGTCGACGGAAATTATGAGGAGATGTGCAACCCTTGGCTTATGGTGCTGATGAACGAGGAATGGTATCTGGATATCGTAAAGGAGCGCTGGACGGAGATATACGACAGCGGTACATTTGAACGCGCGTATGAGATGATATCCTCCGAAGCGGAGAGGTATGAGTCCGCGTTCGCCCGAAACTATGACAAATGGGACAATATACTTCAAAACGAAGCGAGAAACGAGCTTTGCGCAGGCGCGGCTGCCTGTACCACCCAAAAACAGGCTGCTGATTATCTAAAGAATTGGCTCGAATCGAGAGTAAGTTTCCTTAATTCCGAGTGGCATAATTAAAAACGCGTCTATTTTCGGATGTAAAAGCGTTCAAGTAACTTTCCGGGTTGACGAAGGGATAATCAAACACTAGCGGCTTGAGATCGAGTAAAAAGAAAAAGCGAAAGAGATTTTGATCTCCTTCGCTTTTTTTGTATTTAATTAATGTCGGATCAAAACGTCTTATAAAATGCTTCCCGAAATGATTTTATCTTAAAATATCTTTTGCCCTTGAATTCTCCGCATAGATAGCATAAGTTATTGAGAGCGACAGCGATGGCAACGCGCTCACAATTGCGGATTTTTGCAGCGGCGGCGTTAACGTGGAAAATGACGTTGAATTGAAAATCAATTCCGAAATGTTATACAAATTTATCGAAGAGGAGCTTGTTGATCGTGAACGCGAGATAATCTGCAAGCGCTGCGGTATTACGGACGCGAATGGCAGAGTGTGCAGACCGCTTACGCAGTGAGAAATCGCAAAGCAGCTCGGAATATCACGTTCGTATATCTCAAGAATAGAAAAGCGAGCATTTGAAAAACTCAGAACTCGTTTTGACAAAGAGTGATCACAGCCATTATTTAAATATAACATTTTAGCGGTAATATGTCAAGGGCATGGTATTGAGACCTTGAAACACTAAAATACATAAAAAATAAACCTGATTGGACTTTTCCAATCAGGTTTTATCTGTTAAATTATGTGACTATGTTCCTGTAAGATAAATGTTGACTTTCCTCGAAATATGTGATATAATTTATACAAAGCGGGGTAATGCATTGTTATGCGGTTTTGTTTATCTGCTGTCTTTGCATTAGGAAACAAAAATAAAGGGGATATTATATGAATACCAAGAAAACAATTGTTGCAATTGTCGTTATTCTGGCAGCTGCGGCGCTGATGTTTATATTGGCTATGATTATACGCGGAAAGTCCGATACGGGCACGAATAATCGACAGTCCGAGAGCACGCATAGCAGCGAAAGTACAGTAAATGGCGGTACTCCTGCCGTTTCCGATACGAGTTCGTCTCAAAGCAGCACGTCTTCCGTTATATCTGAACCAATATCTGCAAGCAGCTCATCTTCGGAGTTTTCACAGCCGAAAGAGAGCTCGGATGTTTCTGCTTCTCAATGGACGGAAACAGCGGCAGACGGCGAGCGTTACGTGAATACGGACGGCATTTATTCCAGAATATACGCTATACAAGACAGTGATGCGGTAAAGCAATACAGTCTTAACGATAAGGTTACGGTAGTAGCGAAAACGGATACGGACTATTTCAAGCTCGAGGACGGTACGTTTATACATAGCGATTATCTATCGGAAAACGAAGTGATTCGATGGACAGAGAGCGAGGCGAGCGGCGAATATTACGTAAATGCCGACAATGTTTATTCGAGGATCGGCGCTATACAGGGCAGTGACACGGTAAACCAATACGGCATTAACGATAAGGTCACTGTGACTGCGATAACGGATACGGATTATTTCAAGCTCGAGGACGGAACGTTTATACACAGTGATTATCTGTCGGAGGAGGAAATAAAGATCGATCTCGAAAGCAATCTTCCCGACTATGCGTCGACAACGGCAAACGGCTACACTATCGAACGCATATGCGGTATCACTTATGTGGACGGAGTGATGATCGCGAACAAAACCTATACGCTTCCGAGAGATTATGATCCGGGAATACAGCCCGACGCTTACGACGCGTTTTGGGAAATGCAGAGCGCGGCGGAGGCGGACGGCATATCGCTGTATATTGTGTCGGGATATCGTTCGTATTACGATCAGGACGCGATCTACGCGCGGTATGTCGACAGCGACGGCAGGGACGCAGCCGACACGTATTCGTCGAGACCCGGACATTCCGATCATCAGACAGGTTATACGTTCGACCTGAATTCGTTGGAACAAAGCTTTGAAAATACGCCAGAGGGAATTTGGCTTGCGGAGAACTGTGCCAGGTTCGGATTTATCATACGTTATCCAAAGGGTAAGGACGCATACACGGGGTATATGTTCGAACCGTGGCACGTGAGATACATAGGCAGGGAAAAGGCGGAGGCGGTAACCGCGTCGGGGCTTTCGCTCGAAGAATATTACGGCATAACCTCGGATTACGCGTTATGCACAGACGAGTAATCCGAACTTTATAAGTTAAAAATATCCAAAATTTGTGCAACGTGCTTATTGAATTTTGTCAAAAAATGTGATATAATATTTTACTAACAAGCTATGCAGTTTGGGGGATATAAAAAGACAAAACGCATTGTGAAGCTCTTTGAGCCGTTTTCAAAGAGACGAAAAACGCACGATAGAGAAAAAAGAGAAACGGGCGTGCTATTATAATATTTTGGAGTCTGTACCAATAGCCCGAAATGCTTGAAATTTGCCGCAAGGCAAGCGATGAGCGATTATTGGTATAGGTTCATGTGCCCTCGTTTCTCTCCATGGGGAAAGGACGATCTTAATGAAACACAGGGTAAAAAAACTGATGTCTGCTGTGGCTGCCTTGGTGTTCGCGGTTCAGGTTAACTGCGCGGTTTTTGCGGAGAGCTTGGGCGGCACTGCCGTAAGCTCCGCCGCTCCTACGGGACAGGTGAATGTTTCAATAATTCCCGCTCTTGCAATGACGGGGAGCGTGGATTTCAACGCAGAGCTTTCGGGAAGCTCGCAGACTATTACGCTCGACGGTAACAGCGACGGCGGGGAGGCTAGCTTTACCAACCTCGCGCAGGGGGAATATACGCTGAGGGTCACCGCGGATGGCTTCGCGGATTACGTTCAGACAGTGAACGTGGGCAGTCAGGCGGCTAACATCAAGCTGATGACAGGCTTCGCGGAGGGCATTGACTACCAAAGGGGCGCTCATCCGGGCACGCTGCTCATAGGCGACGTCAATAACGACGGCAGGGTCGACGGCAAGGACAGACAGCAGCTCACCGACGCGGTGGACGGCGGAAGCGCTGACGGGCTCGCCGACCTCAACGGCGACGGTGCTGTTGACCTTGTTGATCTCGAATACCTCGCAAAGGGCTACAACGTGACCGAAAACACGCAGGCTGTTTCCGAGACCGTTATCCCCTCAACGGTCATTAAAACGTCGGCAGGGGATGGGACGCGCGCAGAGGGCGGTCTTGAGGATTTGTTTTTCAAGAACGGCAGCGTTAAGCTGTTCTCTGAGGAAGGTGAGATATCCGATAACAGTCCAGTTTTACTTGAGTTTGAGGTTACCGACGACGCGGCTTCACAAGCGGATGGTATCGTTATTTCCGTCTCCGATGACAACCCCGTTGCAAAGGCAGAGGTTGACATTGATTATGTGGACGGGAACGGCAATGAGGCAACTCAGATCGCGCTCGTCGAGAACGGCGTACATCATCTGCTCGATAACGGCGACGTTATTGTGACGGTCGACAGGCTCGGAAATATACGTATCAATCTCGGCTCGCAGGTAGCCGTTAAAAAGGTAACGTTTAAGATTTTCGGCATGACCAAGGACAGCACGCTTGCCGAGATATCTTCCGTTGAGTTTGTGAACGGAATGGAGAGCAAGATAACCGAGCCGGATACCGATATCCCCGAGGGGCTTTCCGCGGAGGTCGGCGACAAGCGGTTCGTGCTCAATTGGGTGCCTTGCGTGAATGTGACGGGCTATGAGGTCGAAATATCGCTCGGCGGTCACATCGAGCTTTACAGAGTGACGGGCAGCTCGCTGAGCGTTTCCATGTTCGGCGGGAGGGAGCTTGTCAACGGCATAACCTACACCGCAAGGGTGCAGTCCGTGAATGGCGCGTGGAGAAGCGGTTGGAGCGGCACAACTGACGTTACCCCGAGAGCCACCAAAAAACCCCTTAAGCCCGACGGCTTGACCGCTGTCGGCGGCTATAAGAGCATTGGCGCGTCATGGAAAAAGACCAAGGACGCTGATCGGTACAATCTGTATTATAAAAAGGTAGGAGACAGCGGGTACACCAAAATCGCCGATATCATTACCACAAGCTATACAATCTCAGACCTTGAGGATAAGACGGGATATACTCTCTATGTTACTGCGCTTAACGAGCACGGTGAGAGCGCTCCATCTCTGTCGGCGGTCGCGGAGACCACCGATCTGAATCCGCCCGCAATGCCTAAATTCAACCTTATCAACACGGGCGAAAAAGGCGAAAAGGGCGCACATATTATTGAAGCGGCGCACTATTACGGCGAGATGATCGGCAGTGCTTTAGACGAGGACGACACCGCGTGGGGCACCGTTGACCACGATGCAGCTTCGTATTACTACCGCGAAACATGGGATGACGGTGGTTTCAACAATATCGGGGACCACGGTCTGTACTACGAGTTCGACAAGGCTTACGATATGCAGCGTATAGCGTTGTACGAATCCGTGTGCGGATCTCCCGAGTTTTTCTATACGCGCGTCAACTATTGGGACGAGGATGGAAATATGACCATGCTCGGCAGACTTTCCGTTTCCAAGAAGTTCGACAGCGATGGGCGCAAGTATTTTCAGATTGACCTCCCCTCCAAAATAACCGCGAAGCGTATTCAGATAGCGCTCGCCAATTATTCGGCAAGCGGCAGGATAAACGTTGCCGAGGTGTATTTCTATCGTTACGATACCACCGCGGACGACATTATGGCGCTGTACGCGGACGATCTTCATCTCGTGCTGAGGGATGACGTAACGCAGTCTGATATTGACGCGCTCAGAAAGTGCATCAACACTCCCGACCCCGTTTGCGGCGAGCTTAATCCCGACAGGAAGCTGCTTGAAAGGGAGCTTAAAAACGCTGAGGATATCCTCAATTGCAAAAACCTGAACGCTCCCGTTTATATTCATAATTCAATTACGACAAATGACGTCAACAGGGGCTTTGGCGGTCTGAACGCGTGGCAGCCTATCGGTGTGACCGCGGCGGCGGGCGATACCGTCACCGTCTACGTCGGTCACAACACGAAGAAAACGGGCGAGAGCACCAATCTTCAACTCGTTGCTTCGCAGTATCACGCGGAATCTGGCGCGCTCGCAAGGGTAGTTGGCACTCTTAAGGTGGGCTCTAACGTCATTGATATTCCAAAGATATGGTCGATCGACAAGGAATCGGGCGGCGCTTTGTATATTCAGTACACGGGAAGCAATGAAAACGACCGTTACGCCGTGCGTGTAAGCGGAGGCGTTAAAGTGCCGATACTCGACCTGTACGGCGTTTCCGACGAGACGGAGAAGCAGGAGCGGGCGGAGGTCTATATGACCGAGCTCGCGGACTATGTTGCAAGGCTGGAGAACCTTCACACGGAATATCACACGGCTTCTTCCAACAGAAACGTGAACCGATACGATTATGAAGCGCAGAACTGTATTCTCGGCGCTTCGGATATACTTCTCGATAATATGCTGCTGTCTCTTCCTGCGGAGCGGATACTTGCGGGTTCGGGCAGCGCCTCGGATAGAGCGGCAAGAGCCGTCACCTCGCTTGACGCAATGGAAGAGATGATGAACCTGTTCTATCAGCACAAGGGGCTTAACAAAAACGCGTCGGATGCGATAAACCAATTTCCCAAGGGACACCTCAATATCCGTTATCAGAGAATGTTCGGGTCGGCGTTTATGTATGCGGCGGGCAACCATATCGGTATTGAGTGGGGCTCCTGCTCGGGTATGCTTTCAAGCGGCTCTGTTGAGTTCGACGAAAACGGACGCTACATAAGCGGCGGCTACTTCGGCTGGGGCGTTGCCCATGAGATAGGTCACTGCATTAACCAAGGCTGTTACGCCGTTCCCGAGATAACCAACAACTACTTCGCGCAGCTTGCGCAGGCTAAGGACGCCAATATCGGAATGCGCTTCACCTACAAGAATATCTACGACAAGGTGACCTCGCGCACTCTTGGCAGCTCGTCCAACCTTGCGACGCAGCTCGGTATGTATTGGCAGCTCCACGCGGCATACGACGAGGAATACAACTACAAGACGTTCGATGACCGTGCCGAGCAGCTTGAGAGCCTGTTCTACGCGAGAGTTGATTCCTACGCGCGCACTCCCGCGGACGCGCCCGCACCCGACGGAATTGCCCTCACATTGAGCGGCGGTTCCGATCAGTGCCTTATGAGGCTTGCCTGCGCGGCTGCCGAAAAGGACGTGCTTGAATTCTTTGAGCGTTGGGGAAAGCTCCCCGACAGCGCTACCGTGCAGTATGCGAGCCAATTCCCCAAGGAGAAGCGCGCCGTTTACTACGCGGACGACGATTCGCGCGTTTACCGTATGAACAACCCCTACGGCGGGTATTTGGGCACGGACGGCGATGTGAGCGCGGTCGGAAGCGGCACGACCGCCGTACCCGTCAGCGGCAGCGCTTATCAGATCAATTTCACGCTCGAAAGCGTAAATATTCCCGAGGACGAGGTTCTCGGCTTTGAGATAGTACGCTGCACAACGTCCGAGGGACGCGTTCGGCGTGAGGCTGTCGGCTTCACGACCGAAAAAACGTTTACGGACTACGCGGCGGGTCTTAACAACCGCGTGGTAACATATGAGATAGCGGTTGTTGACAAGTATCTTTACCGCTCCGCTCCGTTGGCGCTCGAGCCTATCAAGATAACCGACGACGGAAGTCTTGACAAGAGAAGCTGGACTGCAAGCGCTTCGGGCGTTGCGGCGGCTCTCGGAACGGTAACGGGCAGTGACAGCGACCCGTGCGATTCCAAGCCGGGAGATCCTGTTATCCTCGCGATAGACGGCAATTCGGGCACTGTGTACACGGGCACGGCTTCCGCGGGTGCGGAGATACTGTTTGAGCTGAACAGACAGGAGACCGTTTCGGGATTCAAGTACGTTTCGGGCAGCACCGTAAACTACACGCTCATGGTTCGCGAAAACGGCGCGTGGCGCGTGGCGGCGGACGGTACGCTCGACGGCAGTAAGACCGTATGGTTCGAGAATGCCGACAGAAGGTATGTAAGCACCTATAAGATCGACGCGGTGAAGCTTGTCATCAACAACGCTGCCGAGATAGCTCTTGCGGAATTTGACCTGCTTGGCGTGACGGGTGACAATGTTGACTTTAGGCGCGCCGACGACGGCACTGTCGCGATCGGCATACTCACCGACGATTATGAATTTGCCGAGGGCGAGGTTATTCCCGCGGGCTCGCTGATATTTACGGGCTTGTATAAGGGCAGCCCTGCTTATAACGTTGTAATGCTGTTCGATCAGGACGGCAGCGTTGTAGGAAGCATCTCCGAGGACGGAAGCCTGAACGCGTCGCAGATAATCCTCGCCGACGATCCGGGCAGTGGTCTTATTCAGAACGTTTCCGACGGCACGTGGATATATTGGACAGACCAGTCAGCGCTGAACGGTGTGATCAAGGTACGCGCCGAGCTTTACCGAGTAAACGACGCGCTCACTAACGAGGGAGAGAGAATCGTAAGCGATTCGTTCCTTATTGATATCACGGATAATATTTCGGATATCACTCTCGGGAAAGGAGCGGTATATCAAAATGTATAATATAAAGCTCCCCTCGAAATGGGGAAGGTTGATTGCGGTCATCACGGCGCTTTTGTGCTGTGTAATGGCGCTTGGCACGGGAGTATTCGCGGCGCTCTCGGCGCAGACCGTTGAGCTCAGCGTAAACGGCGGCGAGGCGCAGCTCGTTATGGATTTTCCGCAGGCTGCCGCCGAGGAGATAGCCTCAATGCAAATATCCCTTATTGTCACGCCGAGCTCGGGCAGCGCGGATATTGAGTTTGTCCCCGACGGCGGACTGCCCGCGAAGATAGTTGAAAGTCGCTACAACAGCGATACGGACGTTCTCACGGTCTACCTTGCGGGCACGATGGTGCTTTTTTCGGACACTTCGCCGCTCACGGTCGGCAGGATAAGGATCGGCGGCAGCAACGTTTCGGCGGCGGTCAGCGTCAAGGAGGGATCAATAAAATTCGTAAGGGGAAGCGAGTTAGTGACACCGAGCGACGTCGTATATCCAAGCTCGGTAACGATATCAACGGGCAGCTCTTTCATACCCATTCCTCCGTCGTCATCAGTTTCTTCCGCAGCGTCATCGGAATCGTCCTCGTCAACTCCCTCAAGCTCGTCAACTTTTTCGAGTTCCGCAAGCTCTTCGGATAGAACAGACCCAAGCGAGTTCCTACCCGTCGAGCCCGCTGACACATCATCATTGGCGGACGCGGTCGACAGAGCGGGCGGCTATAAGCGCGGCGACTACACCGAGGAAAGCTACAATACGCTGGTTGAGGCATTGAACAAGGCTAAGGCGGTACTCTCAAATAAGGGAGCGTCGCAGGACGAGGTCAACGAGGCTCTGCTGGTGTTGGAGAACGCCATTGGATTGCTCACTCCCGCCAACAACGCTCCCTCGGGAACGGACGGTTACGGCGGTGATAATTCGTCATCGGATTCCAACAACGGTGATATTTCGTCACCGGGCTCCAACGTCGGCAGTTCGGGAAGTTCTGGCAGTTCATCGGCTGTGTCGCCCGAAAAACCGTCCGATAGCAGCGGTGATTTCGGCAGTGATGGACAGACTGTCAGCGGCGGACAAAACCCGTCCGACAGCAGTCAGACTTCCGATGCAAGTAAGAGCGAAAGCACCGAAAATGAAAAGTCCGATAACCGCACTGTGATGTGGATAATTATTGTTATGGCAGTGCTTGCCGTCACGGCAGCGGCACTTTTCGCGGCGCTTAAGATGAAGAAGAAGTAATATCCGCGCGAATAAGGTATTAAAAAAGACGAGGTGTCGAACCGTTCAACACCTCGTTTTTTCTTTATCTGCATTATGTGAAATACCTATGACAAAGCTTGCTATGTTAATCTTCGTTTTCGCCTATCCACTCTTCGACAATGTTAAGGCAGCTGTCTATATCGCTGTCTTCTGCCGCCGATTTCAGACGCTCGAAAAAAGCGGCGTTTTTATCGGAGTATCTGAATTTCGACATTTCGTCTATTACCTCGTCAATTTGCAGCGTGTCAAAATTGTCAAGTGCCTCCTTCATTTTATTGAGCATATCGTTTATATCCTCGGAGACTGCAAAACGCTCTTCCTCGGCTGGCGCTTCGGAAAAGTATTTCGTGAGCGCTTCGTGAAGCCGCAAATACTCCTCAATCATGCCGTCGGTTTTTTCGTTGATAAGCGCAATGTTATTCTCATTGCCCGCTTTTTCCAATTCGGCGGCGATATCAGCGAGATGTTCCGCGCCGACCTGCCGCGAGGTGCTTTTAAGCGAGTGAACCTCGATAGTATAATCGCGCCAGCGCTCTGCCGCCTTGTGTTCAAGAATTGCCTTCGACTTTTTGTCAATAGCGTTGAAATACTCCTCGAGAACCGTCCAGAACAGCTTTTCGCTGCCAAGCATGGAAAGCGCGCCCTTGACGTTAAGTTCCTTGATATCAGCCGCGGAGCAAGCCGCTTTATTATCCGTGTCGGTATCTGATGCCTCGGGTTTCTCTTCGGCAATGGGAGTTATTTTCTCCGCTGGGAGCCATTTTCTGAGCTTTGAAATTATGATCTTCAGGTCAATAGGCTTTGCGACGAAATCGCTCATACCCTCGCGGATAAGCATTTCTCGTGCGCTGCCGATGGCATTTGCGGTAAGCGCGATGATCGGCACATCATTGTAGCTCGGAACAAGCCGCCTGATGATATGTGTCGCCTCTACGCCGTCCACCCCGGGCATCATGTGATCCATAAAAATCAGATCGTACTTTGCGTAATGAATTTTCTCTATTGCGTCCGCCGCGCTTTGAGAGGTATCAATCTTCATTTTCAGCGGCTCGAGCAATCCCGACGCGACGGTCAGATTTACCAGACTGTCGTCAACAATAAGAATATGCGCCTCGGGTGCGATAAACGGAAAGCTCTCGTCCTCGGATTGTTCGTTATCATGACCGATATCCTGTATTCCCATTGCATTGTAAAGACTTATTGAATATATAGGCTTGCTTATCACGCGTACGTTCGGAATATCGACCGCTTCGATACTGTCGTACGACACGAGTATCAGACAGAGCATATCGGGTCGGCTCTTTACAAAATCGCGAACCGATTCTGTAAAGAAAGCCTTTTCGACGATCAGATAATCCATTTGCAGATCCTCGCTGAAGCTGTTCGCGTCAAGTTCCGTATACTCCGCGCCTATTCGGTTCAGATCGCGGATAAGCTGTGCCCTGACGTATTGATTATCCGTAAGCACAGCCGCCTTCACGGTTTTTTCGAGACACGGCATCGCGGGAATCCGACCTATAAGCTTCTGCGGTATCTCGATATAGAAGGTCGAACCTTTGTTGAACTCGCTCTCGAAGGATATCGTTCCGCCCATAAGACGCAAAAGGTTCTGCGAAATAGCAAGTCCGAGCCCCGTGCCCTCGATATTGCGGTTGCGCTTGCTGTCAATTTGTTGAAACGAATTGAATATTTTGTTCATATCTTTTTTTCTGATACCGATACCCGTATCGCGAACCGAAGCCTTCATAATGACGGTGTCCTTGCCGCGAAGCTCAAATTCCACTTTAAAATGAACCTCGCCGTGCTGTGTAAACTTGACCGCGTTTGTGAGCAGGTTCATAATAATCTGATGAATTCTCGCGTTGTCGCCGTAAAGAGTTTTTGGCAGATTGGGCGGGATATCCATTGTAAATTCAATATCCTTGTCGATGATACGGCTGTTTACGATACTCACAAGATCTTGAACGATCGACAAAGCTCTGTACTCGACCTCGACAATATTCATTTTTCCCGATTCAATCTTCGAGAAATCAAGAATATCGTTGATAACGACAAGAAGGTTCCTGCCCGCCGACTTTATCTGATGTAAGTATTCTCTCACCACTTGGGGCATTTCTTCGCGCAGCGCCAGATCCGTAAGACCGATGACCGCGTTCATTGGTGTGCGTATCTCGTGGCTCATGTTGGCGAGAAAGTCGGATTTCAGATGCGAAACCTTTTCGAGCTCAAGATTGCTCTTATGAAGCTGGTAGCCCTTAAACGCTATATCGGAAAGCCCCGAAGCGGTGACCCGCAGAAAACGTGCGGCTTTTTCTATCTGCTCCTGGCTTACTATGGGAACCTTTTTTACTGCCGCTTCATATTTGTCTGGGTCAATGCCGAGCTCTGCCGCAATCTCGCGGATACCGGGAATATAAGGCGGCTTGGTGAGTATCTGTCCTCCGATAAAGCAGCCCACGATCTCGCCGTTTGCTATGATCGGCGCGGCAAAATCGACAAGACCCGCGTGACAGCGGTACGAGATCGATCTGCCATCTTTATGCGATATTTGCGCGCCTATCTTGTCGCAATTCTCGCATCGGGGGCGACCCAGCTTTGAGGTGCGGGTGTACTTCATACAGAAATCCGTAAAATTGGAGCCTTGCGTTACCGCGATTCCGTTGCTGTCGGTGGTAAGCGCCGCCATTCCCGTCATATCGGAAAACGCGTCCTGAATTTGTTGGAGAATTTTCGTGTCTATCAAATCGGTAAGATACAGTTTTTTTTCATTTTCATTCATAGATCACATATATGTCATCCCGCCATATATAACGGCGTGAGACAGCTCCTTTCAAAAAATAAGCCGCCTGTTTTGCGATACGCTTAATAAGACGGCTTTTAAATATACACAACAAGCCTTTCGCAAGCCGCGCTTTTAATTTGTGAGATTTCTTATTGTTGAGGACAGCATATCCATATCGATCGGCTTGAGCAGATAACCGTGAGGCTTGAGCGACATTACCTCCATTATCTTTTCGCGTTCGGTAATGCCCGTTAAAAAGCAAACGGGAATATGCGACGCTTTGGGATTTTTCTTGATCCGCCTGAATATGTCGGCTCCGGTCTCGATAGGCATTTCGTAATCGAGAATGATGAGATCGACCTTTTTCGCTTCAAGCAGTTTGTCCACCATAACGCCGTTTATCATAGTCGTGACCTCGTACGTTTCACCGAGCGCCGATTTGAGCATTTTAAGGACTGTGCGGTCGTCGTCCACGATGAGAATGTGCTTTTTCCCGTCATTTTCTTTTGCTACGCTCTCAGCCGCCTTCGCTTCGACAACCGTCTGCTGCGCTTGCTCCTTTGCCTTCAGTTTTTCCTTTGCTTCGTTAATATCGTCAAAATGACGTGTTATTCTAAGCGCCAGATTATCGGGAGTGATCGGACGGCGGATAATCAGATCGGCTGTGAATCTCGCCTTTTCTTCTATCATATTGCATGTAATGGGATCTCCGATAAGTACGATAACGGCGCCGTTATATTGGTAGCTTGATTTCAGGCTGTTTATCTGACCGATTGTCTTTTCATACTCACGTTCCACGAAACAAGCGTATACCTCGGGATCGAAAACTTTGAAATGTCCTAATATATCCTGCAGGTAATCCGACGTGCTCAGCGTATCGAAAAATGTTTCGGTATACCGAATAAAATCGCTTATTAACGCACTGTTTCTGCCGTTTATGAGAACTCTGTATTTCATAAATTTCGCTCCTTTATGAATTAATATCAGCTTTTCGGGAAAAGCCAAACCGCAGATATGCTCAAAACGACATATCCGTATTTATATATTATACCATTAAAAGTATCTATTGTCAATCGGTTTGACAATATTTTGCTGTAAAAAATAATCAAGTCTCATACAGACTGCTGCTAAACGCCGCAAAAAAGATATCGTATCCGTAAGCGTCTCTGCAAAGCCGATTGCGAACATAAATCTTCCGAAAAGCAGGGAAGCGTATGCTGATGTATAGCATCGTGATGATAAAAAATAATTTACAAGCAAATCAATTTCCTCAGTCCGTGCCGCAGCTTCTGCAGCAGCGGAATTCCCGAAATTCAATTTTTTCATATCACATCGCTGCCCAGCTCCGACAGCATGGGCGGCTTTTTTGATGATCGACGCACCTTATCTGCAGTATGAGTGATAGGTGCTAAATAAATAATTCTTGACATTTAACGGCATTTGTGATAAAATTATATTGTATAGATAAAAAGTTTTGTTCAAAATAACAACTGCTGCGGAGGATCATTATGACTCATAAGGAAAAAGCGATCAGACTTCTGAACGAAAAGTACCATTGTACGCAGGCTCTTTTCGGAGCTTTTGCTACCGATCTCGGACTTGATCTGAAAACGGCATTAAAAATAAGCACCTGCTTCGGAGGCGGTATGCGCTGCGGAAATACCTGCGGGTGCATTACCGCGGGGCTTCTTGTTCTTGGTATGACGTTCGGCTTCTACAACGCTAGCGATACCGAACAGGAGGTTTACGGAAACAAGAAAACGGAGGAGTTTATCCGCCGCTTTTCCGAAAAGATGAACGGAAAGGTCAACTGCCGCGATATTCTCGGAAAGGATATTTCCGTTCCCGATGAAATGGCGGAGATACGCAAAAACGGACTTATCCTGAAAAACTGTCCCTTTGCTCTTGAGACAAGCATAGATATCCTTGAGGATATGATTGCCGGTTACCTTACCTACAAGGCGAACGAATCCATAGATTTTGAGGATTTACCCGAAAACGACGAGCTGCATACCGTGGTCAAGCGTATGGGACGCTCCAATAAATTCCGCCGCAATGATCTGGCACTGCTTGAAACCGCCGATAGGGTCGCTTTTATTCAGTTTGATATACGCCGATTTAAAATCATCAACGATCTTTACGGTGAAAAATTCGGCAACGAGGTGCTGGATCATATCATAAACACGTTAAAAAATTACTGCAATGATAATCAATACTATCTGAATCCGCGAAGCGACGTATTTATGATAGTCACCGAATGTCCCGATTCCGACTATCCGAGACGTTTTATTGAAGGTCTTGACGAGCTTCTGTGCATATACAAAAATGTTTCTCTCAGATTTTCCTACGGCGTATATATGGCGGAGGACAAGACCATGGAGCTTCGGCGTATGGAGGACAGAGCCGCTATGGCAAGGCGTACCGCAAAGGCGGGCTTTTCCTCAAATATCGTTTTCTACAAGGAGCAGTTTAAGGATTCGCTGTACAACATAAAATTCATTGAGGAAAATCTTCGGATAGCTCTTGACGAGCATCAGTTCCGTATGTATCTTCAGCCTAAGTACAGCATATCCAAAAACGAGATAATCGGTGCGGAGGCTCTTGTAAGGTGGAAAAATCCCGAAAGGGGAATGATCTATCCCGATCAGTTTATACCGATCATCGAGGAGAATGGCTCAATCGTACAGGTGGATCATTACATATGGAGCAGAGCCTGTATGTTCATACGCCAATGCATTGACGAGGGCGTCGGTCCTTGCCCGATCTCGGTGAACGTATCGAGGGTTCATCTGAGGGGCGACGAGTGTCCGCAGATACTTTCCGATATGGTTAGAGTGTCGGGTATCCCCGAGAAGTTGCTTGAGCTTGAAATAACCGAAACGGCGGACGATCTTCAGATCAGCAGGCAGACCGCGCTGTTAAAGGACTATGGCTTTACTCTTCTTATGGACGATTTCGGAAGCGGGTATTCGTCGCTGAATGTCCTGCTTGAATCGCCCTTTGACGTTATAAAGCTTGACAAGCGTTTTATTGAGAATATGATGACCTCGGACAAGGGACGGAGCATTCTCGAAAACGTACTGCAAATGGCGTCAAATCTTGACATAACCGTCCTTGCCGAGGGTGTTGAAACAAAGGAACAGGTTGAGCTTCTGAGAAGCATAGGCTGCGATCAGGTGCAGGGTTATTATTACGCAAAGCCAATGCCCGAAGAGGATTTTTTCGAGTTGCTTAAAAAGTGATTGCATAATTTGACACGTAATAGAGCCTGTTCGTTTGGTGGACAGGCTCTTAATTTCTCCTTGCTCGAGCCCTTGCAGCAGAATTCATATTTTCAGGTCTTTAAATGAACAATAGACTTTACTTCGCGCTTTTTCCGAAAAACTCGCAATAAAACTACTTGATAAAGTTTGCGGATAGTGATATAATTAGAAAAGTGCAGAAAATAAAAATCGGAGGCGTTTTTGATGACGTTAAAGGAATTAAAGACGGGCGAAAGTGCCGTAATAACAAGCGTTGGCGGAGAGGGCGCGCTTCGTCAGCATTTTCTGGATATGGGAGTTATCCCTGGCGCGGAGGTCACGGTGGTGAAGTTCGCACCGATGGGAGATCCTATGGAGCTTCAGGTTCACGGTTACGAGCTGACGCTGCGTCTTGCCGACGCGGAGCAGATCGTTATTAAGCTCATTAAGGAAAGAACCAATCAGCACAGACGTATTGACAGAATATATCCCAAAGTCCACCCCGGACTCGGAGAGGACGGCAGGTATCACGACAAGAATGATGAAAAGCCGCTCCCCGAGGGTACAAAGCTCACATACGCACTTGTGGGAAATCAGAACTGCGGCAAGACAACACTCTTCAATCAGCTTACGGGAGCAAATCAGCACGTCGGAAACTTTCCGGGAGTTACGGTCGACAGGAAGGACGGCATGATAAAGGGCTGTCCCAATACCATGGTGACCGATCTGCCCGGTATATACTCCATGTCTCCGTACAGCAGCGAGGAGATAGTGTCGCGAAACTTTGTACTCGAGGAAAAGCCCAAATCTATCATAAATATCGTTGACGCTACCAATATCGAGCGCAATCTGTACCTCACTATGCAGCTTCTTGAAATGGACGTTCCGATGGTAGTTGCGCTCAATATGATGGACGAGGTCACGGGAAACAACGGCGCGGTCGATATCAACGGTATGGAAGCTATGCTCGGCGTTCCCGTCGTGCCGATCTCAGCCGCGAAAAACGAGGGCGTGAACGAGCTGATAGAGCATGCGCTGCATATCGCGGAATATCAGGAAAAGCCGAAAAAGCAGGACTTCTGCAGCAAGGACAACCACGGCGGCGCTATTCACAGAGCGATACACGCCGTGGAGTCCATTATAGAGGATCATGCGGAAAAGGCGGGATTGCCGCTTCAATTCGCAGCTACAAAAACGATAGAGGGCGACGGTCTTATAATAGAGCAGCTTAGGCTCGATCAGAACGAAAAGGAGATGATAGAGCACACGGTTGTACAGATGGAGCGTGAGGGCGGAATGGACCGCAGCGCTGCTATCGCCGATATGCGCTTTGATTTTATCGAGTACGTCTGCGAGAGTACGGTGCAGAAGCCGCGGCAGAGCAGGGAGCGCCTGCGCTCCGAGAGGATAGACCGCATTCTTACGGGAAAATGGACAGCTATCCCGTGTTTTATCCTTATTATGGCGGCTGTTTTCCTCTTGACGTTCAACGTTATTGGAGCATTTTTGCAGAACCTGTTGGAAACGGGAATAAACGCGCTGTCGTCCGCGGTCGACAATTGGATGACCGCCGCAAACGTCAACCCGGCGCTGCACGGCTTGGTGATCGACGGTATCTTCGGCGGAGTGGGCAGCGTGCTCAGCTTTCTTCCCGTCGTGGTCACGTTGTTTTTCTTCTTATCGATAATGGAGGACAGCGGATATGTTGCGCGCGTCGCGTTTTTTATGGATAAGCTTCTGAGGAAGATAGGACTGTCTGGAAGAAGCATAGTGCCTATGCTTATCGGTTTCGGCTGTACCGTTCCCGCGGTAATGTCCACGCGGACGCTCCCGAGTAAGCGCGACCGCAAAATGACCATTCTGCTCACTCCGTTTATGAGCTGCACGGCAAAGCTGCCCATCTACGCCTTTTTTATAAGCGCTTTTTTTCCCGGAAACGGCGGATTTATTATGACGGGGCTGTACATATTGGGTATCGTCGTGGCTATACTGATAGCCCTTTTGTTCAAGGGAACGATTTTCAAGGGCGAGGCTGTGCCGTTTGTAATGGAGCTGCCCAACTACCGTATGCCGGGAGTGAAAAATGTAACGCAGCTTTTGTGGGAAAAGGCTAAGGATTTCTTAAGCAAGGCGTTTTCGGTAATACTTATTGCAACGATGGTTGTATGGTTTTTGCAGAGCTTTGATTGGCATTTCAATATAGTAAGCGACTCTGCGAAAAGCATTATGGCGACTATATCGGGCTGGCTCGTTCCTGTCTTTGCGCCGCTCGGTCTGGGCGACTGGAGAATAGTCACCTCGCTTATAAGCGGCTTTATGGCGAAGGAGAGCGTAGTCTCGACAATGGAGATACTGTTCGGCAGCGGTATTCAGGCGGCGCTCACGACCGTCTCCGCCGCGACTATGCTGGTGTTCTCGCTGCTGTATACACCGTGCGTGGCGTCTATCGCGGCTGTACGCCGTGAGCTCGGTGCGGGGTGGGCGGCAGGAGTTGTTATATGGCAGTGCGTTGTCGCGTGGGTAGTGGCGTTTATAGCGAGAGCGGTATGTATCGTTGTCGGAGTGTAGGAGGTATCATATGAACAGCGCGGATATCGTTGTAATTCTTTTCGTTGCGGCTTTGACCGCGGCAGCCGTCTTGATAATTTACAGAAATATGAAGTCGGAAAAAAACAGCTGCGGCGGTGATTGTTCACACTGCACAGGGTGCGGAAAAAAAGATAAATCTTGACATTTCGGTCGGTTTGTAGTATAATGTTTTTAAATGGGAATATACCCAAATCGCGGTAATATTTTGATTTACAGGAGGTTCTGTATGGAACACTACAATCCGCTGCTTCCGAATGACGAAAATGGCAAAAAGTTCATTACTATCGGCGAGATTATGCTGAGGCTTACTCCGCCGAATTACGAAAAAATACGTATGACCTCGACCTTTGAGGCGAGCTACGGCGGCAGCGAGGCAAATATCGCTCTGGCTCTCGCCAACCTGGGCGTGGACAGTACGTTTTTCAGCGTCGTCCCGAATAACAGCTTAGGCAAGAGCGCGGTGCGCTGGCTGCGCTCCAACGACGTACACTGCACTCCCGTGATACTTACCTCGCCGGAGGAGACCCCCACCCACCGTCTTGGTACTTACTATCTTGAAACTGGCTACGGTATACGTCCGAGTAAGGTCACATACGACAGAATGCACAGCGTAATAACCGAGTATGATTTCAGCAAGGTTGACCTTGAGGCGCTGCTGGACGGCTTCGACTGGCTGCATCTGAGCGGCATTACACCCGCGCTCGGAAAGAACTGTCGGACGCTGATAATGGACTGCCTTAGGATCGCGAAGGAAAAAAATCTGATAGTCAGCTTTGACGGCAATTTCAGAAGTCAGCTATGGAGCTGGGAGGAAGCACGCGATTTCTGTACCGGGTGCCTGCCGTATGTTGATGTGCTGCTGGGTATTGAGCCGTATCACCTTTGGAAGGATGAAAACGATCGCTTCAAGGGCGACTGGAAGGACGGCGTTCCGCTACAGCCGAGCTACGAGCAGCAGGACGAGATATTCCGTCACTTTATAGAGAGATATCCTAATCTGAAATGCATTGCCCGTCATGTCCGTTACGCTCACAGCGGCAGCGAAAACAGTCTCAAGGCGTTTATGTGGTACGACGGTCACACTTTTGAGAGCAGGCTCTTTACGTTCAACGTACTCGACCGAGTAGGCGGCGGTGACGCGTTCGCGAGCGGACTTATCTATGCAATGATGAATAATTTCAAGTCAATGGATATGATAAACTTTGCGGTAGCCTCGAGCGTTATCAAGCACACCATTCACGGCGACGGCAATATTACCGACGACGTTCAAAGCATACGTAATCTGATGAATATGAACTACGATATCAAGAGATAAAAATAACGGCTGTGCGAATGATGAGGTGCCGTAACGAAGGTTTTGAAAACAAGTTAAATGCAACCAAATTTAGGAGAGCTAATTATGGCTGAAATTATTAAGGTATTTAGAGAAAACATCCCCACAATGAGATTTATTGGAAAGAAGTACGACAACTTTGGACATTGGGATGAATGGTGGCAAAACGGTTGGTTTGATCTTCTTGAACAGACTATGGGTGGTACAGACAAAATTATTGCCATTTGGGAAAACGGCGGCGGTTATATCGGTGTTGAAAGACGAGCCGAAGGAGAACCTTTTGAATATTATATAGGTATGCTCACTCCTGAAAACACGCTCGTTCCCGATGGATTTGTCAGTATTGATTTCAAAGATTTGAGTTTGGGAACTTGTTGGATCTATGGAAAAGAGAATGAAGTTCACGATACAAGCGCTTGCAAACAAAAACTTGCGGAGAACGGTATGAAAATATGGCAAGATAAAAAAGGTGCAGTTTGGTCATTTGAGAATTGTTTGTGTCCTCGTTACACCACCCCCGATGACAATGGGAATGTAATTCTTGATTATTGTTATTTTGTAACCAAATAATGTATCGCCGCAGGCGTTGGCGGTGCCTTTACCTATGCTCAAACAAAATAGTATTCCCCTGATTTCTGAAAAATATTCAAAACCCGCTGGAGAAATCTTGATTTTCGGCGGGTTTTCTGATAAAATATAATTCCTCTTCAATGAGGACTACAACTGAATACAGGATGTTTTGATTAAGAGAGCGGCATAAGCCGCCTAACGCCTGCGTGTGTGCACAAGTTTTGCATGCTTGGGAAAATACCGCCGTCCGCACTCTATGCTTTTTGATACTATCAGCGAGTGAACGGATGAACAAACAGTTCCGTCTTTGAATTTCAAAGCCGATACATAGAACATCATTTTGAAGCGAGAGCAAAATTCCCGCCGATTTTTGATGTCTCTGTGTATCGGCTTTTTGTTTTGCCAGTTCCAACTAAATTACCGTCTAAATGGGATATGATTTTGCGATGATAAGAGCGAAACAACGCCGCTGAAAAACAGGGGCAGGAACGACATTCAGGTAAAGCGGAAAACAACGGTAAGCAATTTTACAAGAAAATAGAACACCCATCTTCACAATCGTAAAGTTTAGACGGGGTGCAGGGAGTCCTTTTCAAACGCAAAGCGGCGGCACAGCCTTTCGACTGCACCGCCACATTACATAAAACTTCGTTATCGCACCTCGGCTAAAGTGCAGCCGTTTTCGGTAATTTTTCCCGAATCTTGACTTTTTGAGTAAAATATGCTATACTGAAATCACATATAAAACATCGGTATTGAAAGGGATGGTTGATAATGGGAAAAAAGCTGAAACGCTTTGCGGCGGCGCTGGCGGTACTTATAATGTGTACGGGCTGCAGCGAGCCCTCCGAGATAGTGACAGATCCTAACGGCGTGATATCGAGCACCGATATTTATTCATACTCTTCAAGTTCGGAGAGCTCATCACATAATTCGTCAAGTACCGTATCATCAAGCGGCGGGGCAGGGGAGAGCTCTTCGAGTTTTTCCGTCTCGTTAAGCACCTCAACGGAAAGCACAAGCGCCGATACGCCGGAGAATTCTGAAAGCCTTCCCGAAAGCAATGAATATCCGCCCGAAAGCTCCGCGGAGAGCGTTGATACATCCGAAGAATCAAGCTCGTTAAGCGAGTATTCCGAGCCCGAGATCTTGCCGGACTCGTCCTCCGAGGTTTCGAGCGAACCAACAATCCCTGTTGAACCCGACGATCCGATTCAGCGCATTATTTCACAGATGACGCTTAAAGAGCGCGTTTATCAGCTTTTCTTTGTAAGACCCGAGCAGGTCTCGGGCAGCGGCTACGCGGAGACTGCGGCGGTCGACTTATCGGACAAGCCCGTCGGCGGAATAATCTGTATGGGCGCAAATCTGGAGAGCGTTGAACAAACGCGGCAAATGCTTGCCGAATTGCAGGAAAGCGCCATGCGCAACGGCGTGGGCGTGTTCCTCGCGGTCGATGAGGAAGGCGGCAGGGTAGCGCGGTGCGCGGCAAATCTCGGCACTACGGCGTTTGACGCTATGGCGGTCTACGGCGCAAGAAACGATCCCGACGAGGCGTTCAATATCGGCAGAATCATCGGCGCGGATATTAGATCGCTCGGCTTTAACGTTGACTTCGCTCCCGTCGCGGATATTGACATATCGCCGACCAACGAGCTTGGAAACCGAATTTTCAGCAGCGATCCTTACATTGTCGCGAATATGGTCTCGAACGTAGTACGCGGGCTGAACTCCTCGGGTGTTGCCGCTGCTCTCAAGCATTTCCCGGGTCTTGGCGCGGAGGACGGAAATTCCCACACCGCTTCTGAGATAGTTATCGACAGAACGCTCGAACAGCTTCGCAGTGAGGAGTTTGTGCCGTTCAGAAGCGGCATACAGTCGGGCGCGGACTTTGTTATGGTCGGTCATCAGCAGGTGACGGCGTTTGGCGACGAACTGCCCGCCGATCTCTCTTACACGGCGGTAACCGAGATACTCCGCGGCGAACTCGGATTTAACGGTGTCGCAATAACAGACGCGCAGGAGATGAACACGATCTCCAATCTGTACTATTCAAGAACCGCCGCGATAATGGCTGTAAACGCGGGTATAGATATGGTGCTCTCGCCCGAGGATTTTGACGACGCTGTGGACGGCGTGTACAACGCGGTGCTGTCGGGAGATATTTCCGAGCAACGCCTGAATGAAAGTGTAACGCGTATCCTTACAGTTAAACAGAAAATGGGGCTTTTGCCATAAAAATACATCAAAAAATGGAGACTGTATCGAACAGTCTCCATAATCTTTATATTTACGCTCCGTTGGTCTCCAGACTTGACGCCAGGTTTGTGACCTGCTGAATAATCTCGGTGATCTCGGATACGCTGTTGCTGATGAATTGCAGGCTCTCGTTGAGATCGTCGACCGCTCTGTCGGTATTATCAACATTCGCCTTTGTTCCGTCGACATCGGACATAATGCTTGCCGAGGAATCCTTGATACCGTCAATATTGTTGAGTATCTCGTTGGTGTGCTGCTCGGCAGCCTTCAAGGTATCGGCCGACTTTACTGCAAGCGTTCTGATCTCGCCCGCAACGACCGCAAAGCCCTTGCCGAACTGACCCGCGCTTGCCGCCTCGATAGACGCGTTTATCGCGAGAATATTTGTCTGTTCGGATATGCTCTTTATCTTTTCGAGGATACGCCCATATTCGCCGATACTTACGCTGATCTTTGATACGTACTCCGCGATATCGTTTGCGCGGCGGAGAATACCGTCGATATTCGAGCCTAGAGTGCTCATATCCACTTTGATATCTTTGTTCTTGGTGGAATTCTCCTCCGCCTGCTCATGGATAGGCATTATCTTATCCGAAAGCGTCTCCATTGATTGGTGGATATCCGAGACAACGCCCGAAAGCTTGCCGTTCTGTGCCTCGATCTGTTTTGCCATTTCATGTATCTTCCGCTTCTCGAATACGATACAGTTGTTGGGGTTGTTGTTTCCATAAAAAATCGTGGTGGCCATATCGCGGCATGACTTAAATCCGCAAGCGTGGCAGTCGATATGTCTGTCCGCGTCGGTGAACTTGTTCATTGAGTTGAATATCTCGTCGAGTTGCTTTTCGGTAGGGCGAACGGAGGTACATCTGTTTTCGTATTTCCTGAGAAAGTCCTCCAAAGAAAGCGTTTTGAATATAGCCTTGTGAAAACGCTCTGACGCTCTGGTCTTTTTCGCCCATTTTCTCGCGTGGATCATAATATCATAAGCGTTGAAGTTGTTTACGTCTTCGCGCGCACCGACGCCCGCGCTGCATCCGAATTCGCAGTTGAGAACGTCAAATACGGCGGGTAGATGATTGCGGTCGGTATTAAGATAATTATCAAGGTCCTCGTAAACCTTCTGAGCACCCTCGGACGTTGTAACAAGCAGATCGGGATCGTAAGCGTGCAGACATTCCTTCAAGCCGCCCGGGATCGGATAGAACGCGCCGTCAAATCCACGCGCCGCGGTAAATTCAAACGGACTGCGACCATGGGAAAGAACGACATTGTTGCGTTTGAGATAGTTTACAATGCTCTTAAACGTAATATTGTAGTTGATAATTCCCGTGTTGTGGAACTCGTCGCTCTTTGCGAGGCACGGAGTGATACCTACGAGAATATCGCTGTTCTTCAGGTATTTACGGACATATACTCCCGAGCAGAGCAGTGGAGAGTGAACGGGGGAGAGGTGCGAAAGAAGTTCGGGCTTATGCTTTTCAGCGTAGTTGACGATAGCGGCGCATGGCTGAGAGATGACCTTTTCTCCCGCGTGATGTCTGAGATATTCCATATGCATAAACGTACAAATATCCGCACCGAACGCGCCGTCGTAGATCTCGTGAACACCCTGATCCTTGAACCACTGCAGAACGTGACGCCACGAGCCATCCATAGAGGCCTTGATAGCCGGAGCCACGATAAACGATACCTTCTGGTTCTTTATAAGTCCAAGAACGGTCTCAAGATCGTCGTCGTAGTATCTTGCTTCGTGAGGACACGCCTTTACACACTCACCGCACTGAATACACTCGTCATTGTTGATATGTACTTTCTCGCCGTTATAAAGATTTGCGTTAGGTATCGGACAGGAGCGTATGCACGCATTGCACCCTATACAGTTGTCTTCTCTTACATGAACCATATTTTTCTCCTCCAAGATTTTTTTACATACGTAAAATGAAAGATGGGAAAGAATGCCGAATATTACGTAACTATACAAAATATACAATTATATTATAAATCTATTCTTATAGGAAATCAATTATTTATTTCAACGATATTATCAGCTGAAAATTGTGCAAAATGACAAAATATTGGCAATCAACAATAAAAACGTATGTCCGCCCTTTGTTAGAGCGGACATAAAAAGTTTTTTAAAAAATAGCAGCAAGTTTTACGGCTGCAGCGATATTGCCCTCGGCATAGAAATCCTTGGATTCGATAAGTGCTCTCAGGGTAAGCTTTCCGTCAACAAACGCAACGGCGTTTGCGCAGCTCAAAGAAACTCTGAAATCCTTTTCGTCATAGGTGTGAGGAGAAACCGTGATCTTTCCTCCGTTGATCTCAATGTACATCTTGCTGTTCGAGCCGTCACCGAAACCCCATACCTCGATATCAACAGCGATCTTCTCTTTAACGGCGGTCTTTTTGCCGAGCTTCTTCTCAAGCTTAGCGCAGATAGTATCGATCGTTATAACATCTACCTTTTTTGCTGTCCTTTTCGTGGGAGCAGCTTTTTTCGCAGCAGACTTAGCAGGTTTATCTGCAACTGTTTTTGCTACGGTTTTTTTCGCGGCAGCAACCCTCTTAGCGGTAGGTTTAGCTGCAGTCTTTGCAACGGATTTATTTGCCGTAGTCTTCTCCTTTGCTGCGGGCTTAGCCTTTGCAGCAACGGCTTTCTTTGACGCGGGAGTTGCTTTGGTTTCTGCCTTGACCTCGGCAGCAGGAGTATCCTTTACAGCCGATTTATTTTCCGCAGGGGAAGAAGCCGCAGCAACAGACTTCTTATCCTCGGTCTTTTTCTGGTTTTTCATAATATGATCCTTTCAACTGGATTTCCTGCAAAAAAATACAGGATTACTTCCTTGATATTTATATAATAACATATTAAAATAAAAATTTCAACAGTTTTTTAACATAAAATTCTTTTTTTATAAATTTATATCTTTTTTCGGGTAAAATATCCAAATACAGGACAGATGAAAATTAAACTTAAAACCTGAGCCCGTGAAAAAAAGACAGGAAAAAATTGTTGTCGTGACTTTATCTTGCTTTGATAACAGAATGATAACAGAATAAAACTAAACCTTGCGCTCAACGCTTTGGAATGACTGAAAAGTTGTGCAGTTCATTACGTTTTACGACCTCAACTTTGGCATCCGAAATTCATTCAATTTCATCGCAAAATTTTGACCTGTATAGCCTCCGTCAACCAGAACTTTTTTATAAGCGAAAGATTATCGGTTATATCGCAATAATAATCAACCATATCAATAGCACCATTTCTATCGGTAACATCAGCTCATTATTGCATGCGGAAGTCCAAGAATATCCACGCTAATATGCGGTTTTATTCCTGAGGTTTTTTCCAGCACTATATCCCTTGCTTTAAGCTGTATCAGCATTTTGAATGCTTTTGGAATCTACAATGATCATGGTCGTCTGAGAAGGACGTTCATTTTATTTTTGCTCTGTGCAAAACACGATCAAGTAGACTTACACCTTCCTCGTCCGGTTTTGCCCGTATATCATAGTGATTAACGCACATTCTGCCAATTTGGATAATCGTGTGGAATTGCTTCCCATGTGCCCCCCTCTTTACAAAAGATATAATACAGCACAAAATATATCATATAGGTCATACTTTTGTGGATGCGTTTCCTTTTTAGACGCTTCAATCTGTTCTCGACTTATATCGCTTGGAGATTCTTACCTCATCCTTTTTCACCGCATACCACCTTTTTGCATAAATGTAAAGATACTAAACAGTCTCTTAGAAAAAATGAGAATTTTGGTATGCGACCAATAGCTGAAAGAGAAAAGATTCCCAATATGCACTTTATTAAAAAAATCGACAGAGAATATCTGTGTCGAGGTAAAAAACGCTTGGATAACAATTGGTTAAGGCAGCACTCCAAAAAAAATTGTGTAAAAGCAGATCCGATCAAACATTAAGTAGCTTGTAAGGTAAACGTGATTTGGGATTTCTTTTTAATTGCCATGCTCCTGCGTGAAGAAGCGGTATTTACGCCTGCGGCGCGCATACCGTCTCTACACGCGTGAAAAATATTAAGAAAGTGAAATCTGATTACGCAGACCATCTGTCCGCGAACATTATCGAAAGTTGATTGAAGAGATTATTCAGCATTTCCGGAGCCCTCTAATAATACGTTTTCGGAGCCTGACGATGATTACACTATCTTCTATGAAAGAGGAGGCTGTGAAAGTATAAGCACTCCTACCGTTCCGAAGACTAAGCAGGAGCTTATAAGGTTCTTACTTTGCAAAATCTTCGCAAGGACGAGTTGCGTGTTTTTTCTATGTTTGATATAAAGAAAATTCGTCGTTTCACTCATAAATACGATTGGCACTATTTAGACAGAATGTGTACTTGTCGGTTACTTGCTTGTATACACCGAAAGATTTTATCGGAATGTTTTCGGCCATCCATTTTTTAGTCTGTGGTGTTGGCGTTGTCAAGTTCCAGCCTATCTGATTGGCGAATTGCACTTCAAGTCTGTGAGGCGTTCATCGATGAAGCTCTCAGCAATCTGTGCGATAAAACGCTTTATGAGGTCGGAATAATCGGCAGGAAATGCCCGTGAGGAAGTAGCACAAAGTTCACCGCGTGAGCTGAAGAAATGAACAAAAAACAGCAGGGGAGAGGGTAAAGAGTGATAACATATGAAATACCGCGCGAGTGTTATAGGTGCTTGTGCCGTGTATGCGGACAAGCAGGGTGTCCGCATTGGAATTACCGTTA